>JAISFR010000054.1 GCA_031263565.1 Candidatus Adiutrix sp. | reverse complement strand
CGACAGGCTCCTAGCGGCTGAAAAGGCAGCTTCGCAGCTTGAGCCCCTGGCTGGAAATTTCGGTGAACTGGCCGCTGACTCTCAGGCGGTCGCCGGTTCGGAGAGCCCGCAGGTCCACGGCCTGGGGGGCGTCTTCCCAGGGATAGCAGGCCAGATCAATATTCTGATATTTGATGGAAAATTCGACAAAAATGCGGCCGGCGGCATCTTTGCTCACCCTTTTGACCGTGCCGACGAAGGTTAAGGGCAGATCCTTGTAGACTTCCTCGGCGGCCAGGATATTTTCCTGGCAGTCGGTGACGATTCTCTCGGGGCTGCTGTTATAGCCCACGGCATGCCAGACGTCGTAGGGCCCGGGGCCGCCTTCCTCCACAAAAAGACCGGCCGCCCGCCGGCCCCGCTTCTCCACCAGGCCCAGGGTGCCCCCGACTTCGCTGTCCCGCAGAATGACCACCACCTGAACCACCGTGCTGTCAAAGGTGCTGTGCCTGACCTGGGCGACTATGTTTTCGAAAGCCTCCCGGCTGAGCCGGCCGTCCTGCGGCATGCCGTAGAGAGACCACTGGTCGCCGACGGAAAAAATTCGGTTCAAGGCCGGTGCGGCCGGCCCCTGGACGCCCAGGCCCGGGGCGGGGGAGGGCGCGTTCTCCTGGGCCAGGGCCGCCGGAACGGCGATCAGAAAAAAAATGAATAAAAAAAGGCGCATCAGATTTCTACATTCTTTTATTCGGCCCTGGGCGACCGGGGCAGCATGGAGGAGCGCCGGCCGTTGTAGCGCAACGGGTCATAGAGAGTGTCGACGTCGATCAGATACAGTTTTTCTATGGCCTGTTTCAGGGAGACCGAAGTGATCTGCCCGTTGCGGAAGGAGACCATGCGGCCGAAATCCTCTTCCAGGATGAGATCGACGGCGGCAATGCCGAAGTAACGGCCCATCAGGCGATCGCGGGCCGAGGGCTGCCCGCCCCGCTGAATATGGGAGAGGACCACATGGCGCGTTTCGTAACCGGTGGCCGCTTCCAACTGCTTGGCCAGATATTCGCCGATGCCGCCCAGAACCTTGTGGCCGAAGCCGTCTTCCTTGTCGGAGAGGTAGAGTTCGCCCTGGCCCCTGATTCTGGCCCCTTCGGAAACCACCACAATATCGTAGCGTACTCCGGCCCGCCGCCGCCGTTCCAGAAGCTCGGCCACTTTGGCCACCTCAAAGTCGTATTCCGGGATTAAAATGACGTGGGCCCCGGCGGCCTCGCCCCCTTCCAGGGCCAGCCAGCCGGCGTGGCGGCCCATGACTTCGACCACGAATAGGCGGCTGTGGCTGCCGGCTGTGGTGCGCAGGCGGTCCACCTCTTCGGTGATGACGTTCAGGGCCGTGTCGTAACCCAGGGTATAATCCGTGGCGTTGAGGTCACGGTCGATGGTTTTGGGGATGCCCACCACTTTCTGCCCCAGATTGTTGAGCTTATAGGCCACCGACAGGGTGTCTTCGCCGCCGATGGCCACCAGGGCGTGGAGGTCCAGGCCGGCGATGTTGGCCAGGCACTGGGCGCTGCGGTCATCTTTGGGATTAAAGGGGTTGGTGCGGGAACTGCCCAGGACGGTGCCCCCCTGACGGTCCCAGGTGCGGACCACCAGTTCATCCAGGGGCATGGTCCAGCGGGCCACCGAGTCCGGATCTTCGGGATTGACCGAAACCAGGCTCTTCCAGCCTTCCCGGAGGCCGATGACTTCCATGGCCTCGCCCCGATAGGCGGTCAAGTGGGGATCCGTGGCGGTCTTGGTCACCCATTTGACCGCGCTGTTGAGGCCGGCGCAGTCGCCGCCCCCAGTCAAAACGCCGATTCTGCGGGTCATGCGATCCTCCTAGTTCAAAAATTGCCTGATGCGGCGGGCATCGTTCAAAAAGGCCCGGGCCGCCCGGGCCCGATGGGAAATTTTATTCTTTTCCGCGGCCGGAATCTGGGCCAGGGTTTTCCGCAGCGGGGGGTAATAAAAGATGGGGTCATAGCCGAAGCCCTGGGCCCCCCGTTTTTCCCGGGCGATCAGGCCGGGCATTTCCCCCGGCCAGCACAGAGCCCGGCCGTCCGGCCGGGCCAGGGCCAGCACCGAAGTAAAATAAGCCCGGCGGTCAAAACGTCCGGCCATATTCTCCAGAAGAAAATCACAGCGGCCGGCATCGTCCAGTCCCGGGCCGCCGTAACGGGCCGAAAGCACCCCCGGGCGGCCCCGGAGGGCGGCTACGCTCAGGCCGGAATCGTCGGCCAGGGCCGGGCGGCCGGTCAGCCGGGCGTAATGACGGGCCTTGAGGAGGGCGTTGGCCGCAAAGCTGTCGGCCCCTTCTTCGGCTTCGGGCAGGGCCTGATGCCGCTCTTCCCAGTCGGCCAGGGAGATAAGGTCCAGGTCCGGGTCGGCCACCGCCGAAAGCAGAGCCGCCAGTTCGGCCGCCTTGGGCCTGTTTTTAGTGGCCAGGATCATGGCCCGGCCGTCAGCGCCCGCCGCCGGAAGCGCCTTGCCGGCGTTCGTAATCTTTGAGGTATTCCAACAGACGCCTGTCCAGTTCGCTCTGGTTCATGGTGGAGAAGTCGGGGCCCCGGCTTCGGGTGGCGGCCCGGGCGGCCGGGTCGAAACTTTCGTCCGGGGAGGCGTGGATTCTCTGGTCGACGCGTCCCCGGCCGACTTCGCCGACCTTGAAGACAAAGGAACGCCCGCTCATGGTCATGACGTCGTCCTGGCCCATTTCCGATTCCGGCAGATTGCGGCGCACCACGCCCTCGGGCACCTCAAAGCGGCCCACGGGCTTGTCTTTGAGGAAACCCTGCATGAATTCGATGAAGATGGGCGCTGCGCTGCGGCCGCCCTGTTCTCCGTGCCCCAGGTTGATGCGCAGATCCCGGCCCACCCAGACCCCGCAGGTGTAATCCGGGGTGAAGCCGATAAAGAGGGCGTCGGCCTGGCTGTTGGTGGTGCCGGTCTTGCCGCCGATGGGTATGCCCTTGAAAGCCGCGCCCACCCGGGCGGCCGTGCCCCGGCTGGCCACGCCCACCAGCATATCCACCATGATATAGGCCGTCTGCGGAGAAATGGCCTTGGTCAGATAGGGGTCGAATTTGCGCACCACCTGGCCGTGACGGTCCTCGACCCGGTCAATGAAGACAGGCCAGCACCAGGAGCCCTGGTTGGGGAAGGTGGAGTAGGCCTGGGTCAGTTCCAGAAGGGTGACTTCCGAGGCCCCCAGGGCCAGGGGCAGACGTTCCACCAGAGGGGAATTGATGCCCATTTTCCGGGCATACTCGGCCACCACCTGGGGGGAGATCACTTCGCAGATCTTGACGGCCACGATATTGATGGAAGAGCGCAGGGCGTCGTAAAGGGTCATGGCCCCGCTGTGGCGGCCGCTGTAGTTCTTCGGCCGCCAGGGCGGCATGCCCGGTCCCTGGGGATAGCTGACCGGAGTGTCGTAGACAATGGAGGCTTCGGTGTAACCGTTGTCGACGGCCGCGGTGTAGACGATGGGCTTGAAGGAACTGCCCGGCTGCCGGCGGGCCTGGATGGCCCGGTTGAACTGGCTCTGCCCGAAATCCCGGCCGCCGATGATGGCCAGCACCCGGCCGGTCTTGTTCTCCATCAGCACCAGGCCGCCCTGAAGATCCGGGGGCGGGGCGGTGACCAGGTCGAAACGGCCGCTTTGAGCGTTGAGGTCGGCGACCCGGACCATCAGGAGGTCGCCCACCGCGAAATACTGGTCCAGTTTGCGGCCGGCCAGAATCCAGCGCACGGCCTCCAGAGGCAGAAAGCCTTCCTGGTCGCCGATGGACATGAGCAGGCCGGGCCCCTGCTGGCCGTCTTCCAGGGCCACCACCAGGGCGGCGATCTCCTGGCCGACCATGAGGGGTCGGCTTTTGGCCTGTTCCCGCTGTTCGCGGTTGTGTTCCAGGGCCTGCAGCTGGTTGAGCCGGGCGACGCGGGGCGACATGCGCTGCCGCCGGGCCAGGGCGTCCAGGCCGTTGCGGATGGCCTGGCTGGCCATTTCCTGGGCTTTCCGGTCCAGGGTGCTGTAAATTTTGTAACCTTCGGTCAGCAACTGCTCTTCACCCAGAAGCTCGATGGCCTGACGCCGGACCACCTCCGTGAACTGGGGCGAGGTTTCACGATAGAGGTTGGGCCGGGAAGGGATGAAATTGAGCGGGGTGTTCCGGGCCGCCTGCTCCTCTTCCGGGGTGATGAAACCAACGATTTTCATGCGCTCCAGAACCCAATGCTGTCTATCCAGGCTTTTCTCGGTGCCCCGGTGGGCGGCCATTTGGCCGGGGGCCTTGGCCAGTCCGCCCAGCATGGCCGCCTCAGGCAGGGTGACTTCTCCGATGCTCTTGCCGAAATAAAGGCGGGCGGCCGATTCCACGCCGTAGGCGCCCCGGCCCAGGTAAATGCGGTTGAGGTAAAGATGCAGAATTTCATCTTTGCTGAAACTGCGCTCCACCCGCCAGGAGAGGACTATTTCCCGCAGCTTGCGGTCATAGGTCTTCTCGTTGGTCAGCAAAAAGGTGCGGATCATCTGCTGGGTGATGGTGGAAGCCCCCTGGACGGTGCGCCCGGCTTCCAGATTGGCCATAAAGGCCCGGGCCAGGCCCATCAGATCCACGCCCTGGTGTTGGTAGAAATTGGAATCCTCGGCCGCCAGGAAGGCCTGGATGACTATCGTGGGAATCTGCGCCACAGGCACCACCAGGCGATGCTCACGGTACAGTTCGGCCAGGGTGGCGCCGTCGTCGGCGTAAATGTAGGAAATGGTGGGGGGGTTGAAATCACGCAGTTCATCAAAGGGCACATCGGCCATGGAGGAACTGTAGACATAGAGAATGCCCAGGGCAATGGCCACCGGCCAGAAGAAAAAAGGGGCCAGGAAGAAGAGAAAACTCAATTCCCGGGGCACCCAGGCCTGGGGGTGGCGCCAGGCTTTGGGAGTTTTTTTGCGCCGGCCGGATTTTTTTTCGGGCTCGGGCGGATAAGTCCAGGCCCCGCTTCCCGGCTCGGCCCGGTTTTCCTCCAGAGACAGTTCCAGAGGAGGCCAGCCTTTTTTAGGCGTCATTTCCAGATTGTTTTCGCCCACTATTCCAAACTCCCCGATCCGGTCAACTTTAAGATATGGAGCCGCCTTAAATAAATATATGTTTTTTTCAAAGCTTCAGCCGCTGAAGCGCACCCGCCCGCTTTTAACCAGATCCGCCGCGTTGGAGCGCGGATAGCGGCTCAAGAGCTCGTCCATCACCAGCATAGCCTGGGGGCCGTCCCCCAACCGGTCATGGGAGTAGGACAGTTTCAGCAGGGCGTCCGGGGCCTTGTCCGAATTCGGATAATCAGCCGCGCAGCGCTGGAACTCGGCGGCGGCCTCCTGGTAACGCCCTCGGGCGTAATAAGATTCGCCCAGCCAATAACGGGCGTTGGGCGCCAGTCGGCCCCCGGGATTCCGGGCCAGCATCTGGCTGAAGATCGAGGCGGCCTGATCATATTTTTTCTGTTTCAGAAGGCTCTGCCCCTTCTGGTAAAGAGATTTTTCACTGCCGGAGGCCGGCGCGGCCGCCGTTCCCGTTCCGGCCGGGGAATTGAGGTCGGCGCCCGGGGGGGGGAGCAGGGCGCCGGAACTGGAGGAGGCCAACTGGGCCAGGTCGCCGCTGATCCCGACCCGCTGTTCCAGGGCGCCGACGCGCCTGGAGAGCGAGTCGAATTCCTGACGCCCGATATAGGCGCCGGCCCCCGAGCTTTGACAGCCGGCCAGAAATAAAAGCCCCAGGAAGGTAAAAAATAGGCGGCCGCCTCCGGCTTTGACCATGACTCTTTCCCGTAATCCGGCGCCCGGGCCCGAATTTAAACCCCCGCTTAAGAATTTACTGAAAAACGGCTTTAAAGGCAAGACATTTCCCCCGCCTCAGACCGTGGCCAAAATGACGTGGGAAGCTTTGATCAGGGCCGTGACCTCCAGGCCGACCTTCAGGCCCAGATCCAGGATGCTTTCATTGGTCAGACTGGAGACGATGGATTTGCCGCCCGGCAGGTCCAGGATGACCTCGCCGTTGACCGAACCGATTTCACAGTACTTGACCAGCCCGGTAAAGCGGTTGCGGGCGCTGCTTTTGAAGCCGCGGTCGGTGGTCAGCAAAACGCCGTTGGCGTTGATCAGGGCGTAGACCTGATGATCTCTCTCCAACCCCATGTTCTGGACGCTTTTATTGCTGATGGTGGCCACCAGGCGGTCGCCGCCGATATCCACCTGGACCTCGCTGATGACCGCCCCGGTTTTAATCTCCACGACCCGCCCGCCAAATTGGTTGCGGGCGCTGGTGGTGAAGCTGATGATTTTCATATACTGGGCCAGGGCTTCGAAATTTTTGGGCGTCTGGCCCAGGGCCTTCAGGAAGAGATCAAATTCGAATTCCATTTTTTTCATGAAATTCAAAACATTAAGGCCATGGGCGGTCAGCGAGCTGCCTCCGCCGGCCTCTCCGCCCGTTTTGCGGTCCAAAAGGGGATGCTCAGAGAGGTTATTGAACTGTTCCACGGCCTCCCAGGCCGCCTTGTAAGAGACGCCCAATTTTTTGGCCGCGGCCGAGATCGAGCCCAGTTCATGGACCAGGGTCAACAGTTCCAGACGGTCTATTTTGCTGCGGCGCTTTTTGTGTTCCCCTATTTTCATTTAAGTGATTCTTTGAGTTTTTTGGCGGCCTCAAATTGGGGGTTGATGGTCAGGGCGCAGTCCAGAAAACCGTCGGCCTTGGCCTTGTCGCCGGCTTCAAAGGCCGCCCTGGCGATATTGAACAGCAGATTTTCATCGTCCGGGGCCAGGTCCAGGGCCTTGTCGTAAAAATCAATGGCCTGGTCGTAAAGTTTCAGCCCCCGCAGTTCGATGCCCAGCTCATTGAAAAAGTGCTTGTTTTCCGGATCCAGGACATTGTCCTGCCGGGCCAGGCCGCTGAAGACCTTGGAGGCCTTTTCCAGTTCCCCGGTGACCACGTAGAGCTTGCCGAGCCCGAAGTTGGCCCGCACGTTTTCCTTGTCCAGCTTCAGGGCCTTGGAGTATTCATATTCCGCGCTGTTGTATTCCTTGTGGGCCACGTGCCTCTCGGCGGTGGCAATGGCCTTTTCGGCGGCCAGGTCGCCGGGGCTTTTGCGGGTCTTGAACTGGCCAGGTTCGAAAGTGAAGCGCTTGAGAAAGTCGGCCAGGGGCACCTTTTCCACCAAAGGCAGGGGCTCGCCGTACATATCCAGGATCTGGACTTTCATGGTGTCGTCGTCCAGACGGCTGCATTGGTAATAATCCACAATGGTCTGCGTGCGGGCTGTGCCCATGGTGCCTATTTTCTGCACCTTGGTTTCCGAATAAACGCCTTCGGGTATGGCCGTCATTTTCGTTTTCCGTCGGGCGTCAGGCGGCGATGACCGCGATGAAATGCAGCGCTTCCGGCCCGATATTGGCCAGGCCGTGGCGTTCGCCTTTGCGCGTCATGGTCAGGTCGCCCGGGCCCACTTCCCGGGTCGAGCCGTCGTTTTTCGTGTAAAGGCCCCGGCCGCTGACTATCAGATAGATTTCCTCATCGGCCGTATGGGTATGTTCCCCGACCGAGGCGCCGGGGGGCAGGGTCATCTGCCCGACCATCTTAAAGCAGGTGTTTTCCGGACGGTTGTCGGCGTTGAAGGGGTGACGGCTGACGACCTGCCCCTGTCCGCCCTGAACGCCCTGCCTGTTGAGTTCGATGTTGTCTTTGGCCCAAAAAATCATGCCCCGTTCTCCTTTAGATGTTCACTCAACCGTGACCAGACGCTTTCTTCGTCCAGCCCTTCAATTTTGACGATCTTCCGCCGGCCCCGCTGCCCGGCGACCAGACTGAGGCGGTCCCGGCCGCAGCCCAGGAGCCCGGCCAGAAATTTCAGCAGGGCCTGATTGGCCAGCCCTCCGGCCGGAGGGGCGGCAATTTTGATTTTCAGGTCAGAGCCGTGGCGGCCGATCAGGGCGTTGCTTCCGGCCCGGGGGGAGAGGCTGACGCCCAGGCGGCAGACCTTGTCCTCAGGGGGCGCCAAGCAGGCCTCCGGCCCAGCCCAGGACCGCCCCGGCCAGGGAGCCCAGCACCATCTGCTGAATCAGGATGGTCAGAATCAGGACGACCAGCGGCCTTAAGTCCAGTCCGCCCGGCCCCGGGGGGAAAAGACGGCGTAAAGGGGCCAGAATGGGCTCGGAAACCCCGAATATGATCTGAACCAGCATATTGTAGGGAGAAGGATGGACCAGCGACATTATCAGGCGCAGAGCCATGATGACGATCAAAAGCCAGGTTATGGAATACAGAAGGTTGATCAGGGCCATGGCCACCTGGGGCAGGAGAATCATGGCCGGGGCGCCCAGGCCCATGTTCCAGAGCCAGCGGCCCACGACCGCGCCCAGAAGGTGCAGCGCCAAAATGGCCAGGATGGGCGAAAAATCCAGGCCGCCCAGGGTCAGGGGCATGGTCCGGCGGGCCCAGTTCAGGAGGGGATCGGTCGCCCGGGACAGAAAGCGCATCACCGGGGTATAGGGGTTGGGGTTGATCCAGGTCAGCAGCACCCGGATGACGATTATCCAGACATAGATGCTGACCGCGTAGAAAATGAACTGGCCGATGGCCGCCAGAAAGGAATTCATGATTGTTTGCACCGTATGGTTCAGGCTGTTCAGCGGGCGTTGGCCGCCCTTCAGGCCGTCAAGGTCAATATGACAATATTTGATTATACCCATATCCGCTTCGTTTTACCAGTCCCCCGTTCGCATTTCATGGCCCGTTTATTGCTTCCAATCTCCGTTCAGGGAGGCATAATCCATTTTTTGACCTTCAACCCGGAATAAAATGCCCCAATGTTCACATTTCCGGCCTCGAAAGCGTTGTTTTTGAAGCCAAGCCTCTTGAAATAATTTTTAATAGGTTTATTATATATTAAGAATGGGTTAAGAATGGGCCGCGGCGGCTTTGGCCCGCCGGGCCTGACGAAAAGGGGATTGTTATAATGTATGTTCCTGTGGTGGTTGAACAGACCGGGCGGGGGGAACGCGCCTATGACATTTATTCTCGCCTCCTGAAAGACCGCATCGTTATTCTCGGCTCGCCCGTGGACGACAATGTGGCCAATCTGATCTGCTCCCAGTTGATTTTCCTGGAATCGGAAGACCCCAAAAAAGATGTTCATTTATACATCAATTCGCCCGGCGGCTCGGTGACCGCCGGCCTGGCCATTTACGACACCATGCAGTTCATCAAGCCCGACGTGGCCACGTTGTGCATGGGGCAGGCCGCCAGCATGGGCGCCTTTTTGCTGGCGGCCGGGACCAGGGGCAAGCGCGGCGCTCTCCCGAACAGCCGCATTATGATTCATCAGCCCACCGGCGGTTTTCAAGGCCAGGCCACCGACATCGACATCCAGGCCCGGGAAATGGCCCGGACCAAAGCTGCCCTTAACCGGATCCTGGCCAGGCACACCGGCCAGAGCGTCGAACGGATCGCTGTCGACACTGAACGGGACAATTTTATGAATGCCGAGGAAGCCGTGGAGTACGGCCTCATCGACAACGTGATTCGAGAGCGCCGGGCCGAGGCCAGGGGCGCGGAAAGTTCTGAAAAATGAGCAGCAAAGATTTCGACAGACCCAGCCAGCCGGTGTGCTCCTTTTGCGGCATGCCCCAGCGGGAAGGGGTCCGCATGATCGCCGGACCCGAACCGGAAAAAATACATATCTGCGAACTCTGCCTGGAACAGTGCCGGGAGATCATGGCCTCCGACCCGACCATCAAGATCAGCCGGGGCCATAAGGAAATCCCCAAGCCCCACGAGATCAAGGCCATTTTGGACGATTACGTCATCGGCCAGGAACAGGCCAAGAAGATTCTCTCGGTGGCCGTCTACAATCATTACAAACGTATTGAAAGCCAGGACGACGGCGACGGCGTTGAACTGTCCAAGAGCAATATCCTGCTGATCGGGCCCACCGGCAGCGGCAAGACTCTTCTGGCCCAGACCCTGGCCAGGATTCTCAACGTGCCCTTCACCATCGCCGACGCCACCGCCCTGACCGAGGCCGGCTATGTGGGCGAGGATGTGGAGAACATCATCGTCAATCTTCTCCAGGCCGCCGATTATGACGTGGCCCGGGCTTCCCGGGGCATCGTCTATGTCGACGAAATCGACAAGGTGGCCCGCAAGGGCGACAACGCCTCCATCACCCGCGACGTCTCCGGAGAAGGCGTTCAGCAGGCCCTCCTGAAGATTATCGAGGGCACGGTGGCCGCCGTGCCCCCCAAGGGCGGCCGCAAGCATCCCCAGCAGGAGTTCACCAAGGTCGACACCACCAATATTCTTTTTATCTGCGGCGGGGCCTTCGTGAACCTTGACAACCTGATAAAAAGCCGGGTGGGGGTCAAGACCATGGGCTTTACGGCCGATATAAACACCAACGTTGACGAGCGCGGCGTGGGCGAGGTTCTGGCCGACTGCCAGCCTGAGGATCTGTTGAAGTTCGGTCTCATCCCCGAGTTTGTGGGGCGTCTGCCGGTGGTGGCCACCCTGGGTGAACTGGATGAAGAGGCCATGGTCCGGATTCTCAAGGAGCCCAAAAATTCTTTGGTGCGCCAGTATCAGAAGCTTTTCCGCTTCGAAGGGGTGGAACTGAAATTCACCGAGGAAGCCCTGGTGGCCGTGGCCCGGGAAGCCTTGAAGCGCAAGACCGGGGCCCGGGGTCTCCGAAGCATACTGGAAGGGGCCATGCTCAACATCATGTATGATCTGCCGGCCATGGAAAAGGTCCGCGAGTGCCTTATCTCCGAGGAAGTCGTATTGAAGAAGGAAGAGCCCATCATTATTTACGAAAGTGAAACCAACAAGTTTGAAAGCGACGTGGCCTGAGAGTCTGCCAACTGACCTTCACTCGATAAGGTGGTCTATGTTATTCGGTTCAAACAGAAGTAAGTTGAAATCGCCCGGCCAGAGGATGCATTTGCCGCTTCTGCCTCTCCGGGATGTGGTCGTCTTTCCCCACATGGTGGTGCCGCTCTTCGTGGGCCGGGAAAAATCCATCAAGGCTCTGGAACACGCCATGAGCCTGGAGAAGAGCATTTTCCTCTGCACCCAGAAGGAAGCCAAAGTGGATGAGCCCCTGGAGGGCGACATCCACGAGGTCGGCACCATCGGCACGGTGCTGCAGCTTCTGCGTCTGCCCGACGGCACGGTCAAGGCCCTGGTGGAGGGCAAGGCCCGGGGCCGCATTGAAAAGTTCCTGGATAATCATGACTTTTTTTATGTGGAAGTGGAAAGTCTGATCGAACCGGAAGAGTCGCCCCTGGAACTCGAGGCCCTGTTCCGCAGCCTCAATTCCACTTTTGAGGCCTATGCCAAGATCAATAAGAAAATCCCGCCGGAGATCGTCTCCACGGTGGCTTCCGTCAAAGACCCCTCCCAGCTTTGCGACAGCATGGTCAACCATCTTTCGCTCAAGCTGGAGGACAAGCAGGTGCTTTTGTCCCTGGTCAGCCCGCTGGCCCGGATGGAGGCTCTCTATGAGCTGATGCGCAGTGAGATCGAGGTTCTCCAGATCGAGCAGCGCATCAAAAACCGCGTTAAAAAGCAGATGGAGAAAACTCAGAAGGAGTATTATCTCAACGAGCAGATGCGGGCCATCCAGAAGGAGATGGGCGATTCCGACGACATGAGGAACGAGATCGCCGAGCTTGAGGAAAAGATCAAGCGGCGGCGCCTGTCGAAGGAGGCCGGCCAGAAGGCGCGGCACGAGCTGAAGAAGCTGAAGATGATGTCGCCCATGAGCGCCGAGGCCACGGTGGTGCGCAACTACATCGACTGGATTCTGGCTCTGCCCTGGTTTGACCGCAGCCGTGACCGCCTGGACATCAACGAGGCTGAAAAGATTCTGGAAGAGGACCACTACGGGCTGGAAAAACCCAAGGAGCGCATTCTGGAATACCTGGCCGTGCAGAGCCTGGTCAGAAAAAACAAAGGCCCCATCCTCTGCCTGGTGGGCCCTCCGGGCGTGGGCAAAACCTCTCTGGCCCGTTCGGTGGCCCGGGCTCTGGGCCGCAACTTCCTGCGCCTGTCCCTGGGCGGAGTGCGGGATGAAGCCGAGATCCGCGGCCACCGCCGCACCTATATCGGGGCCATGCCCGGCAAGATCATCCAGAGTCTCCGCAAGGCCAAGAGCAACAACCCGGTCTTCTGTCTCGACGAAGTGGACAAGATGTCCACCGACTTCCGGGGCGACCCCTCGGCCGCCCTCCTGGAAGTGCTGGACCCCGAACAGAATTCCAAGTTCAACGACCACTACCTGGACCTGGACTACGATCTCTCGGAGATCATGTTCATCACCACGGCCAACAGCCTCTTCTCCATCCCGGCCCCTCTCCAGGACCGCATGGAGATCATCCGCATCTCCGGCTACACCGAGGACGAGAAGCTGAACATCGCCAAGAGTTTTCTGATCAAAAAGCAGACCGCGGCCAACGGCCTGAGGTCGGAAAATCTGGACATCACCGACAACGCCATCCTGACCACCATCCGCCGCTACACCCGGGAAGCCGGGGTGCGCGGCCTGGAGCGGGAAATCGCCTCCATCTGCCGCAAAGTGGCCCGGGAGACCCTGAAGAATCCTGACGAAAAGCCGAAAATTTCCGGCAAGAACGTCAGCCAGTACCTGGGCATTCCCAAATTCCGCTACGGCATCGTGGAAGAGGCCGACGACATCGGGGTGGTCACCGGCCTGGCCTGGACCGAGGTCGGCGGAGACACCCTGACCACCGAAGTGCTGATCATGCCCGGCCGGGGCAACCTGATTCTGACCGGCAAGCTCGGCGAAGTCATGCAGGAGTCGGCCCGGGCGGCCCTGAGCTACGTCCGTTCCATTTCCCGCCGCCTGGGGCTGGATCCCGGCTTCTACCGCAAGGTGGATATCCACATTCACATTCCCGAGGGGGCCATTCCCAAAGACGGTCCCTCGGCCGGCATCACCCTGACCACCGGCCTGGTTTCGGCCCTGATCAAACGCAAAGTGCGGCGGGATGTGGCCATGACCGGCGAGGTCACCCTGCGCGGCCGGGTGCTGCCCATCGGCGGTCTTAAGGAAAAAATCATGGCCGCCCACAGGGGCGAGATGAAGACCATCGTCATCCCCAAGGAAAACGAAAAAGACCTCAAGGACATTCCGGAACGCATCCTCAAAAACCTGGAGATCGTGCCGGTCAGCCATGTGGTCGAAGTCCTGCCCGTGGCCCTGATCATCCCCGAGGGCGAACCCCTCTTTAAGGATCCCGAGGAAGACCCGGCCCCGGTGAGCCCGCCGGCCGTTACGGAAGAGCCCCTGGCCGCCCACTGAAACTGATAAGCCCTAAGCCGTTTTGGCCGGGACATTGCCCTCTGATCTCATCTGATCTTCCGAGCGCGGTCCCGGCTATTTTCATGGCCGTCAATTCCATTGGGAAAATCCCCCGCCCCCCATGAGGAGTAAGAGCATGTTTGACAAGCGAACCGTGTTTGAACGGGCTTTGGCGCTGCACCGCGAAAATTGCGGCAAACTGGCCGTGACCGCGAAAGTCACCGTGGCCTCGATGGACGACCTGGCCCTGGTCTATACCCCCGGCGTGGCCGAGGTCTGCCGGGAAATCGGCCGTCGGCCCGAGGCGGTCTACGAGGTGACTTCCAAAGGGAACATGGTGGCGGTCATCACCGACGGCAGCGCTGTGCTGGGTCTGGGCGACCTCGGGCCCGAAGCCTCTCTGCCGGTCATGGAAGGCAAGAGCATTCTTTTCAAGAATCTGGCCGGCATCGATTCCTTTCCCCTGGCCCTCAGGACCCGGGACGTGGACGAGTTCGTGCGGGCCGTGGCCCTCATGACCCCTTATCTGGGCGGCATCAACCTTGAGGACATCTCCGCGCCCCGTTGCTTTGAAATTGAACGCCGGCTCATCGAACTGTGCGACATTCCGGTTTTTCACGACGACCAGCACGGCACGGCGGTCATCGCCCTGGCCGGACTTTTGAACGCCCTGAAGGTCGTCGGCAAAAAAATCGAAGAAATCAAGGTGGTCATGAACGGGGCCGGCGCCTCGGGCACGGCCATCTGTAAGTTCCTGACCGCCGCCGGGGCCGGCCGTTTCGTGGTCTGCGACCGCCGGGGGGCCGTCTACGAGGGCCGGCCGGGCCTGAACCGGGCCAAGGAGGATCTGGCCCGGCGGAGCAATCCGGAACGGGAAAAGGGTTCGCTGGCCGAAGTTCTCCGGGGGGCCGACGTCTTCCTGGGGCTCTCCGGCGCCGGCGTCCTGACCGGGGAGATGGTCAAAAGCATGGCCAAAGACGCCATTATCTTCGCCATGGCCAATCCGACGCCGGAAATCATGCCCGCCGAGGCCCTGGCCGCCGGGGCCGCGGTGGCGGCCACCGGCCGCAGCGATTTCCCCAACCAGCTCAATAATTGCCTGGGCTTTCCCGGCATCTTCAAGGGCGCCCTGGCGGTGCGGGCCCGGGTCATCAACGAGGAAATGAAGATGGCCGCGGCCCTGGCCCTGGCCGGCCTGGTGGGTGAGGGCGAATTGAAGGCCGATTACATCATTCCCACTGTTTTCGACCGGCGGGTGGTGCCGGCGATTGCCGGGGCGGTGGCCGTAGCGGCCCGCTTAAGCGGAGCGGCCCGGATATGATATTTAAGCAGGCGCTTTACGATGTGATCGTGCTCGGCGGCGGGCACGCCGGCCTGGAAGCCGCCCTGGCCTCGGCCCGGCTGGGGGCCCGGACCCTCTTGTTGACCCAGAAGATAGACAATATCGGCCTTCTGGCCTGCAACCCGGCCTTCGGCGGGCCGGCCAAGGGCGGCCTGGTGCGGGAGGTGGACGCCCTCGGCGGCTTCTGCGGCTGGATGGCCGATCAGGCCGCCGTGCAGTGCCGGACCCTGGGTGAGAGCAAAGGCCCGGCGGCCCGCTCCACCCGCCTTCTGGTGGATCGGCAGGCCTATAACCTGGGGGCTGTTCAGCAGGCCCGGGAGCAGAGCGGGCTGGCCCTTCTGGCCGGGGAAGGGTCTGAAATTCTGGTCAGGGACGGGCGGGTCAGCGGCCTGAGCCTGGCCGACGGCCGCCGCCTGGCCGCCGGGGCCCTGGTTCTGGCCGGGGGCACCTTCTGGCGGGCCCGCGTTTATAGAGGCCGGGAGTCCAGCCCGGCCGGGCGGCGGGGCGAGCCCCCGGCCGACCTGATCAGCGCCTCCCTGGCCGCCCTGGGGCACCGGCTGGGCCGTCTGTCCACCTGCACCGCGCCTCGTCTCAAGGCCGCCAGCGTGGACCTGGCCGGTCTGGAAGAACAGCCCGGCCAGCCCGAGGTCCACCCCTTTTCAACCCTCCATGATCGGCCGAGAAATCTTGTTTCCTGCTGGCTGACCTGGACCACCGCCGAAACCCACCGCCTGGTGGCTGAAGGCCTGGCCGATTCCATTTTCTATTCCGGATTTTTTCCGGGCGCCCCGCCCCGCTACTGCCCGTCCATTGAAGACAAGGTTTTTCATTATCCGCAGCGGGAGCGGCATCATGTTTTTCTGGAACCCGACGGGGAAGGGATCATCTTTCCCAGCGGCCTGCCCACCGGTCTGGCCCCCCGGGTGCAGGCGGCCCTGATCCGCAGCCTGCCCGGGCTGGAAAAAGGCGAACTGGCCTGGCCGGGTTACGCCATCGAATATGATTACGCCGACCCCCGGCAGTTGAGCCCGGCCTACGAATCGCTTCTGGTGAAAAATCTCTTCCTGGCCGGCCAGATCAACGGTTCCAGCGGCTATGAGGAGGCCGCCGCCCAGGGTCTTCTGGCCGGCCTGAACGCCGCCCGGGCCGCCGGCGGGCTGGCTCCGGTCATCCTGCCCCGCTCCCGGGCCTTAAGCGGGGTGCTGGCCGACGACCTCAGCGTCCGGGGGGTGACCGAACCTTACCGCATGTTCGGCAGCCGGGCCGAATGGCGGCTGCTTTTGCGGGAAGACAACGCCGACCTGCGCCTGTCGCCCCTGGCCGGGGAACTGGGCCTCCTGGACCGGGAGCGGGCCGCCCGGCTGCGCCGGAAAATGGAAGATATGGCCAGGGGCCGCAGCCTTTTGGAGAACTGCCGCCTCAGCCCGGCCCAGTCCCGCGATTTGGGAATTAAGGAACTGGAGATCAGTGAAAGCCTCAGTGCGGCTGAACTTTTAAAACGGCCGGCGGCCAGGCTGAGCCAGTTCCGGCCCCTCATTCCGGCTTTGGCCGAATTGGACCGCCGGGCGGCTGATTGTCTAGAAATTGAGATAAAATTTGCCGGCTACCTTCGCCGCCAGGAAGAGGAGGTGGCCCGCCTGGAGCGGGGGGAAAGCCTGCCCCTGCCCCGGGATCTGGACTTCATGGCCATCAGGAGCCTGTCGGCCGAGGTTCGGGAAGTGCTGTCCAGCCATCGCCCGGCCACCCTGGGCCAGGCCGGCCGCCTTCCTGGAGTCACCCCGGCCGCTTTGAGCGTTCTGGCCATCATCCTGAAGGGAGGCGCCGACCGGCGCTGAGCCAGGGCCTTTTTTCAGTCGCTGAATTCCAGGGCCAGACGATCGGCGATCAACAGGCCCTTTTCCGTGGGGCGGATGCGGCCTTCACTTTGGATGAGATAGCCAGATTCCAGATAGTCACGCAGTTTGGGGGCGCCGGCCAGGGCGCTTTCCGGCAGGCCTTCGTCCAGGCGCAGGCCCAGCATCAGGGTTTCCAGGCGGGCGGCCTGGGCCTCGATTTCTTCCGTAAAGGCCCGGGGGGCGGCCCCGGAAGACAGGGCCGATATCCACTGGCGAACCGAGGCCAGATTGGCCCAGCGTTTTTGGCCGTCAAAGGAGTGGGCGCTGGGTCCCAGACCCAGGTATCTCTGGCGGCGCCAGTATTTGAGGTTGTGTCGCGACTCGTGCCCGGGGCGGGCGAAGTTGGAGACTTCATAGCGGTAAAAACCTTTGGCGTTCAGGGCCTGGCTGCTGATGAGAAATAGGTCGGCCTGCTTTTCCGGCGGCGGGGGCGGCGGCAGGAGCCGTTCGCTGACAGAACGGGCCAGGGCCGTGCCCGGCTCCACGGTCAGGCCGTAGGTGGAGATATGATCCGGCTCCAATTCGGCGGCCTTGAGCAGGTCCGCGCCCCAGGCCTCCGGTTCCTGGGCCGGGAGGCCGTAGATGAGGTCCAGGCAGAGATCATAGGGCTGTGCGCGCAATATTTCGGCCGCCCGGCGGCTCTGCGCGGCCGAGTGGGTCCGGCCCAGCACCTCCCCCAGCCAGCGTTCATCCAGGGTCTGGAGGCCCAGCGACAGGCGGCTGACTTTCATTTCGGCCCAGAGTTCGGCCTGTTCCGGGCTGACGTCTTCAGGGTTGGCTTCCAGGGTGATTTCTTTCAAAGCCGAGAGATCCAGCGCTTCCAGGGCCCGCCACAGACCGCTCAAGCCCTCCCGGTTCAAAAGGCTGGGGCTGCCCCCGCCGATATAGAGGGTTTCAAAAGCTTCGGGCCAGGCCGGGGCGGCGGCCCGGGCCTCCCGGGCCAGGGCTTCGATATAGCGCGGGATCAGTTCCAGGGCGTTGATGGAATAAAAATCGCAATAGGGGCAGCGCCGGGCGCAGAAGGGCACGTGAATATAAAGGCCGGGGGCTTCGGTCATTTTCGTTTTCCTGACTTTATTTCAGTTTCAGTTCCAGTCCGGCCACGGCCAGGACGACCTGGTCGGCCTCGGCGGCCAGCCGCTGGTTGGCCGAGCCGGCCAGATCGCGGAACTGGCGGGCCAGGGCGTTTTCGGGCACGATGCCGCCGCCGACTTCGTTGGAGACGATGATGACCGGCCCGCCGTATTGGCGGGCGGCCCGGGCCAGACGCCTGACCCGGGCCAGGGCCCGTTCCGGATCAGGGTCTTCGCCCAGCAGGTTGGACAGCCAGAGGGTCAGGCAGTCGAAGAGCACCGGGCCGGAACCGGGCAGGGCGGCCAGGGCCAGATCCGGGTCCAGGGGGACCTCCAGGGTGCTCCAGTCCGGGCCGCGTTCACCCTGGTGCCTCCGGATGCGCCCGGCCATTTCGTCATCCAGGGCCTGGGCGGTGGCCAGGTAGACGCGCGGGGCGGGGAAAGTCTCGGCCCGGGCCTGGGCCAGAGCGGTCTTGCCGCTTTTGGCCCCGCCCAGATACAAAATCAGTTCAGCCATTGGTGAAGCCTCAAATCTGGTGATGTCAATCGTCGTCCAGATGGCGGCTGATCATGGCCGCCGTCTTCAAACTGAGTTGGCAGCCTTTTTCCCGCCCGGCTTTCTGGAGGTGGGCGACCGCGGCCCGGCGGTATTTTTCAGGCTTGCCGGTCAAAAGACTGCGGCGGCCGCTGAGAGAAGTCACTTCAATCTCCACCACCAGGCAGCCCTGAACAGCCGGCTGCTCCATCAGGCTTTCCGGCGGCAGATGACTGCTCCGGGTGTCGGCCAGGGCCCCGGGGTCATATTTGGCGATTATTTTGTTCAGTATGTTGAGCTTATCCTCCGGGTTTTTAAGTTCCCGGGCCAGGCCGCGGACGAGCACCGACAGCCCCAACTGGGTGTCGCGGCAGGGAAAGGAGGTGAAATCGGCGGTCAGGAGGCTCAACGGCTGGCCGACGTTCAGGCAGACCTTGGGGTTTTGGCGCAGATTTTCAATCTTCAGGCCCCGGCCGCTGTGAAAAAAGATCGAGCCGCCCAGCCACAGGAAGTTGACCGGAACCGTGTAGGGCCAGCCCTCGGCGTCCAGAGTGCTGAGGTAGCCGACTTCCTGTTCGGACAGGAATTCGTCAATGGCCACCTGGTCGGTCCAGACGTAATCTTTGTGCATCGAGAGGTCTCCTTACTTACGATAAGTGAGAATATTTTCGTGCCGGCGCCAGTTGGAGCCTGGAATGTCCAGGCTCTGCCCCTTATTCAGCCCGTCCATCTGACCAGACCATTCCCCCAGTGAGCCACTAGGCCGCCAAGCTTTAAATCGTGAATTGAAATGCTGATTGCGAAGCAATCAGTTTTAGGCGATCAGACCTTGGATAATAGCATTTGGAGGCGGTCTTGGCAATCGGGCTCTTATCGCCGTGCGGAAGATCCCCGGCCCCACCGGTAACCCGGAGAAAGCGCCAACCGGGGAATGCCGCCTCTCCAGCTTAACCGGACATTTTCATTTTGCGCAAAACCGGACATTTCTATTTTGCGTTGACACATTTCAACCGGCCCTTGGCAGCGGCCGGGGGCTGTGCTATAGTCGAAAGATTGATTTGGGGCGCCGGCCCCGACTCTTCCGGCCCGAAAACGAGGATCAAGCATGAGCGAAAAAAACGACTACAAAAAAACCCTCAACCTCCCCCAAACCAGTTTCCCCATGAAGGCCGGGCTGACCCAGCTGGAGCCCAGGCTCCTGGAACGCTGGAAAACGGAGGATATTTATAAGAAAATCATCGAAAACCGCCGGAACGCGCCCCGCTGGATCCTCCACGACGGTCCGCCGTACGCCAACGGCCACATCCATATGGGCCACGCCCTCAACAAAATCCTCAAGGACATCATCATCAAGAGCAAGACCATGGCCGGCTTCCTCTCGCCCTACGTGCCCGGCTGGGACTGCCACGGCCTGCCGATCGAGCACCAGGTGGACAAGGTCCTGGGTTCCAAAAAAAGGGAGATGAGCCAGGGCGACATCCGCCGCCAGTGCCGGGCCTATGCCGAAAAATTCGTGGACATCCAGTCCGGGGAATTCCAGCGCCTGGGCATTTTCGGCGAATGGGAACGCCCCTACCTGACCCTGGCCTACGCCTATGAGGCGGTCATCGCCCGGGAAATGGGCAAGTTCGCCCTGTCCGGGGCCATGTTCCAGAGCCCCAAGCCGGTCCTGTGGTGCGGCTCCTGCCGCACGGCCCTGGCCGAGGCCGAGGTCGAATACGAAAACCACAGTTCGCCGTCGGTCTATGTGGCCTTTCCCCTGAAATCCGCCCCGGAGAAGCTGGCCGACGATCTGGCCGGCGAAAAGGTCTTCTTCGTCATCTGGACCACCACGCCCTGGACCATCCCGGCCAACCAGGGCATTGCCTATAATCCCGAATTCAAATACGGGGCCTGGAAAATGGCCGACGGCCGGGTGCTGATCATGGCCGAGGGACTGGCCGGGGCCGCCCTGGCCAAGTTCGGGCCGGGGGGCCGCCGGCTGCTGACCCTCGACAACCGCCGCCTGAAAGACCTCTGCGCCCGCCACCCCTGGTATGACCGGGATTCCAGAATCATCCCGGCCCGCTATGTGACCCTGGAACAGGGCACCGGCCTGGTCCACACCGCGCCGGGCCACGGGCGGGAGGACTATGAAAGCGGCCTGGCCCACAATCTGCCGCTCCTCTCGCCCCTGGACGACGAGGCCCGCTATACCGGGGAAGTGCCCGAGTGGGAAGGCCGGCCCGTCCTGGCGGCCAACCAGGCCATTGTAGAGCATCTTGGGAATATCGGGGCCCTTTTGGCCGAGGAAAAAATCGAGCATCAATATCCCCACTGCTGGCGCTGCAAAAAGCCGGTGGTCTTCCGCTCGACCCCCCAGTGGTTCATTTCCATGGACCAGACCGGGCTGCGGCGGAAAGCTCTGGCGGCCGTCGACGGGGTGCGCTGGGTGCCCCGCTGGGGCCGGGACCGCATCTACGGCATGATCGAAAACCGGCCGGACTGGTGCATCAGCCGGCAGCGTTCCTGGGGTGTGCCGATCACCGTCTTTCTCTGCCGGGACTGCGGCCGGTGGCATTACAGCCAGGCTTTGAGCGACCACCTGTTCGAGCTCTTCAAGCAAAAGGGGGCCGACGCCTGGTTCGACCTGCCGGTGGCCGGGCTTCTGCCGGCCGGGGAAAAGTGCGCCAGGTGCGGCGGCGACAACTTTGAAAAAGAGACCGATATTCTGGATGTCTGGTTCGACTCGGGCTGCTCTTTCGTGGACGCCCTGGAGGGCCGGGACTACCTGCCGGACACGGCCGATATGTATCTGGAGGGTTCCGACCAGCACCGGGGCTGGTTCCATTCCTCGCTCCTGGTCTCCGTCGGCACCCGCGGCCGGGCCCCCTACCGGGAAGTGCTGACCCACGGCTACGTGGTCGACGGGCAGGGCCGCAAAATGTCCAAGAGCGTGGGCAACACCATCGGCCCCGAGGAAGTCATCAAAAAATACGGGGCCGACATTCTCCGGCTCTGGGTGGCCGCCGAAAACTACCAGGACGACATCCGCATCTCCCCCCAGATTCTGGACATGCTGGCCAAGGCCTATTTCAATTTCCGCAACGCCTGCCGTTTCATCCTCGGGAACCTCTACGACTTCAACCCGGCCGAAGATGCGGCGGCGCCGGACCGGCTCGGCCGGATGGACCGTTTCGTTCTCCATCAGTTGAACCAATTGGTGGAAAAGGTGCGGGCCGCCTATGACGAATACGAGTTCCATTCCATCTACCACCTCCTGAACAATTTCGTGGTGGAACTGTCGGCCTTTTATCACGACGTGGTCAAAGACCGCCTCTACACCCTGGCCCCGGGCGACCTTAGGCGGCGGGCCGCCCAGACGGTCATGCATCGGGTCCTGAGCTCAATGGTGCGCCTGATGGCTCCGATCCTGAGCTTCACCTGCGAGGAGGTCTGGAGCTATCTGCCGGAAAACCGGGAAGCCCGGGCCAGCGTCTTTTTGACCGACTTCCCGGCCTTTGAGGCCGACTGGCACCAGCCGGCCCTGGCCCGGAACTGGGAGGAATTGCTGAAAATCCGGTCCCTGGTCAACCGGGAGCTGGAGGCCGCCCGCCGCGACAAGATCATCGGCGCGCCCCTGGACGCCGAGGTCGGCCTGACCGCCTCCGGCGCCCTCTACGACCTGCTCCGGGAGCATGAAGCCGAACTGGCCGACATCTTCATCGTCAGTGAAGTCCGGCTGACCCGGGCTGAGGCCGGGGCCGCCGGCCCGGCCGTGCTCGTCCGCCCCAGCGGGCTGGCCAAGTGCCCCCGCTGCTGGGTCCGCGCCCCGGAAGTGCCGGCGGACCAGAGCCGGGTCTGCGACAAGTGCCGGGCCGCCCTGGCCGGCCACTGACAGGGAGCGCTACTTGTCTTACCTCGTGCTGGCCCGCAAATACCGGCCGCGGACCTTTGACGACCTGGTCGGGCAGGAGCAGGTCAGCCGGACTTTGCGAAACGCCCTGGCCACCGGGCGGGTGGCCCACGCCTATTTGTTTTCCGGCCCGCGCGGGGTGGGCAAGACCACGGCCGCGCGCCTTCTGGCCATGAGCCTGTCCTGCCTGGCCGGGGACGTCGGGCGGCGCCCCTGCGGCGAATGCGAGAACTGTCTGGAGATTCAGGGCGGCCGGGCGGTGGACGTCATCGAGGTCGACGGGGCCTCCAACCGGGGCATCAACGAAATTCGCGACCTGCGCGAGACGGTCAAGTATCTGCCGGCCAAGGGCCGCTATAAGGTCTACATCATCGACGAAGTCCACGCCCTGACCAAGGACGCCTTCAACGCCCTGCTGAAGACCCTGGAAGAACCGCCGCCTCACGTGGTCTTCATCTTCGCCACCACCGAAACCCACAAGGTGCTGCCCACCATCCTGTCCCGCTGCCAGCGCTACGACTTCCGCCGCATCCGGGTGGAGGACATCAGCGCCCGCCTGAGCCGGGTGGCCGAGCTGGAGGGTCTCGAGGCCGAGCCCGAAGCCCTGGAAATCATCGCCCGCCAGGCCGAAGGCGGCCTGAGGGATTCCCTGTCCCTGATGGACCAGGCCATTGCCGCCGGCGGGGGCCGCCTGACGGCCGAAGACGTGCGCCGCTCGCTCGGTCTCATCGACCAGGCCCTGGTGGGGACCATTGTCCGGGAAACCCTGGCCGGGCGGGCCGCCGGGGCCCTGGCCGCGCTCGATGAAGCCTATCTGCGGGGCTATGACTTCAAGGAACTGGGCGGCAAGATCCTGGAGCGCCTCCGGGGCCTGACCCTGCTCAAGGTCGACCGGGGCAGCGCGGCCCTGCTGAACATCACCGAGACCGAGGAAAACGACTTCCTGGAACTGGCCCGGTCATACTCCCTGGAAAATCTGCACCGCCATTTCGACGCCTGGCTGAAATTTCAGCGGGACTTGAGCTACAGCCCCCAGCCCCGCTGGCTGCTGGAGGCCCAGGTCATCCGCCTGGCCCAACTGGCGCCGCTGATGCCGGTCAGCGAACTGGTGGAGAAGCTGGGCCGCCTCCTGTCCCGGGATCCGCCGCCGAGGGTGGCCCCGGTTAGGTCGGCCGGGGCGCCGGCCGCCCGGTCCGCCCCGTCCCGGTCGGAGATGGCCGGGCCGGAAGGCGGGCCAGGCGGGGAGGGCCCCGAAGAGCTGGCCGGCCTGGGCTGGGGCGATTTTGCCGATAAAATTTTGCCCCGGATGGGCGCCGCCGCCCGGGATCTCCTGGCCGGGGCCCGGGCCGGGGCCTGGAGCGGCCAGGCCGTGACCCTGGAGCTGCCGCCCGGCGAAAGCCTGGGCCAGGTCATCCGGGCCAGCCTGGAAGAGGAACTTCAGCCCTGGCTGATGAAAATTTTCGGCGCTCGGCCGGTCCTCACCCTGAACCGGACCGTGCCGGAGGGGCGGGATGGGGAACTGGCCGCCGAACGCCTCAAGGAAATCCGGGAGACCCCGGAGGCCCGGGCCCTGTTGGCCGAACTGCCCGGCGACTTCGTGGCTTTTTTGCCCGGAGCGGCCGAAAGCCCGCCGGAAGGGGAATCTGAAAACGGCGAGGAGCTTCTGGCGGAAAACGGCCTGGTGGCCGATTCCGAAAACGACGATTAATTTCCCAGGAGGTGAGGTGAAAAATGGCCCTGGATTTTGGAGCCATGGGCGATCTGGTGCAGAAAGCCCAGGAGATGCAGAGGAAGGTTGCCGACCTGCAGGCCGATCTGGCCGGCCGCACCGTCAGCGCCGACGCCGGCGGGGGCATGGTCACGGCCACGGCCAACGGGGCCGGCGAACTGGTTTCCATCAGGCTGGAGCGGGAGATCATCAACCCGGGCGAGGCCGAAATGCTTGAGGACCTGATTTTGGCGGCGGCCAACGAGGCCCTGAAAAAGGCCCAGGACCTGGTGGCCCGGGAAATGGCCGCCCTGACCGGCGGCCTGAAGCTGCCGGGCCTCTTCGGCCAGGGCTGAACACCGGCCCTCGGCCGCTGTTTTGAAGAAAGCCCCGTATTGACGGATCAATGGATCCGGGCAATATCCCGGCCGCCAGGCTATTATGGGGCCGGAAAGCCGAAAACCGCCGGCCTCCCTCAGGGGAACCGGCGGGTTTCGGAAGGCGGCCGCCTGACGGTTCAGAAAGAAAAGGTCAGGGTGTTCAGCCAGGTGTAGGTGTCGTCGGGCTCTTCCCAGACTGAGTTGACCTGAAACTGGCCGGAACCGGCGGTGGTTTCCGTGGCGCTTAAAGTGTAGCCGCGCAGGGTCTTGAAGGCGTCGCCGTTGAACATATAGCCGAAAGCGGTGGTGAGCTGCAGATTGTCCAGCAACTGGAAAGAAAAGCCCAGGTCGACTTCCCAGCCCAGATCCTGGTCCTGTTCCGTATAGCCGTAATTCGTGAAGCTGTACCGATTAGCGGCGGCAGCATTCTGGCCGTTCCAGAGGGCGCTGCTGGCCACGCGGTAGCTGGGCTGGTTCAGGCTCAGATAGGCCACGGCATAATGCAGGGCAATGTCGTCGGTTAAGGCGTGATTGCCGCTGACGGCGATGGCCCAGTGGTTGGCCTCGGTGTCGTTGTTAAAGCTGAAGACGCGCTGAAAACCAACGCCGTTAGGGTTCGTTCTAAGCAGTTTATCCACGGTGGGGGCAGTGCCATTGGTACTAGCCCACATGGCTATAGAGGTGCTGCCGCCGGATAAATTCAAGAATCCGCCGCCGTTACTGGTGACATAATTGGTATAAGCAGCACCACTGCCGACATCGATGCCCAAACCGCTGCCGGTCCAGGAACCTAAGATGAAATTCCAGAAGGCGTTGTTGGCCACGCTGACAGCGTTGTCGTTGCCGAAATCCAGGCCGTTCCGGCCTTGGCCTAAGGCCCCGTCGTTATAGGCCACCAGCAGGGGAATGAAGTTGCCGCCCATGCCGATCAGGCTTTTCGATTTGGCGCCGGGAGTAAAGATTTCGTTGTCCAGGTCGGTGCCGCTGCTGTACCAGCCGGCCAGGTTCACGTTGCCCGGGCCGTAGTTGTAGTCGAAATCCAGGTAGGCGGCGTAGCCTTCGGCCTTGATGTCTTCCCAATTGGCCCCCACGGGGCGGGCCCGGTCGGCGCTGCCCCAGCCCAACAGGGCTTCGAAGTTGACGCTGAAGCCGTTCTCCCAGCTGTGCCTGATGGCCGGGTTGACGAAAAAGCCGCTGTCGGCGGTGCCGGGGCCGGGAGCATTAGGATTACCAAAAGCAACCGCAAGACCACGAGCCGTGGAGAAATCGGTGGCGTCGCGGTCATAGCGGAGGCCCAGGGAAAGCCCGCCGCCATCCCACTGATAGGCGGCTTCCACCATGAAGCGGTCCCAGTCCTCATCGCTCATCACGCCGGCAGGCTGCCCCCCACCCTCGGGCTCGTCGGTATTGTTGTTCACCTTGGCGTACTGGGCGGCTATGGAGAAGCCGTTGTCCCACTGGTTGACATAACGGATGGCGTCAGTCGGGCTGGCGTCGTCAAAGGGGCTGACCACGGTGAAGACCGGGTTGTTCTCGGGCATCCAGCCCAGGGTGGCCAGGCCGAAGTTGTCGAGATCCTCATCCAGGCGGCCGACCAGAAT
>JAISFR010000053.1 GCA_031263565.1 Candidatus Adiutrix sp. | reverse complement strand
GGGGAAAACGATGTTGGAACATGGGCGCGGCAAGATCATTAACATGGCCTCGCTGCTCAGTTACCAGGGCGGCTTCCGGGTTCCCGCCTACGCCGCCAGCAAGGGGGCTGTGGTAACTTTTAGCAGGAGCCTTTCCAACGAATGGGCGCAGAAGGGCATTAACATAAACTGCATTGCCCCCGGTTATTTCAATACCGACATCAACGAAGCGCTGATGGCCGACGAAGTTCGCAGCCGCCAAATTCTGGAGCGTATCCCAACCGGAAGATGGGGAGCTCCAGATGATATTGTCGGGACGGCCGTTTTCCTGGCCTCGACTGCTTCCGACTATGTCAACGGCACGGTTATCACCGTCGACGGCGGCTGGATGGGCCGTTAGTGTCTAAGGGAGTACATATATGCGTTATTCCTACTGCCTAAAAAATGGCCGCATTATCGATCCGGCGTGCGGTATCGACCGGATTGGCGATATCTACATCAAAAACAGCCGGATTGCCGAGCCTCCCGCCGGACAGGAGGTCATCGTACAGGAAACCGTCGACGCCTCGGCTTGTCTCGTCCTGCCCGGTCTTATTGATTTTCACACTCATCTGAATCACCGCCATAGCGATTACGGTCTTCAACCGGATGCCGCGACCTTCCCTCACGCCGTGACTTCGGCGGTGGAACCCGGTTCGGCCGGCTCGGCCAACTTTGAAGGCTTTTACCGGGATGTGGTTTGCGCTAGCAATACCACCATCAAGAGCTTTGTCAACGTTACAGCCCTGGGCATAGCGACGGCGATGCACACAGAAAGCCTCGACCCCGCGACCTACGATCTGCCCAGGCTGGAATACCTCTTTGAACGTTACCCGGAACAGTTGCTGGGGCTCAAGCTGCGCTTCGGCAAGATGGCCACCGGTTCTTTGGGGCTTGAACCGCTTCGGCGCGGCGCCGAGATGGCGCGCCACCTGGACACGTCACTGTATTTGCATGTAGCGGCCCCTGAATACTCCTATGATGAAATACTTTCCCACTTCGCCCCGGGTGACTATCTCGGCCACTGTTTTCAGGACAAGGGAGGTCCACACAGCATCCTGGACGAAAATGGCAAAATCCGGACTTCCGCCAGAGAGGCGCGCGAGCGCGGCGTTATATTCGACGCGGCCTTCGGCCGCCGTAACCTTTGCAGCTTCAAAATCATGCGCCAGGCCATCTTGGAGGGTTTCCCGCCTGATATCATCAGTACAGACACCGTCGCCGCCACCATCTTCGGCCCCGAAGTCTTCGGATTGCCGTATGTGATGTCTGTCTTTTTGGCGGCGGGCATGCCGCTTGCGGACATAGTGAGCGCTGTCACCCAAATCCCCGCCAGGCATATGCGGATGGAGGGGCAGATCGGCACCTTGGCGCCCGGTGCCCTGGCCGATGTGGCCATTCTGCACATCCGGGAAAAGCCAATGACCTTCACCGGTTATTCCGGGGACACTCTGTCAGGCGACAAACTCTTTGTTCCGCAAATGGCTTTTAAGGCCGGACGAGTCGTGTTCCGCCAGATAGACTTTACATTTTAAAAGGAAAGGCGGTCAGGGGCTCAGAAAGCCCCCGCCGCCTCATTGCAGGATATTCAGGCAGGATTGTTTTTGGTAAGCTGGTATCAGGCGTGAGAAGAGACGGCTGAGGTCTCCCCCGCAAAATAAAATAATCATCGGTCAGGGCCCGGTCAAGGCCCCGGCTCGTTTTTTTTTGAGGTCTCCGCGCCGGAATCTGTCCTCCGGCCAGACTCGGGACAAGCAGGGCGGCCGGGCGCCTGAGCACGGCTTGAACCGGGAATCAGCTGACGGGCGGCCGGCGGTCTTCCAGCAGTTCGGCTTTTTCAATCACCACGTTTTCCTCAGGCACATCGTCGTGATAGGCCCGGCTGGTGGTGGCCAGGTTTTCTATCCGGTCGACCACGTCAAGGCCTTCCACCACCCGGCCGAAAACGGCATAGCCCCAGCCCTGAACGGTTTCGGCGCTGAAATTAAGAAAGTCGTTATCCTTGGTGTTTATGAAGAACTGGGCGGTGGCGGAATGCGGATCGCCCGTGCGGGCCATGGCCAGGCTGTACCTGATGTTCTTCAGGCCGTTTCCGGCTTCATTCCGAATGGGCTCGCGCTGGCCGCCCTTCTCTTTCATATCGGTCTTAAGGCCGCCGCCCTGAACCATGAAACCGGCAATGACCCGGTGAAAAAGAGTGCCGTCGTAATGCCCCTCTTCAACATATTTAATGAAATTGTCCACGGTCAGGGGAGCTGCTTCGCCATTCAGCTCCAGAACGATGTCGCCCATGTTGGTCCTGAGTTTTACGTAACGCATCCGGCCGTCCTGTCTGCTCGATTATGAAGCGGTATGGTTTGACAAAAAACATGGCTGGGGGCCAAGGCCGCCGGCCCCGATCAATTCTTGGCGGCCGCATAGTCATCCAGGACAGAGGCCTTTTCAATGGTCACGGTCTGGACCGGCACATCCTGGTGCCCTTTGAGAGAACCGGTTTTGACTTTGGCTATCTTATCGACCACTTCCTGGCCTTTGGCCACCTTGCCGAAGACGGCGTAGCCCCAGGCCTGGGAACTGTTTTCACCGCTGTGATCAAGACCGGCATTGTCTACGGTATTGATAAAGAACTGGGCGGTGGCGGAATGAGGGTCATTGGTCCGGGCCATGGCCACGGTATATTTTCTGTTTTTCAGTCCGTTATTGGCTTCGTTGGCAATGGGCTTCCGGGTCGGCTTCTGCTGCATTTGGGCGTCAAAGCCGCCGCCCTGGATCATGAAGCCGCCGATGACCCGGTGGAAAATGGTGCCGTCATAATGGCCGCTCTTGACGTACTGTAGAAAATTATCCACGCTTTTGGGCGCGGCCGCCCGGTCCAGTTCCAGGATAATTTCACCCTGGCTGGTCTTAAGACTCACGTAGGCCGGGCCGGTCTGGGCGTAAGAGGCGGCCGGAATCAACAAAAGCAGGAACAGGGCCCAAGAGGCTGCACACGATTTCAACATAAAAACCTCCAATAAAAAAATGCCGGGACCGGGCTCTCCAAAAGGCGCCGCGGCCGGACTGAAACGACTATTTAACGGCCTGGATGGTGTCGCCCGGAGAGACATGGCCTTCAATGATCTCCAGGACGGCCGCCGAATCCCTGACCTCAATCACCTGAAGGGCGGCGATGGGCGCCCCGACCACCTGATAGCTTTCGCCGATGGTATTGGTTATGATTCTTTCCACTTCCAGCTTGGCGAATTTCTGGCCACGCCGGAGACCCACATCGGAACCAAAGCCGATGCTGGCCTGCCCCCCGTAGGAGGACAGCACCTGGGCCTTGAAAGGCAGGGCGGCCAGGCCGCTGAGGGTCCGGTAATAAGATTCCTTCAGGGCCTCATCGAGGCTGTTTTCCAGGGCCTCCTGGTCCGGCTGCTGGCCGCTGAGGTCGCCGGCTTCAAAAAAATCCCTATTGCCGCTGCCGCCGTCATATTCGCCAGTGTTGGCCCGGGAAACCAGAACGATGCCCGTGCGGCTGTCAATGGCGCTGACGGCCAGGACAGCGTCCACATACTCCCGCTGACTGGTGACGATACGGGCCAGGCGCCGCCAGCCCTTGCGGAGGTTGTATTTCTTTATCTCGCTGACCGAGCCCAGAACAACGGCGTTCAGGCGCAGGTCGGAACCGATTTCCGCGGCCTGCTGGGGGGTCAGCGGCAGGCCATAGCCCCGGGCGCCCATGGCCCGCATGACTTCGGTGGTGGGCGCCAGCACCAGACGGCTGTCCTTGGCCAGTTCCTGGGTCATCAGGCTGGCCAGGTTGGTCCCGGCTTCCACCGCCCCCAGGCCGACCTCGTCGCTGAAGGGGGCCACCCCCACCCGCAGTTTGACCGGGCTGACGAAATCCGCACTGCCGAAACTGCCCCAGCGCCACTCGTTGTCTTCGGCCATATCAATTACGACCCCGCAGCCGGCGAAGACGACCAGGGCGGCCAGGGCCAGAGCGGCCGGCCAGATTTTTCCGTATTGCTTCATTGTCCGCCTCGATGGCTGTTCCACGACCTTGAACGGTTTGATTTCAATTTTTTACTGTACTCTATGGCGTGGGTTTTAGTCAAATGACCGCCACAGTCGGCCAGCGGAGATATTTAACCATAATTATGCCTAAATATCCATTATTTTTTGGCCGCGGACCGCGATTCAAGCCCCGATAAGCTCGATGAATTCCTCTTCGTTCAGAATGGTCACGCCCAGGCCTTCGGCCTTGGCCAGTTTGCCGCCGGCGGCCTCCCCAGCCACCAGGTAATCGGTTTCGCGGCTGACTGAGCTCATCACCTGGGCGCCGAGGGCCGCGAGGCGGGCTTTGGCTTCGGCCCTGGTGAAGGCGCTCAAAGTCCCGGTGAGTACAAATTTCCGACCGCGCAAGGGGGTCCCGGCCGCGGCGGGCGCCTCGGCGGCCGCGGGCGAAAGGCCCAGTTCCGAACTTTCCAGGTCGGCCAGAAACTGCCCGTTCAAAGGGTTATGAAAAAATTCGACGAGGCTGGCGGCCACTTCCGGCCCGATATCGCTGAGGCCCGTCAATTCTTCTTCCGAAGCCCGGCCCAGGGCTTTCAAAGACGGGTAATGCCCGGCCAGGATCTGGCTGGTGCGCTCGCCCACATGTCGAATGCCCAGGGCGTGGATAAAGCGCCACAGGGGCGCGGTCTTGGATTTTTCCAGAGAGTCCAGCAGGTTCTGGGCCGATTTGTCGCCGAAACGGGGCAGGCGGGCCAATTGTTCGAAAGTCAGACGGTAGAGATCGCTGGGAATTTTCACCAGGCCGTCGTTCAAGAGCCGCTCCACCAGTTGCTCCCCGAGACCGATGATATTCAGGGCATTTTTGCCGCCGAAATGATAAAAGCGTTCCCTGACCTGGGCCGGGCACCAGGGGTTGGGGCAGCGACGGGCGGCCTCCCCTTCCGGACGAATCGACCGGGTGCCGCAGATCGGGCAGTCGGCTGGAAAATCATAAGGCGAAAGACCCTCGGGGCGCCGGTCTTTCAGCACCTCCACCACTTCGGGGATGACCTCGCCGGCCCGCCGCACCAGAACCGTGTCGCCAGGCCGCACATCCTTGCGCCGGAGTTCGTCCTCATTGTGGAGGGAGGCGTTCTGCACCGTGACCCCTCCCACGCTGACCGGCTTGAGGCGGGCCACCGGGGTCAGCACTCCGGTGCGGCCGACCTGCACCTCGATGTTCAAGACCGTGGTTTCAACCAGCCGGGGCTTGAACTTAGCCGCCAGGGCGTAACGCGGGGCCCGGGCCGTAAAACCCAGACGGGTCCAGAGGGCCAGGTCTTCAATGGTGATCACCAGACCGTCGATTTCGTAAGGCAGGCCCTCCCGGGCCTCTTCCAGTTCATCGAAGATCCGGCGGACTTCGGCCAGGGTCCGCCCGCCGGAACTGAAGCGGGACGACTCCACCGGCAGGCCCCAGCCTTTGAGAGCCTCCATGAGCTGGCCGTAACTGCCCAGGCCCTGACTCCGCGGCTCGGCCAGGCCATAGGCGAAAAAGCCCAACCGGCGAGTTCGGGTGACGTCCGGGTCCAACTGGCGGAAAGAGCCGGCGGCCGCGTTGCGAGGGTTGGCGAAGAGCGGCAGACCCTCTTCCTCCCGGCGGAGGTTGAGTTTCAGAAATTCGCCTTTTTCCATATAAACCTCGCCCCGCACCGTCAAGCGCTCGGGAACGGGCCCGGCCGGGAACAGGGCGCCGACGCCCCGGCCGCTGAGGCGCTCGGGAAGGTCGCTGATGGTCAGGGCGTTGGGGGTGACGTTTTCGCCGGTCACTCCGTCCCCCCGGGTGGCGGCCAGCACCAGCCGCCCCCGCTCATAGACCAGTTCCACGGCCAGGCCGTCGAACTTGGGCATGACGTAAAAAAGCAGGTCTTCCTCGCGGGCCAGGAAGCGCTTGGTCCGGGCCGCGAACTCATCGATTTCCTCAGGCCTTAAGGCCTTGTCCAGACTCATCATGCGGGCTTCGTGCCGCACTTTGGCCAAACCCCGGTCGCCGGCGGCCCCCACGGTCTGGGTGGGAGAGTCGCGGCTGATCAGTTCCGGATGGGCGGCTTCCAGGTCCTTCAGTTCCTGAAAAAGGTCGTCCCATTGATCATCACTGATTTCCGGGGCGTCCCGGTCATAATAGAGATCGTTGTGGCGCCTGATCTCGGACTTCAATTCCTCGATGCGGCCGGCCGCCCGGCCCGCTTTTTCGCTCATGCCCCCTCCTCTCTGGTTCGATTTGAAGACTTGATCAGCCGCCCGGCCAATTCGGCGGCCCGGGCCAGGCCCTGCCTGAATTCCGGACGGCCGAAAGCGTTTCGGTGCTCCCAGCCGTCCAGGACATCCGCTATCACCAAAAGGGAGGCCAGGCGCAGGCCCCGAAAACGGGCGGCGGCCCACAGGGCCGTGCACTCCATATCCACCAGCCGGGCGCCGGCGCTTTTCTGTCTTTCCGCCAAGCGGTAAGTCTCCCTATAAATGCCGTCGGTGGACCAGATCCGGCCGCCAAGCACTTCGCCCTGGGTGCCGCCCGAAATTATCCTGTAGCGCAATTCCTGGTCCGGGGCCAGGGGGGCCGGGTAATGGGCGGAAGTGCCCTCGGTGGACAGGCCGGAATCCGGGCAGACCAGTTGGCCGGGCTTGAGTTCCGGTTTCAGGCTGCCGGCCAGGCCTAAAAAAACGATCTCCCTGGCGCCGCGCCGGGCCAGTTCTTCCAGAGCCATGACGGCCATGGGCGCGCCGAGCACCGGCCCGGCCAGAAAGGCCTCCCCGGCCCATATCAGCCGGCTCAGACCGTCCAGGATTACGGATTCCGTCGCCTCTTTCATCTCCAGGGCCTGGCGGATAATTTTCAGGCTGAAGCCGGCGGCCGCCAAAATCCCCCGGCTGGGCAGGGGCTGAAAGGTCTTGGGAGCGGGAAAAGCCACCTCGCAGTCAGGGTGCATTTTTTCGCCTCTTATTTTAATGAAGGAATTCGCGGTTAATTTTTAGGGTCACTTTAATTCGTTCAGACAATAAGCATGGCGTCGCCGTAGCTGTAGAAACGATAAGCTGATTTGAGCGCCTCCCCATAGGCTTCCAGAACGCGCTCCCGGCCGGCCAGGGCCGAAACCAGCATCAAAAGGCTCGAAGCCGGCAAATGAAAGTTGCTCAAGAGGGCGTCCACGACCTTAAATTTCCAACCCGGCCGGATAAACAGGTCGCCCCAGCCCTCCCGGGGGGCCAGCCGGCCGCCTTCGGCGGCCCATTCCAGAGAGCGCACCGTGGTGGTGCCGACCGCCAGCACCGGCCGCCCCTCGGCTTTGGCCCGGCTCACGGCGGCCGCCGCGGCCTCCGGCACACTGATATGTTCCCGGTGCAGCCGCCCGCTTTCCAGATTTAGCCGGGTCAGTGGGGCAAAAGTGCCGGCCGAAACTTTCAAGGTCACTTCAGTCGACTCAAAGCCCCGGGCTTTTAAAGTCTCCAGCATCTCCCTGGTAAAATGGAGGCCGGCCGTGGGCGCGGCCACCGCCCCGGGGCTGCGCCCGTAGACCGTCTGATAGCGGTCGCGATCTTCGCTCTCATCAGGGCGTTTGATGTAGAAAGGCAGCGGCACATGGCCCAGTCGCTCCAGAACGGCCTCGGGGTCGTCGCCAAAGTGGAAGCGGAGCAATCGGCGGCCCTCGGGGTCGAAGTCCAGGGCGGTGGCCGACAGGCGCTCGGGAGTCCCGGGGTGGCTGAAAATCAAATCCCGCCCGGCTTTGATCCGGCGGCCGGGGTGGACCAGGCACCACAAGTCATAATCCCCGGCCCCGGAGCCCTGGGGCGGCGGCTGAAGAATAAAGGCCTCCACCCGGCCGCCGCTATCGGCCTTCCGACCCAGCAACCTGGCCCGGCTGACCCGGACCTGATTAAAAACCAAAAGGGCGCCCGGCGGCAGAAGTTCGGGCAGTTCCGAAAAATGATGATGGCCCACGCCCCGGCCCTCCCGGTTCAGGAGCATCAGCCGCGAATTTCCCCGCTCTTTGGGCGGAGTCTGGGCCACCAGCTCCGGGGGCAGCTCGAAGCTGAAGGGGGCCAGTTCCGGCAAGTCGTTCATGAGACGCCCCGGGTTTCAATCACTCTCATGAAGCGCCATCGGCCCTGGCGGTAACGCCAGACGCCGACTCCGGTCATGACCAGGATATAGAAGACGAAACAGCCCCATAAGCTGTAGACATTGGCCCAGCCCTGGCTGAAGAGCAGCCAGATCGGCAGCATCAGGCAGAGCAAAACCGAGACGGCCATGGCGGCCATGGGCAACCAGACATCCCCGGCCCCCGACAGGGCTCCGAGGCAACAGAGGTAGAGGCCGTCGAAAATCGTGTAGGCGGCCACAAAACGCAGCAGCACCGTGCCCAGTTCCAATATTCGGGCTCGGGTGGCCTGATCATAGTGGTCGGCCAGGAAAAGTTCCAGCAAAAGTCCGGGCCACAGCAGGAACAGCAGGGATATGGCCACCGCGTAGAGGCTGGAAATGCCTATGCCGCTGACCACGGCCTGGGCGGCTTCTTCAGGTTGGCCCCGGCCGATGGACTGACCCACCAGAATGCTGATGGCGACGCTCCCCCCTATCAGGGGAAAAAAGCTGATGGCCTCGATGGAAAAAACGATGTTGTTGGCGGCCAGGTAAAGTTCCCCCAGGCGGCCGATGATGAAGGCGAAAAAGGTGAAGGCCGCCAGATCCATAAAGCGCTGCAGGCCGCCCGGCGTACCATAGGCCATCAGGCGGCGCATCAGGCGGAGGTCCGGCTTCCAGGCCCGGAAAAGGTCGTGGCTTTTGGCCATCCGGCGATTGAAGATCAAAAGGCTGAAAATGCAGGTGGTCAGCAGCCAGGAAAAGACCGTGGCCACCCCGGCCCCGACGATGCCCCATTCCGGGGCCAGGCGGAAGCCGTTGACCACCACCCCGAAAACCAGGGCGTAAGTCAGGGGGATGTTGACCAGGGCTCCGGCCAGGTTGACCCACATGACCAGGCGGGTCCGCCCCAGGCCGGCCAGAAAGGAGGACATGGCGAAATAGATCAGATTCAGCACGCTCGGCAAGGCCAGAATGCGGTAGTAAGTGACCTCCAGCCGTTGGATGTTTTCCGGGTGTCCGCCGAGTTCAAAAATGAGCGGGGCCGGAAACCAGGTCAGGGCGATAATGAGGCCGGCCAAAATGGCCAGATAAAGGCCCTGCCACAGAGCGGCCGCCGCCCTGCGGGGCTGTCCGGCGCCGGTGTATTGAGCGGTGAAGACCGAAACATAGGCCACCAGCCCCTGAAAGAAAGAGGAAACCGTGACCACGGCCACCCCGGCCGGGAGCGAGGCGGCAATGGCTTCCAGGGAATAGCGGCTGAGGAAAAGGCGGTCGGTGAAAAGCATGGCCGAGACGGAAATATTGGAGGCGATCAGCGGCAGGCAGATCCTCAGAACATGGGCGTAGCCGTTATTGCCCCGCCACCTGCGGCGGGGGTTCATCGATTTGATTACCTTTATCAGATTCGTCTTCCCGCCCATGCCGGGCTCCTCCGATGCGAAATGGCCCGTTCACAACACCGTTGCCCAAGGCAGGTGAGCTGGACGATGCTTTTCATCTCAAGGCCTGGAAAGCCATCGGCCGAGGTGGGGGGGGGACCGCCGACGCACAGAGAAGCCCCGTCCAGGCGGCGCAAAAGGGCCTCCAGGACGATTTTTGACGGGCTTCCAGGCATTCGCTCCCGGGTTGGTGGTCGGGATGGCTCTGTAAATGATCTCATCCTAAAATCCCGTGCAAAAATATACCTACAGTGGCCAAGCGACGTCAAACGCGGAGAAGATTATTTTCTGTTCGGCGGTAATGGGGCATTGAACGCGCTTGCCGTTGATATACTGAACACGCAGGGTTTCAAGTCGCCTGATCATTTTCTTCATGGTTAACGTGCGGTAGAGCTTGTGTTCGTCCGTGACCTTATGTATGTGAGCAATCAGTATCAGGGCAATGAAGCCGATGAACACCTTGTTTTGCACAGTATTGTCGGTGGGGACGCGCGGTCGGGCGAAATCCAGACAGTTTTTCAGCCGCAGAAAGCCTTTCTCAACAACATCTTTGGTTCGATATATTTTTATGGCCTCCTCGGCATCCGTTATGAAATTACTGACCGCCACCATCCGGCCCGCCAACGCGAGTTCTTTCTCATTCGTATAGGTATATGTACTTGCCAGATTTGCACTGCACTATGCTTCCCATATGCGCCGCCCCTTCTTCTGGGAGGTATATATATACCTCCCAGAAGAGGGAAAAGTCAAGTCTTTATCCAATAAAAATGTCGCCATACGCGCTCTTCCACGACATACTTTATAAGCATTCCACTTCTTCACAGCTAGTTTTTGCTCTTTATTCCTGGACTCTTTGAGCCTCTTACCTACGTAGGTATATTTTAGAATGGGAATTTAGGACTAAGGTCTATAATTCGGCCGCTGTCTGCAAAGCGGACGGGAGCGTGACGGTGAACCGGAAAATCCACCTGCCTTTTTCTGAGCAAAGGTGGGCTGATCAAGGGGATAAACCGCTGGCTTCGACAGCCTTTGGGGGTCGGTGGGCCTGGGCATCTGCTATGATTTTTATTGTTTTCCGGAAATTCTACGTTACGCCAGAGCTCTGGGCAGCCGCCTGTTCATAAACTGCACGGCCATCTGCACCCTGGAAAGCGGCGGGGCCGGCGGCTATACCGGCAACGTCTCCCTGGAATACCTGGTGCAGGCCAACAGCGTCTATGTGGCCACGGCCAATCTTTTCGGAATGGATCGAACTTCCTTCTTCATGGGCGGCTCCAGTATTATCGGCCCCTCCAGTCGCCCCCCGGAGGCCTTCATCTATGCCGGGCAAAAATTCCTGGCACCCGGACCCTCAAAGGTGAGGGCCCGGGCGCGAAAAGCCGGCCGGCTTTTTTTACCTGCTCAGGCTGCGGGCCAGTTCCACCGCGGCCGGGGCGTCGGCGGAAAAGCCGTCCGCCCCGATCTTTTCGGCGAAATCCCGGGTCACCGGAGCGCCGCCGATCATGATTTTGACCTGCTCCAGACCGGCCGCCTTGAGGGCCTTGACCGTTTCCTCCATGACCGGCATGGTGGTCGTCAGGAGGGCGGACAGCCCCAGAATGACCGGTTGGTATTTCTTGACGCCCTCCACAAAAGCCTCGGGGCTGACGTCGATGCCCAGATCGTGCACTTCGAAGCCGCCGCCCTCCAGCATCATGCCCACCAGATTCTTGCCGATATCGTGAAGATCGCCTTTGACCGTTCCAATGACGATCACGCCCCGGCTTTGGGCGTCTTTGTCGCCCAGTCTGGGGTTGAGCACATCGAGCCCCAGTTTCATGGTCTGGGCGGCCATCAGCATTTCGGGCACAAAGATTTCCCCTTCGGAAAAGGCCTTGCCGACCGCGTCCATGGCGGCGATCAAACCTTCCTGGAGCAGTTGACCGGGCTCGACCCCTTCGGCCAGTTCTTTTTCAATGAGGGCGGCGATACTGTCTTCCTCAAAATCGAGCACCGCCCGATACACGTCGTTGATGGCCATGAAAAAATACCTCCTGATTCATTTATGCTTTAGCAGCACCTTGGCTTCGCAAAGATAATTCTGGTCAAGATAGTCAAACAGATGTAAGCCGATCTCGTCGGCAATAACATAGCTGGCCGCAACTTTTTCTTTTTCACACCACTGCAGCAGGGGCGCAAAATCCGCAGTGTCATTGATGACATTGACAACAAAACAGGCATAGTCCCCCCCGGGAAGCGTGGTGAGATGCGACGGGTCGGCTTCCTTGAGGATATCCTCGTCAAAACACAGATACTCTGCCTGCTTGATGAAACTGTTTTGCCTCATCCGGTCGACATCAAGCACAAAACCGTAATGACGGCAGAGAGAATCGGTGGTCTTCAGCGTCGAACGGCAAAGCTTCTGTAGTTTCAGATGATAGAGATGCGTATCCTCGTCGTCCTTCCCCAGCAGAACCTGACGCGCCGGGACATGCCTGATGGTCACATTCTGATCATCGTATGCTGCGCGCATTTGATTACGCTGCCCGGCATACCAGTCGATATCCTCAGCGACGCGCTTAAAATACCGGCTGCGGTTGATCGCTTCCTCCCGGTGTTTCATCAGGAGTTCCAACACCTTATCATCGTCCTTGCACTGCAGGATCAGCCCAATCTCCTTGAGGGGAACGTCCAGCCCGCGGCACAACTGTATGATGTCTATCAGCCAGAATTGGCCGTAGTCATAGTAGCGGTAATTGTTCAATGGGTCGGTATAAGCCGGTTTGACGAGGCCGATTTTGTCGTAAAAACGCAGCATATCCTTGGATACACCGGTAATCCTGCTCACGTCGCCAACCGTGTATCTCTTCAAGACACCCACCCCTTTCCTGCTTCAGCCGGTGAAAGTTGCTGTCATCCGTATGCCATGGCTCGTTAAGCTGGTTTATCCAAGCAGAGCAAAGGCTCTGCCTGGATAAACCAGAGTGCTGAAGAGACTACAGGGAATTGATCCGGGCGATGTGCCCCTCTGCGACACCGTTGGCCAGCATGATGCCGCGCATCTTCTCCAGAACCGCCTCATCGCGGACGGATTTCTGATAAGCGGCGTAAAGTTGCGCCATCCGTTTCTGGATGTTCTTTTCCAACTGATCCGGCGCAGCGTTGCCGCGCACGCTGAGCTTCGCGATGAACTGCTCACTGCGGCCATGTTTAGGGGTATGCCGATTGGCCAGGTAGTTGCCGCCGTGTCCGACTTCTTCAATGACGTCGAGCGCCAGCGTCTTGTCGCTGATCTCGAACTCTCTGTTGACGCGGTTCACAAAATCAATGATCTCAAAGTCCATGATCAGCTTTTCATAGGAGGCACTTGCAAAGCCGTCAAGAACGCCGGCGGCGTGGATGATAAAGTTCATTTTATTGTCCGCACAGGTCTTGTAGATCATCATGGATTCAAAGCCGGCCTGTAGGTCGGGCTTCTTGGCGTCGCTGAGAGCGCCGCCACCGCGGCAGGGCAGATTGTAGTACTTGGCAAGCAGCGTTGCATATTTGAAGCAAATCGCCGCGCCGGGAGCGCCGATGGCAACGGCCGCATTCTTCATATCGATGCCGCTGGCCGTACTGCCGTACATAACTGGAGTGCCCGGACGAATCATCTGGGTCAGAGCGATACCGGCCAGGACCTCCGCGTTGGCCAAAGCGATATTTCCAGCATAGGTAACGGGGCCGGAGGAGCCGGCCATGGCGCCGCTGTCCACGTTGATGGGTTGTCCCGCCTGGCAGAAGGTGATCAGGGTTTCCAGCATCCGGGGGTCGAACTGAAGAGGGCTGTTGGCGTTGACAATGGTGGTGATACGCGGATAGGCGGCCCATTTCTCCATATCATCGCCGTAGGCGGCCTTGGCCATCTCAAACAGAGGCGACAGGTCCTCGGCCGAACCAGAGTTGGTGATCAGGCACTTGTTGGAGTGGGTATAGGCCGCGTAGTACATCAGCATAATGCCGTGCTCGGCGGGGACGTCGGATGGCTGCACGCAGCAGCCGCCGTTGACCTTGAACGTGGGATTGGCCTCGTAGAGCTTGACGAAATTAATGAAATCCTCCATCAGCGCGGGGCGGGCATTGCCCGCGTAGTCAATGATCTGATAAGCGCCAAAGGTCGGTGCGGGTTCCACATTGTCGCCACCGATGACAATATCATACTCGCTGTTTTCCGCATAGAGCTTGAATTCACTGGGCGCCTTTCTGACCCAGTACAGCAGTTGTTCTTCGGTTAAATAGGCGACGTCGCTTTCTATGCGGATGCCGTTGGATTTCAGGATTTCGACCGCCCGGGGAAGAAGGAACTTGATGCCGGATTTCCCGAGAATCTCCATGGATGCCTTGTGCAACTGTTCGAGCTTACCATTTTCCTTTGCATTAAGCATTTTGTTTTTCCCTCTCTCCTGCCATTTGTGCAGTCAGGTCGAAATCCTTAGAATCCTCAATCGTTCTCTCTTCTTCAGTCTTAGTCCGGTCATATTTTTCATAATTCGGAATCGTCTTGAGGAAGGCATAGACCATGAAGATCGTAAGAACAAGAATTGGCAACGCGCAGACAATAACCGAAGTCTGTAGCGCGCTCAACCCGCCGGACTGCATCAGAGCAAACGCAACGGCGGCCATCAGAGTGCCCCAGAATACCTTCACCCAGTGGGGAGAAGCCTCCTGGACGTCGCCTTTGTCGGCCTCGTCGGGCAGAGCGGTCATCTCGGCAACGGTCAGGACGTTGGCTTCCGCATTGGTAATGAAGCTCAAGGCAATGGCGATCAGGCCAAGGACGGAGATGATTCCGGCAAACGGATACTGTTTGAAGAACGCAAAGAGCGCAACCTGAATGCCCTGATCCTGGATGGTCTCCCAGATGGCCATATTGCCGAGAAGCTGCTGCCGGATTGCGGAGCCGCCGAAGATGGAGAACCAGATAAGAGCAAACAGAACAGGAGCAAAGAGGTTCATGACAATAAATTCGCGGATGGTGCGGCCCTTAGCAAGCCTGATGAGGAACAGGGCCATGATGGGAGCGAAAGCCAGCCACCAGGCCAGATAGAAGACGGTGTTGCCGCCGACCCAACCGCTCTGTATGGCGGGCTCCAGATAGAAGGACTGCACGGGCAGGATGTCGATATACTGGCCGATGGTGCTGACGGCTATGTTCAGGATGAACTTCGGGCCGCCGGCGAAGAAGAAGAATACCAGCATGATAACGTAGACGCCGGTGTTGATGTTGCTGACTAACGCAATGCCCTTGTGCAGGCCGGTGCAGGCCGAGAGGATATAGGTGGTCGCAAAGGCGGCTATGACGATGAGATACATCAGATTGTTGCCGAAATTTTTGCCGGTGATGTAGCCGAGACCGGAGGTGAACTGCATGGTGCCAAGACCGAAGCCGGTGGCGACGCCGCCGATGACGCAAAAGATGGTCACGGCGTTGATCCAGTCGCCGGCCTTGCCGTCGACCCTGTCGCCCAGGATGGGATACAGAGCCGAGCTGACCGCGAACCGCCTCTTCGCATTCCAGTACATAAATGCAAGGCAAAGCCCAGTGCCGGTGTAGATACCGTAGGGATGCAGGCCCCAGTGTAAAAGCGTGTAGGGCAGGGCGGCCTCGGCGGCTGCGGCACTCCCGCCCTTGAGGCCGAGGAACGCCGCAGGGGCGTTGAAGTTGGTCATGGGCTCGGCCACACCGTAGAACACGATGCCGATGGCGATGACAGAGGTCAGGGTAATGGAGAACCAGGTCAGCCTAGAGAATTCCGGCTTCGCGTCCTTGCCGCCCAGCTTGACCTCGCCGAATTTGGTGAAGCAGACGGCGATGCTCATGATCAACAGAAATGTGGATCCCAGAACATAGAACCAGCCGAATTCATCAATCGTAAAGTTCAGCGCTGCGCTCGCCCCGTTGCCAAGCGTTTCGGGGGCAAAGATGCCGACGCAGGCAGCAATCAGCATCAGGATTGCGGGTACCAGGAAGGTTCGCATATTCACTCTACTTAAAAAACCTTTTGTTTCTTTCACGATTCTTCCTCCTCTTCAGGCCCTTTCCAATGGTTTGTATTGAACTTTTTCGGATGTGCGCGCAAGCCCTTTTGGGTTTCCTCCGTCAATTGCCCGGTATAGAGACATACACCCCCCTTTCTTCGAACGATGACGCTATTTCTTCCAGCCGTTCACGGCTGGGCGGCTCAAAAACGCTATGGTCCCGAAGCAGACTCTTGTATTTTGATACGCCAAGGAGATGATAAGGCAGCAGATCCACTGTTCGCAGCCCGCATTCGCAGAGAAATGCAAGGGCCGCCTCCAACAATTCTGGGGCGTCGTTTACGCCGCCGATCAGAGGCATTCTGATGCGTATCTTCTTCCTTATTGATTCGTCTTTGGACAGCGATCTGAGGTTGGACAGGATGAGGTGATTGGAAACGTCCGTCAGGCTCTGGTGCAGCGCGTCGTCTATACATTTTACATCATACAGCAACAAGTCTGCCTTTTGTGCCAGAGCCGCCATCTGCGCGGGTTTGCAATAGCCCGATGTGTCAACCGCCGCATTGACGTTTTCCGCTTTGGCCCGCTGGATAAGTTCGGCTAAAAAATCGTAATGCTGGGTACATTCGCCACCGCTGAAGGTAACGCCGCCGCCGGTTTTTTCATAGTAACCCCTGTCCCGGAGGACAATCTCCATGATCTCCTCAACCGTCATAGGCCTGGCCGCGGCATGCAACGCCTCCGTACAGCAACGCTCCACGCAGACAAAGTCGCGTGAGCACCTGCTCTCGTCGTACTGGAAACCGCCTTCATGGAACGAAATCGCCTGATTTGGACAGACTCTGACGCATTCTCCGCATCCAATACAGCGGCTTGCGGTATACATCAACTGGTTTTCGCGGTGGATTAGCTCTGGATTGTGGCACCACCGGCAGGATAAGGGGCATCCCTTCAAGAACACAGTGGAGCGAATTCCGGGGCCATCTTCGATTGAAAATCTCTGTACGCCGCCGACGAGCGCACGCATGTGCCGCTCCTTTCGCTTTCTACTTTTTCTCAGGCAGCCCCGCTTCAGGGCCGGTCGAGGGTATAGGGCTGCGGATCAGATCACTCCCGATCTTTGCCCGGCCAGATGTGTCGAACGACCGATGATGGAGTCCTGCACAGTGCGGTCCAACTCCGTGAAGTATGCAAGGTAGCCGGACACTCGGATAACCAGATCTCTGTAGTTTTCGGGATTCTTCTGGGCGGCCAGCAGGACCTCGTCGTCCATTACGTTGGCTTGGATGTGATAACCACCGCTCTCGCAGAAATTGGTGAATACGCCTTCAATGATCCTGCGTCCCTTCTCGCCTGCAACCGTTTGGGAATCAAAGCGAATATTGTAGAGCGTACCGCCGAAGTTGCTGGCATGCGGCATGCTGGCCACCGAGTTGGCCGCCGCCGTGGGGCCGTTGACATCGCGTCCGTTCATGGGGGAACCATTGTCCGAGAAAAACGTAAACGCTTTTCTGCCGTCTGGGGTTGCGCCGACCATACCGCCCAGGGCGACATTGTGGGTCTGGGACATATTGCCGCAGGAGAACCAGCCGCCGCGGTGATCAGCCAGCTTCTGTGCATATTCACAGCCCTTGCGCTGGATATCCGCTATCTGGCTATCGACGTATCCGAGGTCGTTGCCGAACTTCGGAGCCTTATTGATCAGATACTGCCGCAGCGGCTCCTGATTCGCAAAGTCGGTATCGCAGGCATGAATTAGCGCGTCCATGGACAGCTTCTTCTCCTGGAAGACCGCATAGTCGATGGCCGCTAAAGAATCGGCCAGTGTCGCGCATCCGGCCAGGAAGAAGTTGATGTACTTGTGACGGCTGCCGCCCTCCTGAATGGTCTTGCCCACCCTGATGCAGTCGTCCACAAAGATGGAACTGTAGATGCAGGGCAGATAGTGGGCCTGGACGGACATAGTGGCGTTCATGGCGGTGGTGTGTAGGTCGATAAAGCGGTACATCTGTTTCTCAAAAGCCCTCACCAGCGCATCCATGCTTCTGAAATCCCCGGGGTTGCCGGTTTTCAGCCCGACCTCCAGTCCGGTCACGGGATCGACGCCGTTGTGCAGTGTGACTTCCATGATCTTCGGCAGGCTGACATAGCCGCCTACAGGGCTTCCGTCGGAGTGGCCGCCGCCGGGATGAGGCTCAATGCAGCCGTGAATAGACCAGTCATGGGCCTCCTCATTGTCGGCGCCCTTTCGCCGGACGATCTCCATCGCGACGTCGTCGCTGAAGAACGCCGGGTTGCCGGTTCCGGCCTGGACCAGACGCATTGCCTTGTCGATGACCTTCCGGGAAGTCTTGGGGCTGTAGCGGACGGCCAGCGGCAGATTGGACAGGCGCATCTCATAGCCGGCATCCAGAATGATCTCGGAAAGCTCATTGGAGACATCATTGCCGTCGGCATCCGTGCCGCAGATGCTCATGACCTGCCAGGTGGGAAGTCCGGAATTGGCCTTTACATAATAGTTGTCGCCGATGTAGAACAACGTATCGATCTTCAACATCAACTGTTCAACCAGCTCCAGCGCGCGGTCCCGGGTGATTCGTCCGTCCCGCAGGTCATTTTCCTAGAGATGGTAGAAGTTGACGTCAAAGCGATGAGATTGCGTGGAGTGAGAATTGCATTCGATGTGCATAACCACGTGGAGGATCCAGTGGTATTGGATGGCCTCATAGAAGGTTTC
>JAISFR010000022.1 GCA_031263565.1 Candidatus Adiutrix sp. | reverse complement strand
GCCGGGCAGCCGGTGGCCATGGCCGCGGCCATCATGGAAAAGATCATGCCGGTCATGAAAGACGCGGGCATAACGGACTTTGGCGAGGTCTACCTTTACGTCTCCTGCATGTTGATCATCATGGTGATTTTCGTGTTGATCAGCGCCCTGGTGATACTGGCCACCTGCGAGTTTTACATCGTGGCCAACATCGGCGTTCTGCTCATAGGTTTGGGCGGGTCGAAGATTTTCAAGGACTATGCCGTCAACGTCATGCGCTATGTGCTGTCGGTGGCCATCAAGCTATTTGTCCTGCAGTTGGTGGTCAACATCGGCTTCGCCGTCATTTCCCTCTCGGACCTTGACGCCAGCGTGGGCGCCACCGTCAAGAGCATCAAGTTCGTGGACCTGTTTTTCCTGATCGGCAAGTCGATCATCCTGCTGGCCCTGGCTAAAACCCTGCCCGATACCTGTGCCGGAATGATCAGCGGTTCGGCCATCGGCGGCGGCAATCCTCTGGCCTCAATGGCCAAAACCGCCGGAATCATGGCCTTCGGAGCGGCTACGGCCAGCGCCGGTTACGCCGCTGGGGCGGCCTCGGCGGTCAACGATTCCCATACCGTGGCCCGGGGGCAAGGCGTGACCGGAGTGGCCGGAACGGCCGGCGGCATGGCGCGGGCCATGTGGAACGCCAGAAGCGACGCCAAGGCGGGTCAGGCCCAAAAGGAATTTGACCAGAACCCCGGCAGCCTCAGAAACCAACTCCGCTCGGCGGCCGGCGCGGCCAAGGCCAAAAAACTTCTGGAGGCCGGGGGTTCGGGGGAGACCGCTCAAGAGCCAAGCTCCGCGAATCAGGCCAGGCCCAGGCTTATGGCGGCTGACGGCTACGAACAGCCTGAAACTGAGGCGACGGACAGCGTTTCCTAACGCGGACTATAAACCGAACAAGCTCGCCCTCGTTCCGGCTGAGAGCCAAAAAGGCCGGAAAGGGCGTCACCGTAAACCCAAGCATTAAAGAAGGCAGCAATGAGCAGCAACAACGATTTGGATAATCCCTTTTTCCAGGCCCAGCAACTCTATTACGACTCCATTGGGGCCTATGTGAAAATCGCGGCCCAATGGCGGTTGGCCGCCGTGATCTGTCTGGCCGTCGCCGTAGCCTCCCTGGGCCTGAACATCGTTCAGATCAGCCAGAACAAAGTCGTCCCCTATGTGGTGGCCGTGGACAAGCTCGGAAGCGCCCTGGCGGTCAGGCGGGCCGATACGGCTTCACCCACGCCGGTTTCCGTCATCCAGGCCGAACTGGCCAACATGGTCGCTTCCTGGCGCACGGTCACGGCCGACCTGGATTTACAGGCCAAGATGCTTGACCGCCTCTCGGCTTTCGCCCGAGGGGCGGCTAAAGGCGTCCTGACCGAATGGTTTGAGAAAAACAATCCGGTGGCCCGGGCCAAAAGCGGGCGGCTGGTGTCGGTCAACGTCAAAGGCGTTCCCTTGCCCGTCTCGCCCAAGTCCTGGCGCATCGAGTGGCAGGAGACGGTTCGCAACCATGTCGGCATCACCGTGGACGTGACCCAATACGAGGCCACCATGACCGTGCTTATCCAGCCGCCCCGCACCGACGCCGAGATTTTGCGGAATCCGGGCGGGGTCTACATCACCGAATTGTCCTATGGGACTGTTTTAGCCAATGCCGAAGCCGCCAAGGCTTCCCGAAACGAGGTTAGCCAATGAGAGTTTTAGTACTGTTGGTCGCCGTTCTTCTGACCGCCCCGGCTTCGGCCTATTGCGCCGACACTTCCGCTTTGAGCCCCAAGGAGATTGAGGCCCTGCGCCTGGCCGGCGAGTGGTCGGACCGGCCCGTCAATCCTATTCAGACCACCGGGGGCAAGGTCGTCTACATGTTCGGCTCGACCCTGCCCACCATCATCGGGGCGCCGATGGAGATTTGCGACCTCGAGCTGGAGCCTGGCGAACTGGTCAATGAAATCCTGGTGGGCGATTCGGCCCGCTGGCTGGTGGAATCCGGTTCATCCGGGGGCGGCATTGCCCATATTTTTATCAAACCCCTGGAGGCCGGTCTGAAAAGCACCCTGGTCGTGACCACCAATAAACGGACCTATCACCTGAAGCTGGTTTCCCAGGTATCCGGGCATATGCTCCACACCGGCTTTCTCTACCCTGAACAGGCCGTGCTTCTCAAGGCCCAGCAACAGAAAGAGCTAACCTGGGCCACCGGCCGGATCGACGGGAAAACCGTTGACCTGTCGGGCCTGGACTTCAATTACAAAGTCAGCGGCAAGGCCCCCTGGAAGCCGGTTCAGGTCTTCAACGACGGTCAGCAGACTTTTATCCGCCTGCCGGATGAGGCCTCCAAAACGGAAGTTCCGGTCCTCCTGGCCATGAACGGAAAGCGGGAACAGTTGGTCAACTACCGGGTCCACAACAACACTTTCGTCGTGGACGGCCTCTTTGAGCATCTGGCCCTGATTTCCGGCGTGGGGCGTGACCAGCTCAAGGTTACGGTCAGGAAAGGGCGGTGAAGATTATGACTTCCTCTTCAAGGCTTCTTGTCCTAGCGCTTCTGGCTCTGGTGATGATGAACGGCTGCTCCGGTAAATTGAGCCGAGGCCAGGGCCACATGTATTCCTTCGTCTCCGAATCCCTGCCGGCCGATCAGGCCGAAACCCTGGCCGACCGCCTGGCCGCCAGTCTGGCTGAAATTTTTCCTCCGGGCCACACTTCGCTTTTCCTCACCCTGGCTTCCGACCAGGACGCCCTGGGGGCGGCCTTCGATCAGGCTTTGCGGTCGCGGGGCTTCGCCCTCGCCGCCGAGGCTTCCGATCAGGCTCTGACTGTGGCCTACGCGGCTGATCAGGTTGACGAACAGACCTGGTACACCCGCCTGGCCATATCCGGCGGTCCGCTCATCACCCGCGCCTATCTTCTGGCCGACGGTCAGTTGACGGAGGGCGCGGCCGCCATGAGAGCCGGGGGTGATCATGGCCAAAGATAAGCCCGGCGCCGCTCCCGGCTTTCTCCAGGCCAGGCCGGAAGTGAAGAAAACCAACAAAAAGGTATTGACCCTGATCGTGGCCGTCATCACCGGGATGCTGATTGTCCTTCTGGTGACCATGACCTCCGGCCGGAAAGAGGAAAAAGCCGGAACAGGTCCAGCCCCGAGCGTGGAAACGGAAAACAAGCCCCTGGCCCCGCCGATTGAGGGCTTCGGCCTGACCATGCCCGAAGACCCCAAACCTTCGGAAGCAAAAAAGGATGCGGCCCCGGAGCCCATTAAGGTGGTGGGAGCTCCTTCGGTGGACCCGGAAGAGGAAGCGCGGCGCCGGGAGGCCGACGAAATCCGCCGCCGCAAGTTCGAGCGGGAACAGCAAGCCTATTCTTCCAACATGATGGTCAAGCGCGAGGGGGCCGGGACGGCCGGCCAGGGCGGCGGCACGGTTGACGCCGACGGCGACGGCAATATCGACGCTCCCGCTTATA
>JAISFR010000003.1 GCA_031263565.1 Candidatus Adiutrix sp. | reverse complement strand
GGCCAGGATCATCTCATTCTGCCGGTTCACAAAATCATGCCGCGAACCATCCACCGTCCTCATCTCGGTGACCAGGGCCGGGGAAAGCTGATCTTCCCAATCCATCCCGAAATGGTAATTGAAGGTCAGCCAGAACTGGGTCTCTTTTTGCCCGCCGCTGTGCCGCTGGTTGACGGAGGTCGAAAAAGCCGGCACCGGCGTCCACTCCGGGCCGTAAGACCAGACCTTAGGGTCTTTCTGCAGCACATCATCACTGCCGAAGGAACCGACGTGGTCACCCTTCCACTGCTCAAAAGCGCCGGTCATGGCCAGGTTGCGGTAGAACGGCAGGTAGCCGGTCAGCCGGGCGTCGTAACCCTCGGCCGGGCGTTCCTCAACCAAACGGCTGTCGTAATCTTTCGAATCCTTCCACCCGGAAAGCGGCGTGTAATAGTTGGCCGACAGGCGCAGCCAGTCATACCAGGCCTCAATACCCGCCCCGCCCCGGCTATGGTTGCGCGAAAAATCCTGATCAAGAAAGACGTTGTACCCCAAAGCGAAGTTCTCAGCCGGGAAGAAACGCTGGCCCAGGCCGAAGTTGCCGATCACCCGATCATTGGCCATGGTCCGCAAGCCAAGCTGGGTGAAGAAAGTGCTATGTTCGCTGTCGTAAAAGGGATAGAGGAAATCGCCGGAGCCGGTGACGTCGCCCTCGTCATTGACCCTCACGCTGACGCGGGCCTGACCGTAACCGCCCAGCCAGCCCTCGGCCCAGGACGAAAAGTAACCGGAGCCGGCCGACAGGGCCTGTTCCAGCAAGCGGTCGCCGATGTTGGCTGAATCCCACTTTGAGGACGATTGCGCGCCGTAGGAGCCGTCGGGGTTGCGGCGGTAACGCTCACCGTAGCTCAAGCGGGTGGTGCCATTGGGGCCGCCCCGCATCCGCCAGGCCTTTTCGTAAGCCGATTCGTCATCAGACGCACCGCTCATCCCCGGCAGGCCCACCAGCCCCAGGGCCTTATCCATGACCGTCGAGCCGGAATCGGCCTGAACGGACGGGCTTTGCTCAACCCTCAGTTGGAATGGGGCCTCGGCCTCCGAAGCCATAAACGTCTCCAGGCCGGACAGGTCCACCACCCCCCGGGCCGGCGGCCGTCCGAAGACCGGGCTTTCTTCGGCCACCCCGCCCACCGGCGGAACCAGGGCCAGCAGCAAAGTCAAAACAGCCAGGAACACGATTCTACCGGGTTTGGACAAGGCGCTCATGGACAATCCTTTTCCGCAAAAGATTTCGGCTCAAAAACGAAAAGGCACCGCAGCCAAGGGCCGGGCGCAATATATCTATGATTATAGTTATTATTGAACAGAAAAAGACGCCGACAGAGCGAAGCCAATTGAGGCCGCTGAAAGAAAGCCGCCCTTACCGAGCTAAGAGAGAGAGAGAGAGAGAGAGAGAGAGAGAGAGAGAGAGCAAAGTACAGACCAAGTCAGTCGGATTCATGAAGATTAAATTGAAAGCGCCGCCGCTCGCCGTCATAGCCAGATGCTCGCTGATATCCTGAAAATATTGACCTGAATAAACAGGCCAAGGTTGGCGCCAGTCAACCAAAACAATCAATTATATTTTAACTTACCACAACTTATTCTAAATGGCAAGGAATTATGCCCCCATCTGGCGCTTATCGCCCAAACAGCGAGGCTTGTTTCGGCGACGGGGCTTCAGCGGTTGCGGGCCGGGTAGCTTTGGGTTTCCGGTTCCGGGTCGCGGGGCAGGTTGCCCCTGATCAGGAAATTGCGTTTGGCCGATTCCAGCACCTGGTTGGCGCCGCGCAGGCCTTCCCGGGCGCCCCGGGCGATTTCCGGGGCCGAGCGGGCGGCTTTTTCCAACTGCTTGACGGTCTGGCCGGCTTTGTTGATGATGGGGGGCAGGCCCCGGCCCAGTTCGTCGGAGAGGTCGGCCACGTTGCCGGTGATGGTCTGGAGGTCGTTCAAGGCGCCTTCGATCTGGCTGAAGGCCTCTTCGTCGGCCACCAGTTTGCCCAGGGTGCCTTGGCCTTCGGCCAGATTGCTGGTGACTTTGCGAATGTCGGAGAGCGTGCCCACGAAGGGCCCGGTGGGGTCCTGCAACTGATGGGTCAGGCTGTCGACGTTGGCCATGATGGCCTCCAGCCTGGCCAGCATGGCGTCGAGCTTGAGGTCTTTGACGTAGTCTTCAAAGCTTTTGCGTTCCACAGCCGGGATCTGCCCGCCCCTGGGGATGGCCGCCGCCTTGACGCTGCCGGGAATGATGTCGAGGTATTCGCTGCCGATGAAGGTGGGGCTGGCGATGGCCGCCACGCTGTCGCTTTTGATGCGGTCGGCGTATTCGGCCAGTATGGAGAGGTGGACCTTGACCTTGTCGTTGTCGGTCAATTCCAGGCGGGTGACCAGGCCGACGTCGGTCCTGAGAAATTTGACCTTGACCCCCGGCGACAGGCCGTAGCCTTCGTTGTAGAGGGCGTAATAGGTGTTATAGCTGCGGAACCAGTCCCGCCCGCCGCCGACGATGACCGCGCCGAGAAATATCAGGCCCAGGCCGCTGAGGAAAAAAAGCCCGGCCAGTTTTTCACGTGTGGAATAAGGTTCTGTCATCCGGGCCTCCGCCAATCATGATCCGGGGAGAATCAATTGGGATATTGTACGCTTTTCCCCGGCGGGCCACAAGGCCCTGCAATCAAGCTCAGCGCTTCTCAAAGGTAGGCGGAGGCACCATATATAGTAGTCCAGCCTGTCCATAAACCCAATTTACCTTACCATTATAAAACCGCTGTTTAGGCCGCCAACAACCATATGGGGCATAGCCGGACCAAAGGTCCTATATTTTGAGTGGCTATAATTCTTGCCATTTAAAATGAATTGTGGTAGCTTAAACACTGTTGATTGTTTAGCTGAATGGCGTAAACCTTGGCCTGTTTATTCAGGTCAATATTTTCAGCATATTAGCGAGAATCTGGCCATGGCGGCGAGCGGCGGAGATTTCAATTTAATCTTCAGGAATCCGACTGACTTGGCCTGCGCTTTGCCCTCTCTCAGATCGTTAAGGGCGGCTTTACTTCCAGCGGCCAGGCTGGGGCCTGATCTTTCAGCGTCTTTTCCGTCAAATAATAACTATAATTGCGGATATATATTGCGCCCGGCCTCCGGCGCTTTTTTGCCTTTGGGCCTAAACTCTTTGCTTAGAGGAATTGCCGCATGACCGCCGTCGCCGCCAAATTTTGGAAGATCGTTTTCCTGGCTGTTTTGACTTTGCCGCTGGCCCTGGGCCTGCCGCTGCCGTCATCGGCCGGGGAAGCGACCACGCTTACCGCCCCGGTCTTCGAACTGCCGCCGGCCCGTGGGGCGGTGGACTGGCCCGAGCCCTCAGCTTTCGGGCTGGACACGGCCCTGGGGCTGGCGGCTTTGCCGGAGATGAGCGGCGGGCCGGGCGACGGCGAATCCACCTACGAGAAGGCCTGGCGGATGCAGGACGGCCCCGGCGGAACTACCCGTTTGACCTACGGCGAGCGTTACCGCCGCAACCCCGACGGCTCCTACGGCGCGCAATCGTCGTCGCCATGGCGCGGCCTCGACCACGTGGCCGACCGGCTGTTGGGGCGGGCGCTCTCGGCCGGAAGCGGTTATTTTTCTTCCTGGGCCGAGGGTTGGCTGGGCGGTTACGGCCAGGCCCGCGTCAGCGTGAGAGTCAACGGCGAGGGCGACGTGAGCGGCAGCGGTGATTTCCTCTACCCCATTTATGACCGCCAGAGGACGACTTTCTTCACCCAGCTTGGCCTGCGGACCGTGAGCGACGACCGGCTGATAGGCAACTTCGGTTTAGGCCAGCGCTTCTTGCCTTCCGAGAATTTCGCTTTGGGTTACAACGTTTTTATCGATCAGGATTTTTCGCGCAACCATAGCCGGGGCGGGGCGGGCGTTGAGGCCTGGTATGACTGGCTGCGCCTGTCGGCCAACTATTACACGCCGCTTTCCGGCTGGAAGGATTCCAAAGATTACGACTCCAACCTGGTCGAGGAACGACCGGCCGAGGGTTACGACGCCCGCCTGACCGGCTACCTGCCTTTCTACCGCAACCTGGCCGTGACCGGGGCCTTTGAGAAGTGGAAGGGCGAACATGTCGGTGCTTTCGGGACTGATGATTTCCTGCAGAAAGACCCCAAGGTCTGGAGCTACGGGCTGGAGTGGACGCCGGTGCCGGCCTTTTCCACGTCCGTCAACCAGCGGCACAGCGGGAGCCGGAAGGAAACGCAGTTCGGTTTGACCTTCAACTACCACTTTGGGATGGACTGGGAAGATCAGCTTTCCCCGGCCGTGGTCACCGAGATGCGGACGGTGGATGGCTCGCGGCATGATTTCGTGAACCGGCGGAATGAGATTATTCTGGCTTACCGGGCCAAAGCCGGCGCGGCCGGCGGCGGTGGAATTTCGCAGTTGCAGGTGGGCTTGAATATCCTGATAAGAAACGCGAACGGCGACTGGGTGAACTTTGCGACAAACTCCTTTACCAGCGCGCCTTTCGTGGCCGGGCCGGATTATTTCAGCACGGTGGAGTTGAAGGTGGTGGAAGTGGCGGCAGGCTGCGACAACCTGGCCTGCGCGACTGAGCCGGCCCCCGGTGATGTGCGCTGGCAGGTGACTGATTTACGCTTTAGCGGCGGCGCGACCCCGGTCTGGACCCCGGTCTGGTGGAAGCGGCTGGCTGATGCTGAAAACGGTTTGTACTGGGGCGACTCCACTGCTATTTTGCTTGATCCTGAGACCCATACCGGAGCAAACGCCGTGATTAAGAACAGCGCTTCCTCGTCATATACCGATGCTACGGTTGAGCTGACGGACATAGTGGGCTCTCGTTCTGTGACTGTTTCGGTGAGCGTGAGCAGTTCTTTATCTCCTGATGTGAGCAAGAGCTTTGCCTTTGGTGACGGCCCCTTGTCGGCGTTCACGACTGATCCTGATGGTGGAACTGGTAAAGCATGGGCTCTTAAATCTATGTTTACCGACTTTGGCGGCAATAACCCCATTGATTTTCAGGCTGCCGATGCGGTTGGCGGAAGCGTGAACAACAGTGGTTTTACTTATATCGACAGTCCCCCTAATTGCCAGGTGGACAGTTGGCCGTCACCTGGTTGGAGTGATACCGGTGAGATTGTTAGTGGCTATGGTCCAGTAGTTAGTTCAGTGCATTACTCGACGACCTCAAAATTGCCGGGAACATTGCAGTTGCTGGCAGTGGCCAAGGTAAGCGGTAAGGGCGCCGCTTTTGCGGCTAATTGGCCGGATGGTACACTAGGAGGGAAGAACTATTGGTCCGGCGAGGTGTTCTTGGAAGGCTTCGGCGGCACCTTCAGAGCCCGGGTCGTCAACCTCAGTAACGGCGCGTACAGTTGGCCCTTCCTCTACCAAAGCTGGCCTGTAGCCGTCGGAGCCATCGGCGTGCTTCCGTGAGGGTTAATTTTAAATAGCCTTTTTACCTTCGGGCGGGATATTCCGGCCGAACCGGCGGCCCCGCACAGCTTACTTTTAAACAGCTCCGGGACTGAAAGTGAGGGTCTGGTCGAAAGCTTCGCGGCTGTAAAGGCTGCGGGTGCGGTCAAAGACGATGCAGGCCAGGCCTTCCCCGGCGGCCCGGCTCAAGACCAGGTCCCAGACCAGGTCAAAATCCTGCTCGAGAAATTCCAGGGGCCTTTCCATCAGCATCAGGCGGGGATGCTGTTCCAGGGTCAGGGCGTAAAGGGCCAGGCGGCGCTGAAGTTCCGGCAGTTCATCGGCCCGCAGGTTCTGGTAGTCGGCCAGGCCGAAGGCTTCCAGGGCTCGGCGGGAGCGCTCCGGGCCGTGGGGTATTTTGGCGTAGCGGTGGAAGAGCAGAAAATTTTGCAGAAGCGTCAGGCTGCCCAAAAGCTGGCTCCGGCGGTCAATATAGCCGATGCGGCTGTAGAATTCATAGACCGCCCATTCCCCGGCCCCGTTCCCGGCCGAGGGGGCGCCGGGCCACCAGGAGACGCGGCCCCGGTCGGGCTCTTCCAGGCCCTGGCAGCAGCGCATCAGACGGCGCAGGAGGTCCAGGTCCGGCGCCACTATCAGGGCGCTCCGCCCGGCCGCCAGGTTCAGGTCCAGGGGGCCGTAGGCCAGGTGGTCATGGTGGCGGAGAAAAAGGCCTTCGAGCCGAATGACCGGTTCAGACATAGTAGAAGACCGAGACCAGAACGCTGCTGATGACCGCGTAAAAAAAGGATTCGCCCATGGCCCGCCGGAGGATGGCCGCCCCCCGGTTCAGGCCGTCGACCCTGATCTGAAAGCCGTTGAAGACGCAGAAAAAAGAGACCGACAGGGAGATGACCCCGCTTTTGAAGGCCATGGCCGCGAAGTGCCGGGCGCTGGTCTGGCTGGAAAGCGACAGGACGAAGTCCAAAAGGGTCTGGCCGCTGTAGTGCCAGGCCAGATAATAGGAACCGGCGAAAGAGGCCAGGGAGAAGATGCTCAGGAGGATGGGCGTGGCCAGCACGGTGCCGGCGATGCGGGGCGCGGCCAGGTAGTGTTCCGGGGGCACCCCCAGCCGGGCCAGGGTTTCAAATTGGCGGCTGGACTTCATGACCGCCAGTTCCAGGGTGCTGGGCGCGCCGTAGCGCAGAATGATGATGACCGTGGTCATGATGGGGGTGATCTGGATGGTGTGGATGCTGACCAGGAAGATGGAGATGTTTTCCAGGCCGCCGATGTTGGAGAGGGCCCCGTACCAGAGAAAGGCCCACAGATGGCCCAGCATGAAGCCGACCAGAAGGACCAGGGCCAGGCAGCCCCGGGCTATTTTGAAAACCTCGTCCAGGGTCAGGCTCAACATGAGGCCCTCGCGGCCCCGATGGCCCTGCCAGGCCAGCAGCATGATGCGCCCGGCAAAGCCGAACTGATCGATGAAGCGCCGCCTCTGGGCCAGTAACAGGCGCCCCGCCCAGCCGCAGAGAACGGCCGGGGCGTTCCGGGGCTTCAAGGGCTCCCCAGGCCGGCTGTAGTTCCGGGCCTGCACCGGCCGGTCTCAGAGCTTGGCGGCCAAAATAAGCGGGCTCATCAGAGGGCGCCCAGTTCTTCGGCGGACAGGACCTGGTCGATGTTCAGCAGAATCTTGACCCCGCCTTCGGTCTTGGCCATGCCCAAAATGAAGCCCGTGTTGATGGCGGCCCCGAAAACGGGGGGCGGCTCGATTTCCTGGGCCTGGATGTTAATGACCTCGGAGACGGTGTCCACCACTATGCCGATGGGGATGTTGTTGGCCAGACCTTTGACTTCCACCACGATGATGCTGGTGCGCTCAGTGTATTCCTCTTCCATCAGGCCGAATTTCAGGCGCAGGTCGACCACTGGAATGACCTGGCCCCGGAGGTTGATGACCCCTTTCAGGAAGATGGGCGTCTGGGGCACCGGGGTGACCGGCAGCATGCCGATGATTTCCCGCACCTTGAGGATGCCGATGCCGTAACCTTCCTCGGCCAGTTGAAAAGTCAGGTATTTGCCCTCGTTTTCCGTCTGGAAAGGTTCGACCTGCACCGTGTTTTTCACTTCCGCCATGCCGGTGGCCTGGGCTCCGTCATTCATAATTCACACTCCAGCGGCCGGATCCGGGAATCCCAACCTGTGATTTATAACAGGACCATTATAGCCGCAAATACGGCCAAAGACAAGACGGCCTCAATCATTTACAGCCCCGGCGGCCTCGTTTCAACGGACGGGCAGCGGTCCCCGGGGATCTTCGAAATAGTCCCAATCGCTCTGGAGGTCCGCGGCTTCCTCGGGCTTGAAATACTCAAAGCCCGAAAAATCGCGGATGACGTCCGGAGGGGAAAGGGCGGTGCGCCCCGGAACGGCGGGGCTGAGTGGCGTAAAACCCGCCGCTTGTCCGAAAAGCGCGCTTAAGCCCTGCGGATCAAGGGACAGGAGACCGCCCGGCGGCCATTCGTCCGCCGCCCCGGCGCTGTCGGGCCGGGGCGGGTAGTTGCGCCAGACCCCGTCGGAATCCCGATAGATTTCGGCGGCCGGCGCCCGGCCGGCGGAGCCGGCTTTCCCTAAGGCGGAACCGAGTCCCTCAAGCAGGGATTGGAGGTCCGGGCCGCCCGAAGAAAGATCGGCGCTTTTCAGGGTATTGGCCAAAAGGCTCTCCAAGAGGGTCCGGTCGCCTGACAGGGCCTCGGACAATACGCCGCCCAGAAACCCGCCCCCCGGCCGGCCGTCTGCGGGCCTCGGCCCCTGGAGGGGCCGCCCTTCCGGCAGAAGGCTTTTCAGAGGCCAGGCCTCCGGCAGCGAGGCCGAGAAAGCCGGGCTTTCGGCCTGGTCGCCGCCGGTATCGACATTGCGCCAGACCCCGTCCCGGTCTTGGTAAAAACCGGGAATGGAGAATTTGAGGCTGGATTCGTCTTGAAGCCCGGTCGGCGGCAGCGGCGGAGCCCCGTTTTGAACGGCCCCGTCGTCGGTCGCGGCCGGGGGTTGAACCGGCCCGGCCGGCACCCCGGCCGGGCTTTCAATGGCCGCCGGCGAACTCGGCGCCGCCGGCTCGTCGCCGGAGAACAGGGCCTTGAAAGCGCCGTGGAGGAAATAGATGATGATGCCCAGCCCGGCCAGGGCGCCGAGCACGAAAAGGACCGTGAAAATTTTCCAGAAGCGGAGAGCGGCCGGCTTGTCGGATCGCATCAGGGTTTCCAGGTCCATGGTTGTCCTCTGGCCCAGGTTTATGAAGTCCTAATAAGGGTAGGGCGTTTTCAGGTTGACCGCTTCGCAGACCAGGAACGTCTCGCTGGAGTTGATGCGGTCGGAATACTTGACCAGCATGATGTTGAGAAAATCAAGCAGGCCGAATTCCGGGGTGAGCATGATGGTCAGGATCAGGTCGTAACGGCCGGTGACCATGGCCACGGAAATGGTTCCGGGCAGTTCGGTCAGGGCTTCGGCCGTGGGCATGATGGCCGGGGTCTTCAGCCGAAGCCCGATGTAGGCGGTCTGATAGCCCACTTCCATGTCTTTGGTCGAAACCAGAGCCTTGATTTCCACCAGGCCGTCCTGGGTCATCTTGCCGACCTTGGAACGAATGGTGGCCTCCGACAGGCCCAGAGTCTGGCCGATATCTTTGAATGAACGCCGCCCCCGCTGCAGCAGCTTGATTATTTCAACCTCTGTTTTATCAATCTTCGCCCCGCCGGCCATACCTGGGACTCCCCCATAAAAACGAAAATTTCCGAGAAAAAAATTGCCAGAATGGAAATATTATACTAAAAAATAGGTAAAATTACAATAAAAAAATCCGGAAAAGGCCGCCGGCGAGCGCCCGCCCGCCATGCAGGCTTTTCAAAGCCAGGTTGCATCGAGAGGCTTTTTCTGGTAATATTATTTTCACGCGCTTCAATTCGGGCGTGGCCGGGGCGAGCGGACTTTCGTTTAAATGTTAAAAAAATAAGTCTCTTATCAAGGTTTCAGATGCGTCTTGCCGTTTACCCGGCCGCCATATTTTCCTTGGCGGCCCTTCTGGCTTTATCGGCCTGCACCGGGGAGAAATCCTCGATCATCGGCCGGTCCGCGGTCAGTGTGGCCCGGGAGAGCCAGGCCGAAAACGGCAGCACCTATGCCCTCGGGCCCCAGTTCGAAAGCCAGTTGGAGGAGATGATCAGCAAAGAGGTGGCGGCTTTGGGCGGCAAGGAAACCGTGCCCATGGAACTCAACCGCCAGGTGCTGCTGAACATCAATTATTTTCTTAACGACAGCCGGCAGTTCATGATCAAGGGCCTCAGCCGGGGTTCCAAATACATTCCCATGATGAAGGCCATTTTCCGGCAGAAGGGCCTGCCGGAGGATCTGGTCTATCTGGCCCTGATTGAGAGCGGTTTCCAGACCCAGGCCGTCTCCCACGCCCAGGCCGTGGGCCCCTGGCAGTTCATCGCCGCTACCGGGCGCCGCTACGGCCTGACCATCAACGAATATGTCGATGAGCGGCGTGACCCGGTCAAATCCACCTACGCGGCGGCCGATTACCTGACGGCCCTGCACGACATGTTCAATTCCTGGCCCCTGGCCATTGCCGCCTACAACAGCGGTGAAGGCAAGATAATGAAGGGGATGAAGAATTTCGGGGTCGACAATTTCTGGGACATGACCGACCTGGGCGGGCACCTGGACAAAGAGACCAAGCTTTATGTGCCCAGCTTTCTGGCGGCCACTTTCATCGCCAAGGACCCCGGGGCCTATGGCCTGGAAATCGAGCGGCAGCCCCCGGATCAATGGGATGAAGTGGTGGTGCCGGCCCCCATCAGCCTGAGGGACGCGGCCGAATTTGCCGGCACTGACGTCGAGCGCCTCAAGGAACTGAACCCCCATCTGAGGAAAGACAGCACCCCGCCCGATGAAGACAATTTCATCCTGCGCCTGCCGAACGGTTCCACCAACAGATTCGCCCAGGCTTATGAGCGCCTGGGCAAGAGCCGGGCTCTGGCCCGGGCCGCGGCCGTCGCCGCCAAAAGCGCCTCCGCGCCCCGCCTGTCCAGCATTACCCACAAGGTCAAGGCCGGGGATACCCTGGCCAGCATCGCCAAGCTTTACGGCGCCTCGGCCGCCGAAATCAAAAAGGGTAACGATCTCAAAGGCGATCTGGTCAAGGTAGGCCAGATTCTGAAGATCAAATCCGATCTGCCTCTGACGGCCGAGAAGACCGGTTCCGGCCCGGTCATGGTGGTGGAGAGCAAAAAGACGGCGCCCCGGAACCTGGGCCTGCATACCGTGTCTTCCGGCGAAAGCCTGGGGCTCATCGCCCGGAAATACAACATGACCTCCAGGGAACTGGCCGAATTCAACGGTCTGAAGGGCAGCGCCATCCAGGTCGGTCAGAAGCTCAGGGTGGCCGGCGGCGCTCCGGCCACGCTTCGGGCCGGGTCGCAGTCCGGCGTTCATGTGGTGGCCGCCGGGGAAAACGTGGGCGGCATCGCCCGGCGCTACGGCCTTTCGGCCAAAGAGTTGATGGCCATGAACAATATGGGCGATCCCAACATCAGGATCGGCCAGAAGCTGAAAGTCGGCGGCCGGGCCGCTCCGGCCCCGGCTAAAACCGGCAGCGCTTCCGCCGGGGCCGTCCACGTGGTGGCCGCCGGTGAGAATGTGGGCGGCATCGCCCGGAAATACGGCCTGACGGTAGCCGACTTAAAACGCCTGAACAATCTTCCGGGCAACGACATCCGCGTCGGCCAGAAACTCAAGGTCAGCGGAAGAGCCGGCGCCGGCCCGTCAGGCGGCCCTGCGGCCCCGGCTGCCAAAGTGGCCGGCGGCTATAAAGTGGCCGAAGGCGACACCCTTTACGGCATTGCCCGGAAAAATAACCTGTCGGTGGATGAACTGCGGAAAATCAACCGACTGGAAGGCAACAACCTGCGCGTGGGCCAGGTCTTGAAATTGAAATAGATCCAGAGCGGGGACTTTTGGCTTTTGTCTTCACCCACCTGGACTTCCACCTGCTCAGGTCCATTCTGCCGCCCCTGGCCGCCGCCTTCGGTCTGGGCAGCCTGGGCCTGGAACTGCGCCGGGCCGCGGCGCCTGGTCAATCTTTCGGCCCGTCACGACTTTCCCCGTTTGGCTTTCGCCTCCATCGTCAGTCCAGAAGAGCACAAAAAAACTGGAGAGTCAACCTGTCTTGTAAGATGTTGTTTTTTAAAACAAATCACAAAACCCCCAAATCCCTCTCTAAAGAGAGGGATTTGGGGGTTTTTTTGCGATTTGCTCGGCGGCTCGAAATAATATGTCAAAAACCCAGATGCCGCAGAAAGACGGTCTGGAATTGGGGCTCAAAGCCCAGTTCCAGGACCGTGGTTTCGGCGGCCAGGCCGTTGAGCTCCTCGATCGCGTTGGGGGTCAGGGCCATGCGGACCGCGCCGGCCAGGGCGGCGTTACCCACGAAACGCACCGGGCCCTGGTAATCCTTGGGGATCAGGCCGATGGTCCTGAGGCTCCCGGGTTTGAGGTGGAAGCCGAAAGCCCCGGCAATGATGATCTCGTCCAGATCATTGAATCCGAGCTTGAAACGGTCCAGCAGCATCTCCATTCCGGCGGCGATGGCCCCCTTGGCCAGTTGCACCTGCCGCACATCCTTCTGGTCGAAGAAGACATCGCCGTCGATGACCAGGCGACCTTCTTTCAGGCCGGGCAGCCAGGGGACCGAAGCCGGGACGTCCTGAGGGGCCTTCAGGCGGCCGGTCTTATTGATCAGGCCGCGCTCGACCAGGGCGGCGGTCAGATCAATGAGCCCCGACCCGCAGATGCCGGTGGGCGGAGCGTCGGCAATGGTGCTGTATTTGAAACTGTAATTCTCATTCAGGCTGAAAGCGTCGATGGCCCCGGGCGTGGCCCGCTGCCCGCGCATGATGTTCATGCCCTCCAGGGCCGGGCCGGCCGCGCAGGAGGTGGCCGCCAGGCGGCCCTGATGGCTCAGGACGATCTCGCCGTTGGTGCCGATGTCGATATAGAGCACCGTGCCCGGAATTTTCTTCAGGCCCACGGCCAGCATGCCGGCGCTGATGTCGCCGCCCACGTAGGCCGAGATGTTGGGCGCGGTCAGCACTTTGGCCGCCGGGTCCAGATACATTTTTTCGGCCAGATGGGAGAGGTCCAGGCTCCCGATGACGGCCGGGCGGTAGGGGGCCTGAGCCAGGCCCCGGGGCTGGATGCCGGCCAGAAGATAGATCATGGTGGTGTTTCCGCTGATCAGAACGGACATGATGTTCCTGCGCCGGGCCTCGCCGGCCGTCTCCAGGATCAGCCCGGCCAGGCCGCCCAGGACCAGTTCCTGCAACCGGGCCTGCTGGTCCGGGCCGCCGGCGGCCCAGGTGATCCGGCTGATGACATCGCCCCCGCAGGCCGTCTGGGGGTTCAGGGCCGTGGCCTGGGCCAGCACCTCGCCCCGCTTCACATCCAAAATGGCCACGGCCAGCCCGGTGGTGCCGATATCCACAGCTGCGGCCAGAAGCTCGGCCGGGGCCTGGCCCCGCGGCAGAACTTTCAAGAGTTCGTCCCCCCACTGAAGGCCGTGCCCGGCCTCCCGGGAGGCGTCCAGAATGGCCAATTGATTCAGAACCAGGGGCGAGGCCCGTTTCAGTCCGCGTTTGGTCATGAGGTCGGTGTTGTCCTGCCGGTCGAGAATATCGAAGTCGGTCAGCTTCAGCGGCGAATCCACTTCATAGGGCTCGGATTCCCCCAGACCCTTGACCGAGGAAAAACGGGCCTCGGCCGCTATTTCCAGCACCACGTCGCCTTCCAGACGAGTCTGGCAGGCCAGACGCACTCCCCCGCCCGGCTCGATTGCTTTCCGCTCTTTTTCGTCCGGGGGACTGAGCCGGCCGGAAACCTTGACCCGGCACTTGCCGCAATGGCCCCGGCCGGCGCAGGGGGCGTCCAAATAAAGGCCCTGATTGACCAGAAATGATAAAATGGTCTGCCCCTGATGGGCCGGCAAGACCCGGTCGGCCTGTCCCGCCTGCTTTAATGTGACCCGCATATGGCCCTTCCCCCTGCCGCTAAATTTTATAGCGAATTGTAACAAATTATGGTATATTAGATGGAATTGTAAAATACGGAGAATGTCCGATATTTCCATGCATTTTAAACTGAAAACAACTGATATGCAATCACCGCTCCCATGAAACGTCCCCCGAAGCATAAAGCCGATGAATTCGGGTCAGGTTCGGCCTTCTGGGCCTTCCAGGACAATGCCGAAGCCATGAGCGCCTTTCTGCTTGGCGAAAAATCGGCCGACCTGGTGGCCTTCATGGCCCTGGTCAAGGAAGTGGGACGATCCTTCAAAAAATTTTCGCCGCCCGACGGCTTTGTGCCGGAAAAAGCTCAGGCCCCGGCCCCGCTGACCCCGGAACTGGCCCGCGACCTGGGGGCGGCCACCCTGGATGATTTCTATCACCTGGCCCTGGGCGAGGAGAAAAAAGAGATTTTCGCCCCCCAGGGCCTGCCCAAATACTTTCCCAAAGGCCCGGAATCCATTCGCCCGGCCCTGACGGCCACCGACCTGGAAATCAAGCGTCTGACGAAAAGCATCGAGGATCTGGAACGCGGCTGGCCCACCAGCCAACCGGGCTTCGAGGCGGCCATCAAGCCCCGGGAGAGCCGTCTGGCGGCCCTTACGGAAAGCCGGCGGAACCTCAGGGAAGCGGCCCGCCTCTGGCCCCGCATGAAAGAGGATTCCAGCCTCTGGCCCTTGGAAGCCAAAGACTTATGGCGCAAGGCTCAAGGCCTTTCGGAAAGCGTCCTGCTGGTGCTGAAGAGCGCCCGGGAGGCCCCGGGCGACCCCGAAAGCCGGGCCGCCTCCGGCCGCAGCCGCCGCTCGCTGACCAGGGCCATGATGGACCTGAAAAGCGAATTGGACGCCGCCCGTCATCTGCTGGATGATTCGGCCCGCTGGTCGGAAAACCTGGAAAACCTCTTGAGCGACCTGGACAATTTTCTGGCTGTGGTGCTCGACGGTTCCCAGCCCGACCGGGACTGGAACGCCTTAAGCCGCCGCCTTTCGGCCCGCCTGACCGATTTGGAGCGGGACGAGCGGCTTCAGGCCGAGGAGACCGGCCGGGCGGTTTCGGCCGTCAAACGGACTCTGGCCGCGGTGGTGGAAACCGAAAACCGCCTGGCCGGGCGCATCGGCAGCGAAACCCTCGACCGCCTGGAGAGCGCCGGCCGGAGCGTCCAGACCCTCTGGCGCAAGGCCGTGGAACAGCGTCGGGAACTGGCCCGCCTCTATGTGGCCGCCCCGCCTCGCCTGGGCCGGCCTCTGCATCTGGAAAAAGTCTTTCTGGGCGCGGCTCTTTTTCTGGGCCGCGCCCAAACCCTTCTGGAAGATCTGCGCCACCGCCTGACCCTGGCCGGGGGCCGACTGACCAACACTCAGCGCCTGCGGGCCGAAGGCGAAGAGCTGGTCGAGCGCCTGGAACGGCCCGCGCCTCGGGCCGCGCAACTCAAAAGCGCCCGCCGGCGGCTCAATTCCCTGGCCCGGGCCGTTGATCAGCGCCTGGCCCTGACCGAGACCAAAGAGCGGCTGGATGAGATGCGCCTCTACAGCCGCGATACCCGCCGGGAACTGGTGCGCGGCCGTTCGGAAAACAAACGCCTGGGCCAGCAGCTCTCGGCCGCCGCCCAGGAAAAGGAACGGCTGGCCGATCAGTTGAGCGCCGCCCGCCAGCTCCTGGGCGACATCGGCCTGGTCAAGGCCCGCCTTTTGAAACTTTTCCAGCGGAAAACCGAACTGCTGAAGGAAGTGGAACAGGCCCGCCAGGGGCTGGAAAACGACAATCAGGCCCTTAAGGACGAACGCGATGAATTGAAGGCCGAAAGAGCCCGTCTGGCGGGGATCTACGCTGAAGAACGGGCCGAACAGAAACGGATTGCCGCCGAACTGAGCCGGGTTCAGGGCGAGTTGGAAGATTCCCGCCGGCTGCTGGATGAACGGAAGGAGGCCGTCCGGCGGCTGGAGGAGACCAGAAAAGAAAAGGAAGAGCTCGACGCCCGGCGCCGGGCCCTGGAACTGCGGCTGGAGAAACAGGCCAGGGAACAGACCGAAACCGCGGCCCGGGCCGAAGCCCTGTCAACCGAACTGCTCCGGCTGGGCCAGGAACTGGACGAGGCCAGCCGGTCGCGTCTGGCGCTGGGGGAAAACGCCGCCACCCTGCGCCGCAAACTGGACCTTTTAAACCAGGCCCACAGTTCGCTTTCCAAAACCCTCCAGCGCCGGGAACGCAGCCTGGCCGAATCCGAAAGCGACCGGGAGCGGTTGACCGGCCGCCTGACCCGCCAGAAAAATAATCTTCTGCGCCTGGTTTCCGTCCGCCAGCGCCTGCGGGCCGAACTGGGCGCCTCCCGGCTGAAGATGGTCGATCTGGAAGCCGAACGGGATGCCATTGCCGCCCGGCTGGAAGAGGCCCGCCTGACGGCCTCGGCCCTCAGCCGGGAAAAGAGCGAAACGACCCTGGCCCTGACCGAAGAAAAAGAGCGCCTGGCCGAGAAGCTGCGGGCCCTGGAAAGCCAGATGGCCGACGGCCTGACCCCGCTCATCAGGATCATGGGCGAAGCCCTCTGGCGCAGCGAGGCCCAGCTCAAGCGGGCCCGGGGCGCCTCGGCCCGCCTTCAGGAACAATTCCAGATGGAATCCGACGTGCGGGAAGCCAACCTGCGGCTGGAAGCCGCCGGCCGGGAGTTGGATATCCTGGAAAAGGCCCGCCTGGAACAGGAACGGCTGCAAAAGGATCTGGCCCATTCAGCCGGCCAGATCGTCGAATTACAGGCCGTCCGGGAGCTTTTGACGCACGAGCGAAACGACCTGACGGACCTGGGCCGGAATCTCAGCGGCCAGGTCGAGCGGCTCGACGGGCGCTACCGCCGGCTTCGTCTGGCTGTGGGCCTGATTAAAGGCCGGCAGGACCAGCGCCTGGAAGAGGAACGCCTGACCGGCGACGCCCTGCGGGGCCTTCTGGAACGCCGCGGCCGGGAACTGGAAGAGCGCAAGGCCCAGTTGGCCAGGCTGGAACCCCTGGTGGCCTACTTCCTGGATCTGGCTTCCGGGGCCGGCGGAGAGATGGCCGGCCAGCCTGGCTTTGACCTGGAACTGATCGACTATCTGAAGGAGGAAAGCCGGAATCTCTTCGGGCCGGACGGCCCGGTCAGAGGCGAAAATCCGGAACTGAGCCGCCTGAAAGCCCGTCTGGCCGAATTGGAGCCCCTGACGGCCTTTCTGGCCCGCTCCTTTTTCACCGAGGTGGCCGAACTGGCCCAGACCCGGCAGGAACGCCGGCAACTGGCCGACGAATTGTCCGAGGCCCGTGAGGAACAGCGACGGTTGAGCGCTGAACTGTCCCGGGCCGATTCCACCCGGCAGGTGCTGGAAGACAGCCTGGCCTCCCGGGCGACCGAACTTCAGGAAGTGCGTGGTCAGGCCTTTGTCCTGGCCCGGGAAAGGGACAGCCTCCAGGATTCGCTGGTGGAAAAGTCCGGGGAAATCATCACTCTCAAATCAGAACTGGCCCAGGCCGACCAGGATCTGACTGAAAACGACGGGCGCCTGGAAGCGGCCTGGGCGGCCATGAACTACCTCGGTTCCCGGGCCGGCGACAGCCTGGCCGGCCTGAAAAACAAGCTTGATTCCCAGGCCCGCCAGGTGGACCGCCTGAGCGCCGAGTTGAAAAGCCGCGACGAGCGGGTCAAGGAACTGGAAGAGCGCCAGAACCAACTGGCCCTGCTCTACTGGACGCTCATCGCCAAGGCGGCCGGCGCCGAAGCGCCCTTGATCGGGGCCTCGCCCTCCGGTGAGCCCGCCCTGGCCCCGGCTATGGCGGACGGTTCTCCGGAAGTCCCGCCCCTGGCCGCGGCCCCCGATGAGCATGATCAGCCCCTGGTCGTTCCCCCGGCCCAGAGCGAGGACCAAGCCCGGAACAGCGGCGGCCACAGTTTGAGCCGGGGCCTTTTGGAAGGGGTCAAAAAAGTGGCCCGCCGCAGTCTCTTTACCCTGCTGCTGTCCGGCGGTCTGGTCCTGGCCGGCAGTCTCCCGGCGCCGGCCGCCGGGCCACCGGCTCCGCTCCCGTCCTCTCCGCCCGAGTCCCGGCCCGTTCATCTGCTCTCCCGCCTGGACTCCACTTATATCGGCCGCAGTGTGGGGCTGGAACAGGTGGAGTCGGGTCCCCGGCTGGCCGGGCGGCCGGCGCTGGAAAAGCGCCTGGCGGAAATGGTCGGCGACCTGGCCCGGGGCCAGGGTCTGAGCAACGGCGAATTTCTGCGTCTGGTCCGCGCGGCCCGCGGGCCGGAAAGCACGGTGCATCTGAACGACTTTGCCGGGCGGGCCGGGAGCCTGACCCTCCTGGAAGCCCAGTTCCCGGCCCTAAGCCGCCAACTTAAGGCCTGGCCGCCGGAAATACTGACCCAAAGCCGACTTAACGGACTGATGAAAGGCGCCGCTGATTTTAAAAACGCCGAAGCCGCCTACTGGGAACGGCTCTTCTTCGACTATCTGGCCGATCATGAGCCGGGGCCGGCTTTGGATCTGCTTTTGGAGCATTTGGGGCAAAAAGCCGAACTGGCCTTGCGCCCCCGGCCGGAATTCGCCGGCCGTCTGGCCCCTTTTCCGGAAATCGAGAATTTGGGGCCCGACCGCTTCATCAGCTTTATGGCCGGCTACATCAAAAGCGACTGGCCCAGCTTCGGCGGCCGGGTGCGGGCCAGAGCCGCCCTGCGCCTGGCCGGCGACCTCTATTTTTCGGCCCGGCTTTTCGCCCAACCGGCCACTCTTTTGGCGGCCTTCACCCATTATGAAGCCGAGAGCCGCGAACTGGACTTTTTCCGGCGGGGAGCCACCAGCGCCCTGCACAAGCTGGCCGCCGACCTGGCCGACCTGACCCGGAACTCGGCCTTAAGCTGGCTGCCGGGCCGGCCGCCCTTGTGCGACCTTGACCAAGCTCTGGCCGACTTTGAATCGCCGGCCGTGGCCGAGGCGCTTTATCGCCGGAAAATGGCCCTGGTTCAGGCCTACAACAAGAGCCTGAACGCCGGCCTGTCCCTTTTTGACGAAATAGACGACCATTTAGCGAGTTGACCCCATGAAATACCCCCAGGCATTTTCCACCACCGCCATCGGCTCGGCGCCCTATCTGAATATCGAAGAGGCGGTGGAGGCCATGAGCGGCCTGGATATTCCGGCTTATCCCCAGATGGTCAAAATGAGCCCCTGGGAAGACATGTTCCTCGGCGCCGTCGAAGGGCTGCCGGCTTTGCTGATCAACCGGGAGACCTTGGCTGTCCGGGCCAAGCGCCATGACCGGGAAAACGATCTGGCTGATTTTTACGCCAAATTCCTGGCCGGAGAAAGAGATTTTCTGGCCCTGGCCCCGGAAGCCGGGCAGGGTTTCACGGCTTTTCTCAACCGGGCCTCCCGGGACCCCCTTTACGGCCCGGATTTTCTGAAAGTGCAGATCATCGGCCCCTTGACTTTCGGCCAGATGGTGTTGATGGAAGACGAACAGAGCACCCTGGTGGACGACCCCGAACTCCTGGAGGCCACCGCCCTGGCCCTCGGCGGCAAGGCCGCCTGGGAGGCCCGGCGGGTCAGGGCCCTGGGCCGGACTCCGGTGGTCTTCATCGATGAACCGGGCCTGGCCAGTTTCGGCTCGGCCTTTTCCACCCTCAGCCGGGAGACGGTCATCAAGACCATGAACCAGTCCGCCGAAGTGCTGCGGGCCGACGGGCCGGCGCTCATCGGCGGCCACATCTGCGGCAACACCGATTGGGGCATGATAATGGAAAGCGGCCTGGATATAATCAATTTCGACGCCTACGAGATCATGGAGCAGTTCAGCCTCTACCCCGGACAACTGCGCCTTTTCCTGGAAAAAGGCGGCCTGGTGGCCTGGGGCATAGTGCCCAGCCGGGGTTTTTCCCCGGACTTGACGGCTGATTTTCTGGTCGATAAACTGCATCAGGGCTGGCGCCGTCTCGACCGCCTGGGGGCGCCCCTGGATTTGATCGCCTCCCGGGCCATCATCACCACGGCCTGCGGTCTGGGTATGCTGCCCCGGGACCTGGCTCTGGCAGCCACCAAAATGACGGGCGCGGTGGCCGAAAAAGCCGGCTTGTATCAATAAATTCCAACTGTCTTCCAGGGAATAAACAGATCTGAAATGTTAGTGGAACTGTCCGTCAGGAACCTGGCCCTCATCGAGGCCCTGGTCATCGACTTCGGCCCCGGGGCCAATATCCTGACCGGCGAAACCGGCGCGGGCAAAAGTATCCTGGTGGGCGCCCTGGGTCTTCTGATGGGCCGTCGGGCCGGGGCCGATCTGGTGCGGGCCGGGGCCGGGGAAGCCGAGGTTTCAGCTTTTTTTGAACTGGAAGAGCCCGGGCTGCTGGCCCCCTCGCTGGAAAGACTGGGGCTGGCCCCGACCAGGGAAATCGTCTTAAGGCGGGTAGTCGGCGCCGACGGCCGGGGACGGGCCTACGTCAACGGCCGTCTGGCGCTCCGGCCGCAATTGGCCGCCCTGGGCGAGGAGCTGCTGTCCATTTCCGGGCAGCATGATCAGCAGTCTCTTTTGAAAACGGCCAATCAACTCGACTATCTGGATCACTTCGGGCGGCCGGCGGACTTGCTCCAGCGGATGCGGGCGGCCTGGCAGAAGTTCGGCGGGGTCGCCGCCGAACTGAAAGCCCTGGAAGACCGGCTGCGGGAGGCCGGGGAAAAGCGCGACCTTTTCGAATTTCAGCGCGACGAAATCAGGAAAATCGACCCCCGGCCCGGCGAGGACGAGCAACTGCTGGAAGAGAAGAACCGGGCCAGAAATTCCGGCCGCCTTTTGGAAAGCCTGGCTTCGGCCGCCGAACTTCTGGGCGGCGAGCCCGGCAATGTGGTTGAAAAGCTGGGGCGGGCCCGCCGCCATCTGGAAACGGCCGCCGCGGTCGATCCGCGTTTGGGCGAAAGCCTGAACACGGCCCGGGAGGCCTTTCACCAAGTGGCCGATCTCTCGGTGGCTCTGGAAAGGCTGAGCCGGGATCTGGATCTGGACCCCGACCGTCTGGAATGGGTGGAGGAACGCTTAAACGCCCTGGCCAAGCTCAAGCGCAAATACAACCTGCCGCTGGCCGGCATCATTGAGCGCGGCCGGCGGTTGAGCGAAATACTCGACGAACTGGACAGCGCCGGGCTGGACCTGGCCCGTCTGCGCCGGGCCTGCCTGGAGGCCCGCGAGGAAGCCCTGGAGGCGGCCCGGGCGCTTCATCAGGCCCGGGCCGAAGCCGGCCGCCGCCTGGCCCTGGCCCTGGCCGGGAGCTTAAAGCCCCTGGGCTTTCCCAAAATAGAGCTGGAAGTGCGCGTTACGGCCCCGCCCGAGGGCCAGAGCCCGGATGAAATTGAAAAGCGGTTGGGCCCCGACGGATACGACCGGGTGGATTTCCTGTTCTGCCCCAACCCCGGGGAGGGCCTGAAGCCCCTGGCCAAAATAGCCTCGGGCGGGGAATTGTCGCGGGTCATGCTGGCCTTAAAGACCGTTCAGGAAAGAAGCAACGACCAGTTGATGGTCTTTGACGAAATCGACTCCGGCCTGGGCGGGGCCACGGCCGAAGCGGCGGCCGCCAAAATGGCCGCCCTGGCCGCCCGCCAGCAGCTGGTGGTCATCACCCATCTGCCCCAGATGGCCGCCCTGCCCGGACGTCACTTTGTGGTGAGCAAGGAAGCCCTGGACTCGGGCCGCACCGTGACCGCCATCAAGCCCCTGGAAAGTTCCCAAAGGGTCGGGGAACTGGCCCGCATGCTGGGCGGGGCCACGCCCAGCCGCGAAGCTGTGGCCCTGGCCGGGCAGATGCTGGCCGGCATGTCCGCCTCGGCCTTGGCCGTTTCAGAGCTTCCCTAAAAATCCAGGCTCAGGCCTTCGACGGCCAGATCTATTTTCATCTGGCCCTGATCGTCCATCATCTGATAATAGGCCCGGCTTTTGTCCAGATTGTCCAGAAGCTCGGCGTCACTGTGCTGGGGATCGTGGTGGAAGAGGAAAAAAGATTTCACTCCGGCCCGCATGGCCAGATCCAGGGCGGAGAAAGAAGTGGAATGGCCCCAGCCCGCCCGGGAGACGATTTCCATATAGGTATACTGGGTGTCGCTGATCAGGACGTCGACGCCGCTGATGAAATTTACGAACTCGGCCGCTTCCGGGGAATCGGAGTCGGCGAACTCGTAGTCGGTGACGTAGGCCAGGCTCTTGCCGGCGGAACTGATGCGGTAGGCCAGGCAGCCGCCGGGATGGGGCACCGGCAAGGCCCGGACATATAACGAACCGAAGGCCCGCCCTTCCGGGGGCAGGCTGTGAAACGACAGTTTGGCGCCCATGGCCGCCAGAGAAAGCGGGAACATGGCCGGCGAGCTTTGCTGAAGCTCCAGAGCCCGGGCCAGTTGATCGGCATTCCGCCCGTAAAAGGCTATTTCGTTGCCGGGCACCAGGGCCGGGGCAAAGAAGGGAAAACCCTGAATATGATCCCAATGGGTGTGGCTCAGAAGAATATTGAGGCGCAGATCGCCCCCTTCCAGGAGCGAAGTCTGGTAGGCCGACAAATCGACATGCCCGTCAATGGCCAGATAAAATTCGCTCTCGGTGAAGGGGCGGCGGCGCACCAGGGTCAGCCCCAGATTGCGCAGCCCGGAACCAGCGTCCAGAATCAACCGGTCCCGGCCTGAGCACAGTTCCACGCAGGACGTATTCGCACCCACCGAAGCCAGCAGATGGCGGGGCAGGGAAGACAGAAAATCATCCAGTTCTTCGGCGCTGTCCAGTCCGCGCCCCCGGGCGGCCTCAAAAATCCGCTTCAGGCGCCATCTGTCATTTTCCGGATTATTGGGCGAAGGTATCGAACCCCTGACGCCCCAGAACTTTAACCTCATTCAGCGCCTTGCTCCCGTTCTAAAAATATTGTGTACAGAGTATAACACATTTCACCTGGATTCGGGGGAGGGGAGTCGCCGTCCCCGTGAGCGACGGGCCCGGCGCACGGTAATCATTACCCGGATCAGATAGTTGGCCTCATCTGAAACGCAGAATTCATTCAACGGGTATTCCTCGTAAGCGTTTCCGGATATTTCCAGGCCGTTCCGGTCTATATGGGCGATTAATCGTCTGTATAATTCATCGGTCTGGCCATATCCGCCCCGTGTATAGCCGATGGCGTATTGCGCGGCCGGTTTTCGGTCCTGGCCCGCGGGATTATAAAAATAATAACGATCCGGAAAAGTCCAGTCTCCGCGTTTGAGGCGTTCTTCCGAAAACAAGCCCCACACGGGATAATTCAAATTGATATCTGAATGCCTGTTGCTGATCTCGCGAAAAAAACTGCTCAGGGCGTCATAGTCATTTCTGCCGCCGCTGTAGTCGTTCAGGTCTCCGAGGATAATCGGCTCCTCCGGCAGTAATTGCACGGTGATGGCCTGTTCATCTATATCCAGCACCGAATGGATTGACTTTTGGAGGGTCATCACGATCTTCCGCATGTCGGCCATATTTTCTATTTTAGCGTCAATCTGTTCAGCCAGGCGCGTCAGCATCTCATCCATATTCTCGGGACTGCGTTGCCCCTTACAGCGTTTAATTTCACTCAGCGACAGGCCCAGCTCCAACTGGATGCGAATAACATTGGCAATGGCCAGCTGCTCGCTGGAGTAATAGCGGTAGTTGTTTTTCCCGCGTGACATAGGTGAAAGCAAGGCGATTTTATCATAATGATGTAATATATCACGGGTTGTTCGCGATAGTTTCGCGAATTGACTCACCGAAAACAATCCGTGGCTGGCCATAATATTTCCCTTTCGGACGCCCCTGCTTCGCCGTCCGCATCGCCTTCAGGCCATTTTTGTTCTGAGATTCAATTGACGGGATGCCTGGAGACTCCGGCATAACGATTTAATAATCTCAAATAGTTCTTAACAGTTTTGTGGTATAATACTATAGTGCAATACTATAGTCAACGATTATTTGAGCCCGGCAATTCTCAAAGGACGCCCGATTATAAAAATAGCCGGTCGCTACGGAGAGGGCGACGGAGCGGAGCGACCGGCCAGGTCGGCCAATCAGTCCTCTGCCGGGCAAAAATCGCCCTTTTTGCCCGGCTGCGACCAGAGCGCTTGAAGATGGAAAGCTACTTTGAGAATTGCGTGCGCCGTGGAAAGGTGCGCCTCATCCAGTGGGTGCAAGCCCCACCCGGCAACTAACGCTCCAGCCGGAAGCAATCGGAGCAGTCATGGAGGTAACGAGATG
>JAISFR010000100.1 GCA_031263565.1 Candidatus Adiutrix sp. | reverse complement strand
TCGAAGGCTTCAGCCATCTCGTTACCTCCATGACTGCTCCGATTGCTTCCGGCTGGAGCGTTAGTTGCCGGGTGGGGCTTGCACCCACTGGATGAGGCGCACCTTTCCACGGCGCACGTAATTCTCAAAGTAGGCCCGATTATAAAAATAGCCGGTCGCCCCGGAGAGGGCGACGGAGCGGGGCGACCGGTTCGGTCGGCCGATCCGTTCCCTGCCGGGCAAAAATCGCCCTTTTTGCCCGGCTACGACCAGAGCACTTGAAGATGGAAAGCTACTTTTAGAATTGCTGTGCCTCTCCAATAGTCCTTGCATTATTATTTTTTTTAGGCTATAAACATCAATGGTCCGTTCATGGTGGGTGTAGCTCAGCTGGTTAGAGCGCCAGGTTGTGGCCCTGGAGGCCGGGGGTTCGAATCCCCTCACTCACCCCAAAAGTATGACAAATTATCCTTTAAATTCCAATGTCTTTGATTCGCTTCCGGGCTGAAAATCCGTTTTCGGCAACGGCCGGGCGCCTTTCGCCTTCATTGAAGTAGCCGGCCCAGTATCCTGCGGGTGAAATCATCGGAACTTTTCTGAAGCTGCTCCAGGCGGTCATGGGCCCAGAGGCGGCCCTGGTTCATGACGACCAGTTCGCTTGAGAAACTGCGGGCCGCCTGAACGTCGGTGGTGGCCAGAATCATGGTCGCCCCGCTGGCCTGGCTGACGGATTGAATCAGTTTGATGATGCGGCTGCTGGTGACCGGATCCAGCCCGGCGGTGGGTTCGTCGAAAATGGCCAGTTCGGGATCGGTGGTGATGGCCCGGGCCAGGGCGGCCCGCTTGCGCATGCCTCCGGAAAGTTCAAAGGGCCGCCGGCCGGCAGCCGAGCCCAGGCCCACGGCCGACAGGAGTTTCAGCGCTTCGTCGGTCCGCCCGGCCCGGGCTTTGGCCTCAGGGTCCCGGGCGCTCTCCCGGCGGGCCAGCAGCAGGTTTTCCAGAACGGTCAGGGAGTCGAAAAGAGCCCCGGACTGAAACTGCATGCCGATGCGCTGCCTGAGGCGCCGCAGATCCGGGGGGCCGAGGCGGCTGAGATCCTGGCCGAAAATCCTGACCAGCCCCCGGGCCGGGCGCCAGAGGCCGACCATGACTTTCAGAAGGGTGCTCTTGCCCGACGATGATTCCCCCACCAGCGACAGCTTCCGCCCGGCTTCGACTTCCAGGTTGAAGCCGTTGAGGACCGGCCGCCCCTCAAAAGACAATTCCACGTCTTTCAATTCAATGGCCAGCCCTTCGGCCATCTCTACAATCCGGACAAGAGGCGGTCTATATCGTTCTGGCCCAGGCCCTGCCCATCGGCCTGGGGGCCTTTGAGCCGGCCGGCGGCTTTGGCCGGGGCTTTGGGTTCGCGGCTTCTGGCGGGCGCCTGGCCCTCCCGGCCGGTGGCTTTCCAGGGGCTTTTCCGGTCCCGGCCCGGCCCGGCCGAAGCCCGGCCGGGGGCGGCCCCCCGGCCGGCCGGGGCCCGGTTCAGCACCGTCCCCAGAGCCACGCAGAAATTTTCCACCTTGCTCAGGCGCTGGCCGGCCAGATCCTGAAAGCTCATCTTTTCATAGATCGTGGTGACCTTGCTCCGGGCCTCCTGAAGGCGGAGGCTCAAGGGGGACAGGCCGGCTTCCAGGAGGCGGTTTTCCTGGGCGAAACGGCTCAGGGCCTGATCCAGCTCCTGGTGGATGCCCTCCAGACTTTCGGCCAGGGCCAGGATTTCCTCGGCCGAAGACAGAATCAGGGCCTGGGTCTCCCGAACCTGGCGGGCGGCTTCGGGCAGTTCGCGGTTGATGATGGCCTTCATCTCCAGTTCAGCCCGGCCGCCGGCTTCGCGGTCATAGCGGCGCGCGGCCGGGGAGGGGCCGCCCCGCGAACGGCCGGGGCCGCCCGGGGCTGGCCGCCGGGCCGGGGCGCCGCTTCGTCCCCCGGCGCCTGGACCCCTGCCGCCCGGGCCGGAACCGCGCTGGCCCTGGGCGAAGGCCCGGCCGCCGGCCGCCTTCGGGGTCCGGGCCGGGGGAGCCGAAGCCCCGCTTTCGTCCGGCTTTCTTCGGGGCCGCCCGGCGCCGGCGGCCTGGCCGGCCGGGCTCTTGGGCATTATTTTACGGTATCTGGACGAGACATCCTTGCTGAGGGTGACTCGGGTCTGGCGGCGGGGCGGGGCGGACCCGCCGTCAGTCTCGCCGGTCCCTTCGGTTCTGTTGCGTCTCTTGGTCTCGGCCATGATTACCTCATTGAAGCTGCTGGATTCAGGTTTTTATTCTAGCACTGTGGATTTGAAAAGACAAATTATTAAGCCGGCCGCTGGCCCTAATTTTTTTAAAAGACCTCTCGATATTTGGCTATGAAGCCTTAATGCGTCCGACAACCCCCGATTTTTTCAGCCCATTGGATATCTTGGCGGTGGCCGAAGCGCAATCCAAACTTCCCCAGCTCGAAAAAATAACCTATGAACTGATTTTTGAGTGGATACATGGGCATACCTCACAACTGAATGGGCGCAAGATTTTTTTCAACACTATTTCCACCCATTTTATGAACCTCAAATCCCGTAATTGTAGCTATGAAGAGTGAGAGCCATTGAAGGCCTGCAAGATGGAGCGTTGAAGTGGAGAAGTTTCTGAAGAGACGGCACCATATCGTCCCTGGAACTTTATTTGAACCATGGGCTCCATGGTTTCCATAATTTCCCTGACAGTCATGTTCTTCAGGGCCTCATCTTTTGAGATGGTCCGTCGTATGGCGCTAATGAGTATCAAGGCCAGGAACTGTAAAAATATGCGGCTGTCCATGACTTGAGAACTATGAACCCGCAGCCGCTTCATATCGAGCTGGTTTTTAAGGTCGTCGAAGCAGTTTTCCACGATGTCCCTGTGGCGATAGACTTCCAGGGCTTTCAAGGGATCCTTGATGGAGTTGGACATCAAGCAGAAGAAGCCGGCATAGCGCTGTCGATGCTTTTGTATGGCGGAGTTATTGAAACAGATTTTGCGTC
>JAISFR010000056.1 GCA_031263565.1 Candidatus Adiutrix sp. | reverse complement strand
AATAATTGCAGAACAATCCCGGCGGTCACGGCGGCTAAAATGCCGATCATCAGAGCGCGGGCGGAATCAAGCCGGCCGTCCAAACGCTTTTCCATAGAGGACATCCGCTCGTCAAGGCGGTTGACGGCCACCAGGCATTTATCCACCCGGCCGTCTACGTTATCAATCTTGGCGGTCAGTTTGACGTCGACCGCATCGATCTTGGCGGTCAGTTTGGCGTCGACCGCGTCAATCTTGGCGTCCAAATTTTCGATTTTGCCATCCAGTTTTTGAATGTCGTTTTCAACCCGGCTCAGGCGGGAATCCAGGGAACCCAGTTCCCGGCCCAGGTCGAGACCGAAAATGGGCATCATGGGAAAATCAAAGGTTTTGTCTTTGTTTCTGGGTTCGTCGCTCATCGGGGCACCTCGCTCAGCAATCAGATAATAGCACGGAATCGCCGCTATAGGCAAGGAGACGCGGACATGTGCAGCCATTCTCAAAGTAGGCCCGATTATAGAAATAGCCGGTCGCCCCGGAGAGGGCGACGGAGCGGAGCGACCGGTCAGGTCGGCCAATCCGTCCCCTGCCGGGCAAAAATCGCCCTTTTTGCCCGGCTACGACCAGGGCACTTGAAGATGGAAAGCTACTTTGAGAATCGCCGGCTTTCCAGGCGCTTCTTGACCCGGAAGCGATTATTTAATACAATCCGGAAAATTCAAAGCGGGGCTTTTTCCGCCCGGCCCGGCCGCGAAGAAAACCCGAAAAAGCGGAGGCAGCCATGAGCCTGGCTGAAAGCATCGGCCGGGCCGCCTTTTTCAGCGGCCTGGAACCTGAACTGATCGAACAGCTGGCCTCCATTGCCGCCGCCAAGAGCTACCAAGCCGGCGAGGTCGTCTTTAACGAGGGCGACCCCGGCCTGGGTTTTCATCTGCTGGTGGAAGGGCGGGTCAAAATTTATAAAAGCAGCCCGGACGGCAAGGAGCAGTTGCTGCATCTCTTCGGCCCGGGCGAACCTTTCGGTGAGGTGGCCATTTTTCTTGGCCGGGGCTACCCGGCCCAGGCCCAGGCCCTGAGCGACTGCCGCACGGCCTTTTTCCCCCGGGAGGCCCTGCGCCGCCTGATCTCCCAAAACCCCGACCTGGCCTTTGGCCTGATGGCCGTTCTGGCTCAACGCCTGACACGCTTTGCCGGGCTTTTGGAAACCATCACCCTCAAAGAGGTCCCGGCCCGCCTGGCGGCCTTTCTCCTGGATCTGGCCGGAACCGGGCCGGCGGCCGAACTGGGCGTCAGCAAAAGCCAGTTGGCCTCCCTTTTGGGAGCCACCCCGGAGACCATTTCCCGGGCCTTCGGCCGCTTGAAAAGCGCCGGGCTGATCAGCGAGGAAAAAACCGCCATCAAAATTACGGACCGGCGGCGTCTGCGCCAAGTGGCCGACGGCCTGGACAAGCTTAAGGGAAGCTCTAAAAACAGCCGCAATTCTAAGTGAAAGCTGGCTCCCGGCCTTTTCAGATCAGAAAATTGGCCGGCTGAATCCCGTAATCGGCCGGATGGCAGCAGCGGACCACGCTTCTTCGGAAAAGCCCGGTTTCGTCCTTTTCGGAGAGATTGACGTAACCCTTCTTGATGATCTGGTTGTGCGCGTTCTTGCCCAGCAGAAGGACCACCGGCAGGCCGTCCTCGGACCCCTGCGGGGTTTCCACGGCCAGGCCCACTTCCCGGCTGTTGAGGATGAGGAGGCTGCCGACCGGATAAATGCCGATCATTTCGACGAAGACCTTGAGGATGACAGGGTCCAGGACGGTGCCGGCCTCTTCCAGCATTATCTTCAGGGCAATGTCGGGGCTGATGGGCGCCACCCGGTAGGAACGGCTGGAGGTCATGGCGTCATAGTGGTCGGCCACGGCCAGAATTCGACCCAAAAGGCTCAGAGGGGCCTTGCGGCTGGTCGGGGGGTAGCCGGAGAGATTGATGCCCAGGTGGTGCTCGAAAGGCGGCAGCAAAAGGCGCGACTTAAGGGCGTGGTCGGCGTTCAGGCGGATGATCTGCCGCACGCTGTGAAGGGAGTGGGTCTGCACCTGCCGGTATTCGTCGGCGGTCAGGCCGCCGGCCTTGCTGATGAGGCTGATGGGCACATCCACCTTGCCCAGGTCGTGAAAGAGGCCGCTGAGCCCCAACTGCTCGACGAAGGTCTGCGACAGGCCCAGGCGGCGGCCCAGGCACATTGACAGGATGGCCACATTGACCGAATGGGTGTAGGTGTAGTCGTCGTAGTTGCGGATGGTGCTCATGCCCAGGAGGATGCTTTCGTCCTGGGTCAGAATCCCGATCATGCCCTGGATGACCCGCTTGGATTTCTGAATGCCGACATTTTTCTGCGAGCTGAACTTGTCGGTGATGTTCAGCACCGAAGTCAGGGCGTGGGAATAGGTCCTGCGGGCCATCGAGGCCATGACCTGGGCGTAGGTCCGCCTGGCCAGCTCGGCCGAGACCGAGTTGGAATAGTGCTTTTCGGGCTTATAATCCGTTTCGGCTTCCGGGTCGGCCGCCTCGTTTTCAGCCGTCGCGGTCTCGGTGGTCAGCAGCTTGGACTCCCGGTCGACCAGAAACTCGATCCAGGTATAGTTGGCGGTGTCCAATTGAACCTGGAGCCAGCCCACCGGGTCCTTTTCCCGCTCGGCCCGGTTCAGCAGGTGGGCAAAGTTGACCAGTTCCTCATTCGTCAGGTCTTCCTTTTCGTAAAAGCGGATGCCCTGGATCTCCCGGACCTGGAGATAGTCCATCAGCTTGGTCACGGCCGCGGCCATGCTGGGCCGGAAGTTCAGGCGTTCCTGATTGAGAAAGAAGCGGCCCCGGTGAAGGCGCACGTTGGCCCCGTCCGTTTCCTGGCAGATCAGGTGCAGGGCCTCCCTGAATTCGGCGATGGCTTCAATGATCAGGCGATTGTTGGCCTGGTGGATCTTGACCATCTGAACCAGACGGAAAAAAGCCCACAGCAGCTGTTCGCCCAGGCTGATATTTGTCTCGCTGACGCTCATTGTGCTGCGGAAGCGCTCCTTCGGTCGCCGACCGCCGGAACAAACAGTTGTTCCGGCGGTCAACATAATTAATCGTCAAGTTGTTTCCGGGCCATCCCCGGTCAGGCCCCTACCAGGCGGCCTGGTTTCTGAGGCTCTCCGCCGACCGCCAGGCCTGGCGGATGCTGCGGAAGCGGCTGTGGGCGGCTTCGTCCAGAATCTCCGCCGCGCCCCATCGTTCGGGCATCATCATCAGGGCCAGGGCCGCGCCCTGCTGGTGCCAGTTGCCTTCCAGGCCCAACAGTGATTTCCAGTCTTTTTTAAAAAGAATTTCCCGCAAAAACGAAATGACCCAGGACGAGGAACAGAGCCCGAAGGCCCGGTAGCAATTCAAAAGATGTTCCTTGCTCTGGGCCCGGCCCTGAAGGTAACTTTCGTTGAGGTAATCAAAGAGCAGTTTTTCGGCCAGGGGGATGCGGCGCAGGGCCAGGTAGGCGCAGATCAGACGGTTGATGCTCAGGTGGGGATCGTCGATCAAATGGGCCAGATGCCTGATGTTGTCCGGGTCGGCCTCCAGCAGAGCCCGGGCGGCCTCCTCCCGCACCTGGGGGATCTCATAATGGCTGAGCCCTTGCAAGAGGACGGTCGGGCAGGGCAGCTGCCGGTTCTTGACGACCTGAATCATCTCCCGGAGCGAGGCGGACCTCAGCGGGGTGATGAGTTTGACGACATTGAGGCTGTTCAGCTTGGCGGCGGCCACGGCCGACACTTCCACCAGGATTTTTTCTATCCGGGGATCGACCCCCTTCAGCAACAGGGCGACGAAAGTCTGAATGGCCTCCGGCGGCAGGTGGTAGAGGAAGAGACGCAGTTCAGCGAAAGAACGGTCGGTGGCCTGGTCCTGGGGCCAGTCCCGCAAGAGGGCGTCCAGAACATCACCGGCGGCGATTTTGGCCTGAAACTCGGCCACCAGTCTGGCCAGAAAAGGCTTGTCGGTCTTGACCGCCTCCTTCAGGGTCTCCAGAAAACCGCGAATGAAGGCGAAATCGCCCAACTCCAGGTCGTGCCTGATTTCCGCGGCCATAAAATTCAACAAATCCCCGTGGGCCTGCCGGCCGTCCCGAGCGTCGCCCGGGGCCTGCGATTCGTCCAGCAGTATGGTCAGTATCTCCAGGCAGTCCTGGCTGCGGTTGCGATGTTCTTCGTCGGAGATCATGGCCGCCAGGACGGCTTCCTCTTCCGGGCTCAGCTTCCAGAAGTTGTCCCGGCCCTGGCTGTCGTAATAAGTGGCCGCTTTGAACAGATTGCGGGCGGTGGCTTCACTGGCGGAGCGGGAACTGTCGTCCTCGTCGTTCACCGGCCCGGGCAGGGCCTCCTGGCCGCTCGAGGCCGAATCGTCAATATAGACCGGGGCGTTGAGGGGCCGGGTCGGCTCGCCGCTCCCCAGGTTCGGCAGAACCGTGTCCAGGAGGTTCTGACCGGCTCTTTTAGGCTTGAGAACGCTGTTCTTCAGGTTCGACAGAAGCTCGGAAAAGAGCGGCGACGCCTCTTCTTCCGTCGGCGCCGCCACCCCGGAGGGCGGGGCGGCCTGGCCGCCGTCGGCTGACTGGCCCTGGCCGGACTGGTCTTTGTTCAGTACGCCCAGCACCTGGTCCACAGTGCGGCTGCCGATTTTGATGAGTCGGCCCGCCCCGCTGGCCTCGAGCTCTTCGTTGGCCGCCTTAAGGGCGGCAATGTCGATCAGCGGGTCGTTTTCCCAGAATTCTTCGGCCGTCTTGTATTTGATATGGGCGAAGTCGGCGTCCCACATGGCCGTGACCAGGTCGTCCCCGGCTTCTTCCTTCAGCGTGCGAAAGCGGTTCATCAGGCCGGCGAAGGCATTGAGCTCCTCAAAAGTCAAGCCCTCGTCGAACTCTATCCACTGCACGCCGTCGCGGAAAAGGGGGAAGACCAGGGGCTGCTCCCCGGCTTTGTCCTGAAAGGCGACCTCGTCCTGAAAGATCAGGCTGTCCCGGTCCACGGTCAGATGCAGATCGCTTTCCCGCTCCAGATAGTCTTTCAGCCAGTTATGGGCCTTCTCCAGGGACGCCCGGCGGGTGTGGTTGGCTTCAGGGTACAGGGCATGGTTCTTCAAAGCCACACTGAACAGGTTCAGCCCGGCCCGGACTTCGGCCAGCAACTCGTTTTCTTGCGTATCGTTATCCAGAGACATGCGGACCTGCAACTCCCTTAACGCCTTATAAATTGTAGCCAAAGAGCGGATAAAGTCAAGCGGACCCGGCGCGGCGATTCAAAGGGCGATGGAACGGCAGAGATGAGGGTCTTGAAGCCAAACTGTTTTGAGAACTGCCCCTCAAGTTCGGCGGAATGTGCGGCTGGAGGAAATGGAGGCGGCGGCCAGGGCTTTGGCCAGATCGCCCGGCACGAAATTCAGCAGCAGCAGGGCGGCGGCCTGGGGGGCCATTTGGGTGTTGATAATCATGCCGATGAGGCCCAAGGGAAAAATGACGAATAGGCCGAGCAGGGCCGCCGCCAGGGCCCGCCTGAAGGTCAGGACCCCTTCGGCCGGGCGGCGGGCCAGCCAGCCGGCGGAAGCCGCGCCCAGCGGAAAGGCCAGGGCGAAGCCGGCGCTGGGGCTCATCAGGATGGCCGGACCGCCCAGGCCGCCGGCAAAAATCGGCAGGCCCAGAAAGCCGGCCAGAAGGTAAAGCCCGGCGGCCTGGGCCCCGGTTTTGGGGCCCTCGATGATCCCGGCCAGGACCAGGAAAAAAGTCTGGAGCGAGACGGGGACCCCCGGCAGAGGAATCGACAGCCAGCCGCCGACCCCGATCAGGGCCGCCCAGATGACCGTCCTGACCAGGTTTTTGATCTCCGGGAGACTGACCGTTTCCGCGGCCGGGGTTTCGTTTTTTTTATCAAACACGGGCGGCCCTCGCTTCAGGGGCGGAGGGCGGCCAGCATCAGGCCGTCGCTCTCCGGCCGGCCGCACATGAGGTTGAAATTGGCCACGGCCTGGCCTGAAGCGCCCCGGCAGAGGTTGTCGATAGCTGAAATTATTTTGACCAGGCCGCTGCGGCGGTCGAAAAAAAGGCTCAAGTCGCAGAAATTCGTGCCCCGGACTTCGGAAGTCTGAGGTTCGAAGCCCGAGGGACGAACGCGGACAAAGGGCGAGTGCCGGTAGAAATCCAGGTAAACCTCGCGCAGGCCCTCGAGGTTGACGTCGTTTTGGGGCGCGGCGTAGATGGTGGCCAGGATCCCCCGGTTCATGGGCAGGAGGTGCGGAGTGAAGGCCACCCGGAGATCCCGGCCCTGGAGCGCGGACAGTTCCTGCTCGATTTCCGGGCTGTGGCGGTGACCTACGACCTTGTAAGCCTTGAAGCTGTCCTGCACTTCACAGAAGGAGTTGCCGGCCAAGGCGCCCCGCCCGGCCCCGCTGACCCCGGAACAGGCGTCGGCGATGATGGGCTGGCTAGCGTCCAGAAAGCCGTTTTTCAGAAAAGGGGCCAGGGCCAGAATGATGCTGGTGGGGTAACAGCCCGGGTTGGCCACCAGTCTGGCCGGCCGGATCTGCGGGGCATATAGTTCCGGGAGGCCGTAGACGGCTTCGGACAAAAGCCCCGGCGCGCTGTGGGGCAGGTACCATTGATTGAAGACCTCGGCGTCCCGAAGCCGGAAATCGGCTGAGAGATCCACTATCCGTCCGCCGGCCGCCAGGATGGGCGGGGCCAGATCCATGGCCGCGCCGTGGGGCGCGGCCAGGAAGAAGAAATCGGCCCGCCCGGCCAGTTCGGCGGTCTGGGGAGCTTCAAATTTCAATTGATCATAGTTGGCCAGCCCGCTGAGGGCCGGAAAAACGGCGGTCAGCGGCCGGTCCCGCTCCTGCCGGGAGGTGATGACCGTGACCCGGGGGGCGGCCGGGTGCTGGGCCAGGAGCCGCAAGAGCTCCAATCCGGTGTAGCCGGTGGCGCCGATAATGCCGACGTTCATTTGCTGCCTCGCTGATTCTAATTATATACGAGCCTGAAACGACAAGGACCCCGGAACCAAAACAGGCCCGGGGCTCCCTGTAATGATCAACGGAATGTTTCTTTCAGCGCTTGGAGTACTGGTAGCGGGCCCGGGCGCCTTTCTGGCCGTATTTTTTGCGTTCCTTCTTGCGGGCGTCGCGGGTCAGAAAGCCGGCCTTCTTCAGGGCGGCGCGCAGGGCCGGGTCATAGTCCTGCAGGGCCTTGGCGATGCCGTGGCGGACGGCGCCGGCCTGGCCGGCAATGCCGCCGCCGCCGGCCAGGATATAGAAATTGAACCGCCCCTTGGTGTTGGTCAGATCCAGGGCCTGTTCGGCCACCATTTTGAGGGTCTCGCGGCCGAAATATTCATCGATGGGGCGCTGGTTTATGTTGATCTGGCCGGCCCCGGGGGTCATCCAGACCCGGGCGATGGAGGTCTTGCGCTTGCCGGTGGCGTAAAATCTGTTGTCCGCCATTTCCATTTCTCCTTAAAGATTATGACAGTTCAATTTTTTCGGGCTTTTGGGCGCTGTGGGGATGATCTCCGCCGGCATAGATCTTGAGCTTCTTCAACTGGCGGCGGCCCAGGCTGTTTTTGGGCAGCATGCCGCGCACGGCCAGCTTCAAGACGTCGGTGGGTTTTTTGGCCAACAGGATCTTGGCCACGGTCTCTTTCAGGCCGCCGATATAGCCGCTGTGGCGGTAATAAACCTTCTGGTCCATTTTGCGGCCGGTCAGCCGAACCTTGTCGGCATTGACCACGACGATGAAGTCGCCGGTATCGTTGTAAGGAGTGTAGATGGCCTTGTGCTTGCCGCGCAGGCGACGGGCGATTTCAGAGGCCAGCCGGCCGAGCACCTGTCCTCCGGCGTCGACCACATACCACTTCTTGTCGACTTCTTCCTCTTTGGCCATAAAAGTTTTGGGAATCATGGCAGCCTTCCTGTACTCTCGATTATTTATCGTCACCATAGGCAATCTATGAAATCAAAGCCCGCTTCCAAGGGTTGGCTCTGATTCAGGAACCTCTTTTAGTATCATGCCGGCGGGTGGATGTCAAGAAAATTTTAACCGGGAAGCCGGGCCGGCGAATCTAAGGCATTGTCAAGAAAGGTGCGGCAGAAGTCGGCGCTTCTTTTTCGGTCGGCTGAAATTAGATGCGCAGCCCCTGATTTTTGCCTTGCTTCAGGGTTTTCCTTGTGCTATGATCGGCAACCGTAAGCAATAAATATTCCGCACGTTTCATTTATCTATCATCGGTCAAGTTCGGTCCGTTGATATTTTCGTCAATTGTTTAAGGTGAGGACGTTGAGCATCCGTCGGGCCGCCGGAAATTATGCCGCTGAATTGAACGCCTGGAAATCTGGCGTTTTGGCCCGTGTTTTGCTCTCTCTCTCTCTCTCTCTCTCTCTCTCTCTCTCTCTCTCTCTCTCTCTCTCTGCCTAACTAATCCAGATCTTCCGTCCCGGGCCCCCCGGGTCTTCGGGAGAGGTCTGGGCTCCGCACTTGATCTTGAAAAGCGCCCCGGTTCGGGTATTGACCTGATCCGGGTTTGCTTTTTTCCATATATCTTCCCAAAAATTTTCAATCTCAGGGTTAAGGAGTTTCAATTCTGCCGGACTGTAAGAGTTGCAAGTCTGAAAATGTGGTGAAGAGCGGAAGGGTCCGCGGAAAACAGCGCTACAGATGCAAGGACTGCGGATACAACTTTGTAATCGGAGATGCCCGCACAAGTGAGAACCTGCTTGCTCTGAAAGCCATGTGCGTGCTGCTGTATTCGCTGGCCAAACCGTCTTACAGCGTGATGGGCAAGCTGTTTGGCCGTGACCGCTCCCTGATTTATCGCTGGATACGAGACGCGGAAAAAAGCGGGACACATATGATCGAAGGCGACAACCTCAATACTCGCCATTAAGGGCTTGTTAAGAAATAACCTGTACGTTTTCCTGGCCAGGCGCTCCGGCTTTGGCCGGATTGTTAGCGGCCAAAGCCGGAGCGGCGCCGCCAGGGAGATGTACAGGTTATTTATGGACAATGCCTAAAAGCGCAATTGTCGGGCGCCCGCCTCCGGGAGCCCGACTCAAGGACAAGGAGGAATCTGTCAGATGAGCGTTATGAAAACTCCGGCGGAATGTATGCTGTCGGTCTGCACCATCGGCGGCGGCAAGCCCAGGATGAGCGTGGCCAACAATCTGATCATGGCCTTTCTGGCCGGCGCCTACATAGGCTTCGGCAGCCTTTTCGCCATCAAGGTGGCCGCCAACATCCCCGTGGCCCAGTGGGGCAACCTGACCCGCCTGGTCTTCGGCGGGGTCTTCCCCTGCGGCCTCCTTCTGGTTCTGGTGGCCGGCGCCGACCTCTTCACCGGCAACTGCATGTACCTGCCGAGCGCGGTCATTCACAAGAAAGCCACCTGGGGCGGACTGGCCCGGAGCTGGCTGCTGTCTTACGTCGGCAATCTCATCGGTTCAATGTTCGTCGCTTTCTTCCTGGGTTTCATGACCGGGCTTCTGTTTGACCTGGCCGCCGACGGCAGCCGGCCCCTGGCCGCCTATGCCGTGAACCTGGCCAACATGAAGTGCAATCTGAGCTGGGATGTGGCCTTCCTGCGCGGCATCGGCTGCAACTGGCTGGTCTGCCTGGCCATCTACATGAGCCTGACGGCCACCGACGCGGTCTCCAAGACGGCGGTCATCTGGCCGCCGATCACCGCCTTCGTGGCCCTGGGCTTCGAACACAGCGTGGCCAACATGACCTTCATCCCCTTGGGCATCTTCCTGGGACAGAGCGACATCTACCTCAACAACGCCGTGGCCCTGCCGGCCCTGACCGCCACCTGGCACGGTTTCTTCATCACCAACCTCGTTCCGGTGACCCTGGGCAACATCGCGGGCGGCGCGATTTTCGTCGCTATGCTTTACTACAAAGGCATCGGCTTGAAAGCCGAATAAAAACACTGTATTTCCGG
>JAISFR010000025.1 GCA_031263565.1 Candidatus Adiutrix sp. | reverse complement strand
CTGTTCCAGGCGCACCCCGCCCCGGCCGGGCAGATAGATGCCCGGCTCGACGGTGACTATCTGGCCCGGAGCCAGGGGCGCGGGGTTGCGGGGCGAGAGACGGGGCGCCTCATGAATGGCCAGGCCGACGCCGTGCCCCAGGCTGTGGCCGAAACAGTCGCCGTAACCGTGGCGGCCGATGTAGTCCCGGGCCAGCCGGTCCACCTCGCCGGCCGGCGTCCCGGGGGCGATGGCCTTGACGGCCAGCAGTTGGGCCTGCCGGACAATGGCGTAAATCTCCTTTTGCCAGGCCCGGGCCCGGCCGATAACCCTGGTCCGGGTGAGGTCGGCGCAGTAGCCCTGGTAGCGGGCGCCGCAGTCCACCACCACCAGCTCGCCCTCCCGGAATTTCCGGGGGCCGGGCGAGGCGTGGGGCAGGGCCGCGTTGGGCCCGGCGGCCACAATGGTTTCAAAGCTGGGGCCCTCGGCCCCCAGACGGCGGAATTCGTCTTCCAGGAAAAAGGCCGCCTCCCTCTCGGTCATCCCCGGGACCATTTTTTGAAACAGCGCGCCCACGGCGGCCTCGGTGATGGCCAGGGCCCTGGCGACCAGCCTGATCTCTTCGGGGTTTTTTCGGGCCCGGAGAGCGTCCGGGTCAAAGATCAAAGGCGCCAGTTCGATCTCCGGCAGGGCCCGGCGCAGACGTTGCAGAGCGCCCACAGTCAGAAATTCGGCTTCAAAGCAAAGGGACCCGGCCCGTTTAAGAGCCGGCAGCGAGGCCAGTTCCGCCTCCGGGCCCCGGCGGCAGGTCAGCACCTGGAAAAGGGGGGCTTCCCGGCGGGCGGCTTCGGCATATCGGGAATCGGTCAGCAGGTACTGGGCCCGGCGGGTGATCAGAAGAGCGCCGCTGGATTCGTTGATCTGGCCGTCGGCGGCCCGGAAGCCGGAAAAATAACGCCGGTTGGCCGCCGAAATGATCAGCGCGGCGGCCACCTGATTTTCGGCCATCATCCGGCGCAGGCCCCCCAGGCGGCCGGCCACTTGATCTGTTTTAACGGAGGCGGTTCTGGGCATGAGCTTGATTATTCCTCCCCGGTGCAATAAAATATCGATTAAGGAACAGTTTGGACCTTGTCAAGTATATCAGGTTTTCAAGTCTTACGGAATAGGTGCCCTGAGAAGCCCATGAGCGCGGTCATCATCAACCTGCCTTACAGCTCGGTCGCCGTGCCCCCGGCCATCGCCGGACGCCTGGGCCTCAGCCCCGAAGAATGGCGGCTGGAGCACTGGCGCCTCAGCGACCCGCCCCTGGCCGGCATCGTCCGGGAGGCCGCCGGCCGGGCCGGGCGGCCGGGCCGGGCTCTGGTGGTCTATCCGGTCAGCCCCCTGGCGGCCGATCCCTGGGGGCTTTGGGCGGCGGAACTGGGGGCCGGCGGCGGCCGGGACCTTTATCGGCCCGGCCCGGCCATTCCGCCCCGAACCAGCGCCGGCCGGGAGATCAACTGGCGCCCCAAAGACCGCGACTTTATTTTCGAGCGCACCGTGCGGCCGTTTTACCGGGAAATCGAGGACCGGGCCCGGGAAGGCCTGGGTGATTTTCCCCTGGTGCTGGTGCTGACCATCCGCTCGTTCTCCGCCCGGCCCTGGCCTTTTGAAAAGAACCGCCGCTTCCCGCGCCCCCAGGCGGCCGTGTCCACGGCCGAAGGGCTGAGCCCCCCGGGCCTGGCCAATCTGGCCGGCGACTGTTTCCGCGCCCTGCGCTGGTGGCCGGAACTGAACTGGCCCCAGGCCCGCGGGGCCTGCCTGCCGCCCGGCCTGGCCGGGCATCCCCGGGTTCGGGCCCTGGGCCTCTCGCTTTCCAGGGAACTGTATCTGGACGAGAGCAGCGGGGCCCAAAAAGAGGCGGCCGGCCGGGTGGTCCGGGTCCTGAGCACGCTCTTCAACCTTCTGGATGAGGAACTGGCCCGGGTGGCCGGGCTGCGCCTGGATCGGGCCTTCAAAGCCAGAAAGTCCCCGATCGTCAAGGCCGCCGCCTTAAGAAAAACGGAACCGGGCCGACCCCGATGATCATTCTCAGCATAGACACGGACTGGGCCCCGGAAGCGGCCACCAGGGCGGTGCTGGAAAAAGTGCGGGCCCTGGGCCTCAAGGTCACGGTCTTTTTCTCCACCCCCAGCCCGACGCCCTATTGGCCGGAACTGGAACCGGGCTGCCACCCGGACCTCTCCCGGCGCCGAACAGCGGCCGAAGACGCCCGGCCCCTGACGGGCATGGCCACTTTGGAACACGACCTGGAGGTGGACCGGGCCGAAGGCCAGATCCTCGCGGCCTACCGCCGGGCCTTTCCGGAGGCCCGGGCCCTGCGGACCCATCGCTTCTACTGGCATTCGGACCTCTCCCGCAACCTGGCCGGCCACGGCTTCTGGCACGACAGTTCCATGATCCTGCCCTATCACCCGGGGCTCAAAGGCTTCCAGGTGGGCCGGCTCAAGCGCTGGCCGGTCTGGGCCAGCGACCACCTGCACCTGGCCCGGTCCTTCCCCCTGGACCGTCTGGCCATGCCGCACCTGAACGATCCGGGCCTCAAGATATTCTGCTTCCACGTGGCCTATCTGTACCTCAACGCCGTCAGCCTGAACGACTTCAACATGGTCAAGCAGCGCCTGGCGGACGAGGACTGGCGGCCGCCGGCCGGCCGGGGCCCCGGCGTCTGGAATTTGTTTGAACTTCTGGCCGAGAAGGTCTACCGCCGGTCCGGCGGCTGCTGGCTCAGCGACCTGCCCCCGGAGATGATAGTCAAAAACAAGGAGCTTGACGATGAAGATAGTGTCCCCGGAATTTGAGATCCTGACCCCGCTGGACCCGGCCGGGCTTCTGGCCCGGCTGGAGCGGGCCGGCCGGACCTGCTACCGTTCCGAAGAGCGCATCACGCCGGAATCGGCGGCCGGCTTTGTGCGGGGCCTCCTTAAAAGCGGCCATCTGTCGGTCATCGAGCACGAGAGCATCAGTCTGCGTATCGTCTGCGACCGGGGCGTGAGCCATGAGCTGGTGCGGCATCGCCTGGCCTCCTTCAGCCAGGAAAGCACCCGCTACGTCAATTACGGCCGGGGACCGGCAGGCCGGGGCCTGGTGCTCGTCAAACCGCTTTTCTTTGAGGAAGGTTCTGAAAAATACCGGCTCTGGCTCAAGGCCATGGCCGCCGCCGAAGAGGCCTACCTGGCCCTGACCGCCGCCGGGGCCACGGCCCAGGAGGCCCGCACGGTGCTGCCCAACAGCCTTGCGACCGAAATCGTCATGACCGCCAACCTGCGCCAATGGCGGCACGTGCTGACCCTGCGCTGCGCCCCGGCCTCGCACCCGCAGATGAGGGAGATCATGAAGATGATCCTGGCCCGCTTCCAGGTCCTCCTGCCGGAAATTTTCGGGGATATCGCCGCCTGAGGGGCATGGCTTTTGGCAATTCTTGGAAAGCGAGGGCCAAATTATAGATGTCGGACGACTTCGACGAGCCGCTTTAATTCCGGGACCAGTATACTCATTTGCCCGGCCGTGGGCTTTCTCCCCGGCTTCCTGGGGGCCAAGGTCTTCCCTATGACGGGCCTCTGCCAGTTCGTTCAATCAGCCGGCGAGAAATTCCCGCATATCGGTTTCCTCTTGACATTATACCTGTAACAGGTATAATAAAATCATCCTTGAGGAAGTCAGGCCGACACCAAAAAATATGGCAAAACAGGAAAGCGGGCCTTGGCTGGTGTCCTTCTCCGGCAAGGCCGAAAAACAAAAAGAAAAACTCCCTGAAACCATCAAGTCCGCCCTTAACTTGTTGCGGCGCGAACTTGAGGAAGAAGGCCCCGAGCGCCGTAACTGGCCGCACTACGGCCCGGTAAAAGGCCAGGGCAAAAATGTCGATCTGCGCCATTGTCATTTGAACAAGGGGCGGACCGTCTACGTCGCGGTGTGGCTGGTCGTGGACAACGTCAGGCGAATTTTGGAGGTGCGCTATGCCGGCACACATGAGAATGCAGACTACCGGCGAATCAGTTGAAATAAATATCTCCCTGGTTGTGCCAGCCCCAGAATCAAAGTTGGTGGCTGAGGCGCTCAAGGGCGTACTGGCTTTGGCCGGCCATGAAATACGGCCGGTCAACGATGAAGGCGACGAGCTGTATACGGCTGAGGAAGTGTTTCCCGATACCCATCCCGGGGATATGATAAAGGGACTTCGGGCTCGTGAGGGCCTTACCCAGAAGCAAATGGCCGACCAGTTGGGAGTCAGACAGCACCATATTTCCGAAATGGAAAAAAGTGTTCGCCCAATCACCCTGGAAATGGCCAAGCGCATCGGAAAGACCTTCAACATTTCGTACAAGGTTTTTCTGTAATTGCAGGGACAGTTGAATTGACATTCAAAGGCCAGGGTTTCCTGACATAACTTAACTTCGACCTTATGTCAATTTAAATACTTTATATTTATTGTTTTATAGCCATCTATAGGTCTTTTTTTGATGAGAAGGAGCGGGGTAGCCAAAAAATAAGAAGGGGCAAAGATGTTTTCTCCGCCCCTCCCGGGGGAAAATGCCCCTGGCTGATGAATGGCGGGTGAGCCGCCGAAAATTACTTGCCGGCCAGAACCGCCGCCGCGCCGGCCTGGGCCACGGCCATGTCGTTG
>JAISFR010000082.1 GCA_031263565.1 Candidatus Adiutrix sp. | reverse complement strand
GCTGAATATATCAAGGCGGACGGTGGGGTGAAGTCTTTCAACTTCGAATTTACCGAATGGGAACATAGGGTCATCACCGCCAATCTGCCCGCAAAAACTCTGGCCAACTGGCTTTTGTGTAACTCAAGCCACGTCATCGATCTGGCCTTCCATCTCGGCGGCCGGCCTGAAACGTGGCAAGCCTTCGCCGCCCGGGACTGTCGCTGGTGCCCTGGATATTCCAATTATGTCGGGGCGGGAATTTCCGAGAGCGGCGCCGGTTTCTCATATCAGGCCAATTGGATGGCGCCGGGCCGTTGGGGCGTGGAATGGCTTACCGATCACCGTCGCCTGATACTGCGCCCTTTGGAACAGTTGCATATACAAAAAAAGTTTCCGTGGCGGTGGAGAAAATGGAGTTGGACGATGACGACGATATCAGATTTAAGCCGGGTCTGTATAAGCAGACGCAAGCTTTTCTCTATGGGGAAGAGGCTTTCTGTTTGAAAAGCATTTCCGAGCAGGTGGCCGGCCTGGCGGTCTATGAACGCATCGCCGGGCGGGCTTTTGAATGACAGGTAACGGTACAATGACAGGCGCCTGATTTTGTCCTTGGCGCTGCTTGAAAATGTGAAGAAGACAGCGATACGGCGAGTGAACCGTGAAACATCCTTATAAAAGTCAAGGCCTTACGGCATTTTGGGATTCGGCGATATCCGCCGTCAATTCTCTTGAGTTAAGCGGGCTATATGAACGGAAGTTTGATATTATCGGCTGCAAGCTGGCGGCCGCAGGAAGCTGTTTTGCGCAACACATCGGCCAAGCCCTGAAAAAACAGGGGCTGGAATTTCTTGACCTGGAGCCAGCGCCCTCTTTTTTGGCCAAAGAACTGCACAAACCATACAATTATGGTTTGTACTCAGCGCGATATGGCAACATATACACCAGCCGCCAATTGCTGCAATTATTCGACCGTGCTTTCAACCAGTTTGTCCCTAAAGACAATATCTGGAGACGCGGCCAAGGCTTTGTTGATCCCTTTCGGCCCAACATAGAACCTGATCCGTTTGTTAATGCTGAAGAGCTGGTGGAACTGCGGCGCCTGCATCTGGAAAAAGTACAGGAGTTGATGCGGCAATGCCAAATTTTTATCTTTACGCTCGGCCTGACAGAAACTTGGTTCAGCACGGACGATGGAGCCGCTTATCCAGTGGTGCCTGGCACCAGCCTGGGCGGCGACTTCGACTCGGCCCGCTACAGATTCCATAATCTTAGTTATGTTGAAATTGTGGCCGATCTGGAGTTATTCCGCCAAAAGCTCCAGCAAATCAACCCGGACTGCAGAATTCTGCTCACCGTCTCGCCGGTTCCGTTGGCCGCCACAGCTCTGCCCAGGCATGTCCTGGTGTCCACAATATACTCCAAATCGGTTTTGCGGGCGGCCGCTGGCTGGCTGGCGCAAGAATATGATGATGTGGATTATTTTCCCTCATACGAAATTATCGCCTCTCACCCCACCAGGGGAATGTTCTTCATGCCGGACGGGCGTTCGGTATCCAAGGCCGGAGTGGAACATGTCATGGGACATTTTTTTAAAGCGCATGGCCTTAAACCTGATGATGGACATCAGCCGGAATCCCAGCCACAACAGAACCTGGAAGAATACGAGCAAGATCCCGTATGCGAAGAGCTGGCTTTAGCCGCCTTTAACGCACTCAAAGAGGAGAATAAGTTATGAGGGAAATAAATGTCGCTCTTCTGGGTAGCTGTTTGGGAAGCGCGCTTATCTATTTGTATACGAAGCAAGCCATAAGGGCAAAAAACGCAGCCATCCGACTCCATTACACATATTGCAACTCTTTGATTTTTTTGATGCCGGCCTCTGTAGGCCAATTTGTTATATATGAAAGCGACCGCCTGATTTTAAAAAAACCTCAGGTGCTCGGGAAATCTGCTTTTGCCCGACAGTTGCGGCCCATCAAAGACGAGACGTTTATCCCCCTTCCAGAGGATGCCAACAATGATTGGATTTATTGCTGGAATGCCTTGTTGCAGCCCTTCTTGTCCACTATGCACAAATTACCTCCAAATTATCATGATATATTTCAGTTGAACGAGCCAGTAAAAGAAACTACGGGGTTTTCTGAAAACTTAATCAGAGATCATTTCAATTATTTTTACAAACCGCAGTTGGATATTTTAAAGGCCATGAAAAAATTCGGACGACACGTCGTCGTTCTGGAACCTAACCGCCCCAACCCTTTTCCTTGTGAGGCCGCGTTTTACCATAAAGTTACACGCATAGAGCAAGAGGTCATACAAAACGAACTCAAGCAGATGGATATTCCTTTCATCGATTTGCCGCAAGAAATGGTCGACGAGAACGGATTTAACAAAGAGGCCTATCGTATGGTGAAGGATGAGCCTGATTACGCCCATGCCAACGCTTTAGGATGCCAGACCATAGGGCAGAGGCTTATTGACTTTCTGGAGGAACACTTTTATTTCGATGGGGAAGACGGGCCTCTGTCATATCGTTCCGCCATGAAGGGATAATTCCAGCATAAACCTCGCGCTGTGCGCGGGCTTAAGCTGGAGTTATCTATAAAAATCAACCCTGACAATCAGTCCCAGGGCAATCGCTTGAAACGAGTAAGCATTTGAATTTATTGACAAATAAATTTTGGGGTTGTAAATTTTTAATAATAAATTCAAATAGTTATATTTTTCAAGCGATTGCCCTGAATCAGCCTTGACCACTATTGACAACCGGCTGGAAGTGGTATATCCTGCCTCAGACTTGAAAGAGCGCGTTTAACGTCCGTTACATCCAAAATCGAAAGGCCAAACATGATCTCCGCTGGCGGCAACAAAATCACGAACATCAGGACGCGGGCCTCCTTCGTGTTTTTTGGCTTTTTTTTCAGCTGCCGGGATAACAGCGGGACCAGTTAAGCCGTCTTGATATATTTGATTAAGCCGCCGGTCCCCAAGGGACCGGCGGCTTTTTTAATGGTGCGCCAGACCTGGCGCACAGCGTCTTGAAAGGTGGGAAGCTGTAAACAGAATTCCGGCCCGGCGAACAGGAACCGCATATGAGGTCGCCACATCTGGGCGAGGCGGCCATAATATCTGAAACCCGATGACCGTCCGGGAAGATGTGGCCGTATATTATGCACGGCAGTGTGGCAGCCGGGGGAGGGCCAGCTCCCCCGGCTGCCCAAATTCATCAACAAGGAGAAGAATTATGTTGAACATGGACATCTGGATGACTCTCGTCTGCGGCTCTATCGTCTGGGGGGCCCTGTGGTCTCTGGTCAGAATCAGTCTCAGGATTTTGGAGATCAGCAAATGAGCGCGCTTATCATCAGCCTGTGGATAGGCTACGGACTGTTTTTGATGCTTCTGACCTGGCTGGCCAAGGGGAAGAATGTCCTTCTGCCCGGTAAAATCGGCGCCGTGGCCCAGGCCTTCGCCTATGTGGCCACTTATGTCTCGGCCGTGGCCCTGGTGGGCTTCGCGGGCCTCGGGCATTCCATGGGGCTCCAGATCCAGTTGGTGACCATGGGCTGCGTCTGGTTCGGCTGCTGGATGGTCTATAAATACATCGCCTGGCCCACCCGCCGCCTTCAGGAAAAGCTGGAGGCCTCCACCCCCATCGAAATCTTTTCCAAGGGCTTCGGTTCGCGCGGGCTGGGCGTCATGCTGGGGGCCCTGTCAGGTGTGCTCATTCTGATCTACTGCTCGGCCGTCTTCAAAGGCGGGGCCATCATCCTGACCAGCGCCGTCAGCATCAGTGAAAGCCAGGCCTTGTGGATACTGGTGGGCCTGGTGGCTGTCAACGTTCTGTGGGGCGGGCTGCGGGCCGTGCTCTATACCGAGGCCTTCCAGGGTCTGATCATGACCGTCGGCGTTCTGCTCCTGGTCTACTTCGCCCTGCGCCAGGCGGGCGGTCCGATCACGGCTCTTAACGGGCTGGCCGCCCTTCCGCCCACCCCGGCGGCCAACAACGGCTACCTGGCCCTGAGTTCCGGCCCGGCCGGCTTCAACATCGTCTTCCTGATGATGGTCACCTCGGTGGGCATGTGGGCCCAGCCCCAGATGATTCAGCGCCATTTCGCCCTGAAGAGCCGGGAACAGGCCGCCAGCATCATTCCGGTGAGCATGCTGGTCATCGCGATTCTACTGGGAGGGGCCCTCTTTGTCGGGGCCATATCCCGCCTTATTTTAGGGCCGGACGTGCCCTCGGCCGATCAGGTCATTCCGGCCATCGTCCGCCTGGTCATGCCGCCGTTCGGGGTGCAGATTTTCGCCCTGGCCATTGTCTCGGCTTCCCTTTCCACGGCCTCGGCCCTGCTGCACGTTTCCTGCGCCTGCCTGGGCCGGGATGTCCTGGGCGGCAAGCTTGAGGGCTGGAAATGGCGCCTGGCCGTCATCTGCGGGGCCTTGGCCGCCGGCCTGGTGGCGGAAAACAGTTCGTCCATCATCGCCATTATCTGCGCCACCAGTTGGACCCTGGTCGCCGCGGCCATGTGGGCGCCCTATCTGGCCCTGATCATCGGTGGGGCCGGGCTCGCCCGAAGCCTGGGCTGGTCGGCCTCCCTGGCCGGCCTCGTCGGCGCCCTGGGCTGGTACTTCCTGGCCTACGCCCCAACGTCCCTGAAATATACCGGCCTGGCCGCCCCCGGCCTGATCGGCCACCTCCACCCCATGCTGGTGGGCGTCATCTGTTCGGCGGCCGGCCTGGGCCTGGGCCTGGCCCCCCGGCTGATGGCCTGGAACCGGGCCAGGACCGAAGCCGCCTGAACAAAAATCGACCCGATCGTTTTCACCTTGACGGTCACTCCCGCTGCCGGCCGGCAAAAACTGTCGTCGCCCTGTTTTTTGCCCTTGTCCCGCTTGAGGTCACTATGATAAAATTCCGAAAATAGTTTGGTGGTCAATGGGAGACGGCGATGAGGGGGGACGGCGATGAGACGGCGCGGCCGTGAAGCCCGCCCCGGCGGCGCCCGCCGGCGGCAATTTGGATCTGGTGGCTGATGAAAAATATTCTGATTGTCGGGGCGGGGCTGACCGGCGCCGCCCTGGCCCGGACTCTGGCCGAGAGCGGCTGCCGGGTTCGGATAATTGACGAGCGGGACCATGTGGCCGGCAATTGCTACAGCCGGGTGGATCCGGGCACGGGCATCATGGTCCATGTTCACGGGCCGCACATCTTCCATACCGACAACCAGAGGGTTTGGGACTTCGTCAACCGTTTCAGCGCCTTTAAACCGTATATCCTGCGGACCAAGACCACCAGCCGCGGGCGGGTCTATTCCCTGCCGCTGAACCTGATGACCATCAACCAGTTTTTCGGGGCGGCCCTCAGCCCCGGGGAGGCCCGGGCCCTGGTGGAATCACTGGGCGACAAAAGCATCGGGGAACCCCGGAATTTCGAGGAACAAGCCCTGGCCTTTCTGGGCGAAAAGCTCTATCAGGCCTTTTTTTACGGCTACAGCAAAAAACAGTGGGGCCGCGAGCCCAGAGAGCTTCCGGCCTGGGTCTTAAAGCGCCTGCCGGTGCGCTTCAATTACGACGACAACTATTTCCGCCACCGATATCAGGGGCTGCCCGTTCACGGCTACACCCGGCTGGTGGAAAACATGCTCGACCACCCGGCGGTTGAACTGCGGCTGAACCGGCCCTATGACCCGTCGATGAAGGCCGGCTTTGACCACCTTTTTTACTCCGGCCCGCTGGACCGGTATTTCGATTATCAGGGCGGCCGCCTGCCTTACAGAACCCTGGATTTCGACTGGTTCACCGACGTCGGCGACTACCAGGGCTGCGCGGTCATGAATTACGCCGACCAGGAGGTCCCCTATACCCGGATAGTGGAGCACAAGCACTTCAGCTATTGGGAAGAGCACGGGGGCACCATCGCCCACCGGGAATTTTCCCGCGAATGCGGCGAGCGCGACATCCCCTATTACCCGGTGCCTTTCGCGGGCCACAACCCCCGGCTGGATCGATATCTGGCCCTGGCCCGGGCCGGGACCGGCTGCACCTTTGTCGGCCGTCTGGGCACTTTCCGTTACCTGGATATGGAAGCGGCCTTAAGCGAGGCCCTGGCCGCCGCCGACTGGTATCTTGAGAGCGTGAAGCTGGGGGCCGCCCCGGCGGCTTTCGCGCCTCAGGTCAGCCCC
>JAISFR010000072.1 GCA_031263565.1 Candidatus Adiutrix sp. | reverse complement strand
GTTGCATCATATAATATTATATTATGGGAAATCGACAAGAAAGTCAAAGCGAACGAGGCGAACAGGCGAGCCTGGCTGACTGGCTGAGAGACGATCTTGACAGCCGCTCAACGGGGTGCTATTATTTCCGAAAATCAGGCGGGCGCCGGCCGCTCAAAATCAAAAGACATCGTGGCTTATCATGTTTTTCACGCTTTCCAGGAATCTGACCGCTGATTTTCAAAGTTCTTGTCAGGGATCTGAAATCTGGTATTTTTATGTCTGCCCGGGTCTGGAGGGTGAGGTCTGAGAGTCTCTGCCATAGTTCTTACTCAACCGCCGACCAGACCGCCGGCGGTTTTTTTATGAGGGTACGGCATGACTGAGCCTCGCCTGGATCAACTCCGCTCGGAAATCGACCGCCTCGACCGGCGAATGCTGGAACTTCTGAAGCAACGGGCCGCCCTGGCCCTGGCAATAGGGCGCCTGAAAAAGGCCGCCGGCCGCCCGGTTCTCGACCCGACCAGGGAGGCCGAAATACTGGCGCGCCTGGGCCGTCAGGCCCGGCCGCTGTCCCCGGAGGCGGTCCAGAATATTTTTAAGGCCGTTATCCAGGCCTGTCGAAGGCTGGAGGAAAAAGACCGATAGATATGGTTCAAGCCCGTTCGGCACGGAATCCGGGCGGGAAAGAGAACGGGCAGCAGAAAAGCCGACAAGTCAGAAAGGAAAACAAGATGTCCATCAGCAAGAAAATGACGGCCGCCGCCGCCGGCTCCTCCATGGTCCGCAAGATGTTCGAGGAAGGGGCCAAAATGAAAGCCCAGTACGGGGGGGAAAACGTCTATGATTTTTCTCTCGGCAACCCCGATGTGCCGCCCCCGCCGGTCTTGAAGGAAACTCTCCTCCGCCTCCTTGAGGAAGACCGGCCGGGCCTCCACGGCTACATGCCCAACGCCGGCTTCCCCCAGGTGCGGGAAAAGGTGGCCGCCTTTCTGAGCCGCGAGCAGGGGCAGTATCTGCAAAACCCCTTCAGCGCCAATAACGTCATTATGACCGTGGGCGCGGCCGGAGCCCTGAACATCACCCTTAAGGCCATTTTAGACCCGGGCGACGAGGTCATTACCCCCAAACCTTATTTCATGGAATATAACTTCTATGCCGACAACTTCGACGGCAAGCTGGTGCCGGCCGAAAGCGGCGAAGGCTTCCACCTCAACATCCAGGCCATTGCCGAAAAAATCACCCCCCAGACCCGGGCCGTCTTGATCAATTCGCCCCACAACCCCACCGGGGTCGTCTATCAGGGCGAGGAACTGGCCGCCCTGGGCCGGCTTCTGACCGAGGCCAGCCGGAAGAACGGGCGCATCATCTATCTTCTGAGCGATGAGCCCTACCGCAAACTGGTCTATGGCGGGGCCTTCGTGCCCTCGGTCTTTCCGGCCTACCCCTACAGCGTCATCGGCACTTCCTATTCCAAGGACATGTCCCTGCCCGGCGAGCGCATCGGCTACGCGGCCGTCAACCCCGATATGCCCGATTCCGGCCCCCTCTTTGAGGCCATGGTCATGGCCAACCGCATTCTGGGCTTTGTCAGCGCCCCCTCCCTGGCCCAACTGGCCGTGGGCGAACTGCAGGGCGTCAGCGTGGATGTCGGCCTTTATGAGGAACGCCGCGACCTGATGGTTGAAGGCCTCCAGAAAATAGGTTACGAACTGACCGTGCCCGGCGGGGCTTTCTACCTTTTCCCCAAGACCCCCATTGCCGACGACGCCGCTTTCGTGGACCTGCTGAAGGCCGAAAAAATCCTGACCGTGCCCGGCCGGGGCTTTTCCGCCCCCGGCCACTTCCGCATCTGCTACTGCACCCCCATCCAGGCCATCGGCAAGTCCATGGCCGGCTTCGCCCGAGCCTTCGACAAGGCCACCGGTAAATAGCCAGGGCGGAGCCCGGACCAACCTGGGGCGACCGGGCCGAAGGCGTGTTGCCGCCCGTCCCCCAAGCGGCTTTGACGGCCAAGAGGGGCCGCCCGATATTCAGGGCTGCCCCTCTCTTATCTGATCCGGATTGGGGCGCCGGATCAAAAGTCGAAATTATCGTCCGGAATCGAGCTTTGGCTCTGGATTTTGAGGCTCTGGGCCGGGCCGTGGCCGTTGGCCCGGGCCGGGAGTTCCGCTTTCCGGCAGCGGCCGCCAGGGACATAACCGTTGAGCCCGTTGCCGTGGTGAACGCCGTAGAAGAGAACGGTCAGTTTGTTCACCGCCTCTATGAGGTTCCCGGCCTGATTGGAAAGCTGCCCGGCGGCGCCGGCCGATTCCTCGGCCGAGGCGGCGTTGGACTGGGTGACCTTGTCCATTTCGTTCATGGCGATGCTGATCTGGCCGATGCCCTGGCTCTGCCGCTGGGAGGCCTCGGCCACCCCGGCCAGGATATCGGCGATCTTGGCCGACTGGCTCTCCACGATCTTGAAATTTTCAGCCGTGCTGTTGACCAGTTCCGAGCCGGAATTGATGTTGCTGATGGTATGGGCGATCAGCTTGACCGTATTCTGGGCCGCGTCGGCCGAGCGGGTGGCCAGGTTGCGCACCTCGTCGGCCACCACCGCGAAACCGCTGCCGGCCGCCCCGGCCCGGGCGGCCTCCACCGCCGCGTTCAAGGCCAGAAGGTTGGTCTGGAAGGCGATCTCGTCAATGGTCTTGACGATCTTGGAGATCTCATGGCCTGAGACGGAGATCTCCTCCATGGCCGCGATGACCCCCTGCATGGACTGGTCGGCCACCTGGACCGCCTTGGCTTCTTCATTCATCAGCGCGTTGGCCTCGGCCGCGTTGTCGGAATTGCGCCTGGTCATGGACGACAGCTCTTCCAGGGCCGCGCTGGTCTCTTCCAGGCTGGCCGCATTTTCGGTGGCGCCTTTGGCCAGGGTGTCGGAAGCCGTGGTCAACTGCTCCGAGGCGTTGTCCACCTCCTGAGCCCCGTCGGTCAATTGACTGACCACGGTATTGATCGGCTTGGTAATGCTGCGGCTGATCAGCATGGCCATGAGCATACTGACGGCCAGGGCCGCGGCCAGGCCGACGGCCAGGGTCCAGACCACCCGGCTGACCGCCCGGCTGGTCTGCCCGGTGACCTTTGAAGTTATATCGTACATGGCCTGGCCCAATTGGCTGGCGCTGAGCAGGGTGGCGTCGCGAATTTCGGCCAGTTGCCGGGTGCTGCTGAGGTTGACGTCAGAGGCGGCCTTCAGGGCCGTCAAATTGCTCCGGGCGCCGCTGACCAGGTTTTTCAGTTTGCTTAAATGCTGCCGGCTGTTGTCGGCGCCGGATTCGGATTCCATTTTGCCGATGCGGGCGCTGACCTGGTCCGCGCTGGCCAGCGCTTTGTCGAAATAACTCAGGTCACGGTACAAAAGGCCCCTCAAGGTGTAAATGATCAGTTCCTCGGCCTCGTTCTTCAGGGTGGTAATATCGGCCATGCGGCCACTGCGCCGTTCAGCCTGCCGCAGGTCGGCTCCGCCGCGCAATTCTTCCAAATGCAGTTTGTTCTGATCGGCGTAGAATTCACGGCAGACCTTGACGAATTCATCATAGCCGGCGGCCACGGCCGCCCGGGGCAGGTCGATCTGCTTTAAATTTTCCGGCAGGCCCGCCGTGAGGGCCTCAAAGGCCTGATAGTTGGCTTCCAGGCCTTTGATCAGCCCGGCCACTTCCGGATTTTGAGCTATAAATTTCTGGGTCTGGCCGCTTTTGAGGCTCGCCAGAATCGGCTTGATCTTCCCCCTGAAAAGCCGGGCCGTATCCCAGCTTTCAGGGTTGGAGCTGTAATTGTAATCCAGGGTGAAAAGCCCCTCGATGACCACCGAATACTGCACGCTGCTGGCTGCGGCGTAATTGGGCATGACCGTCTGTTCCAATTCGGCGGCGCCTTGACGCACCGAGCTCAGGGAAATAATTATCAAGGCCGACAAGAGAACGAAGACGGCGCAGGTGGCGATGAAGCCGAGGATGATTTTACTGCCCAATTTCATGAAGCACCTCCTTTGAGGCTGATTCAGCCCCACTGGCCGGCAGCAGTCCGACTTTAAGAAAATTTGTATTTTAGAGATTCCCTTGGTTCCAATTTCCTTTCCCGGGATTGGTCAAATCTATATAACATATTTTGTAGTTATTGTAGCACTGTCCCGATATTTGTCAACTAAAAAATACCTAAATGAGGTCCCCGGCCAGGGCGCCCCGGCGGGCTTGACATTCAGCCTGTAAAAAGAGAAAATCTGGGCTGGCGACAATAAGGATTACGAAGCGGGGAGATATGAAACTGGCTATTTTGGGGGCCACCGGCTCCATCGGGCAAAGCGCTTTGAACCTGGCCGAGGCTTTCCCGGATAAAATTGAAATCAGCGCCCTGGCCTGCGGCCGCAAAGTGGGGTTGCTGGCCCCGGCCGTGGCCCGTCACCGTCCCCGGGTGGCGGCCGTCTACGGCCCGGAGGAATGTGGGCAACTGCGCGAGATATTGATTGATCTGGGGGTCAACCCCCTGCCGGAAATTCTCTGCGGTCCCGAAGGCCAGATCAGCGCGGCCGCCCAATCCGGAGCGGACGTAGTGCTTTCGGCTATTGCCGGCCGGGCCGGCCTGCTGCCCACTTTAGCCTCGGTCCGGGCCGGTCTGACCATAGCCCTGGCCAATAAGGAATCCCTGGTTTGCGGCGGGGAACTGATCATGCCCCTGGCCGCCCAATCCGGGGCCGAGATCCGGCCGGTGGACAGCGAGCACTCGGCCATCTTCCAGATCCTCGGGGGCCTCAGCGGCCGCCATATCCGTCGCCTGATCCTGACCGCCTCCGGCGGCCCCTTCCGGGGCCTGAAGCTCGAAGACCTGGAAAAAGTGACCGTTGAGGAGGCCCTGAGCCATCCCCGCTGGAGCATGGGCCAAAAAATCACCTGCGATTCCGCCACCATGATGACCAAGGGTTTCGAACTCATTGAGGCCCACCATCTCTTCAATCTGCCCTATGACCGGCTCGAAGTGGCGGTTCACCCCCAGAGCGTGGTCCATTCCATTGTCGAGTATCATGACGGCTCCCAGATGCATCAGGCCGGGCCCACCGACATGCGCCTCTCCATCGCCTACGCCCTCAGCCACCCCGAGCGCTGGCCTCTGCTGCCCCAGTCCCCGAACCCCGGCCTGGTTAATTATTTTCCCCTGGAACTGCCACGTTACGCCTTCAACCAGTGGCACGGTCATCTGACCTTTGAGGAGCCCGACCGGGAGACCTTCCGGGCCCTGGCCCTGGCCGAAGAGGCCGGCCGCGTCGGCGGCACGGCCCCGGCCATCCTCTGCAGCGCCAACGAAGAGGCCGTGGATCTCTTCATCAGCGGGGCCATCGGCTTCACCGACATCATTCGTCTGGTGGAGCAGGTCATGGAGGCCCTGCCCGCCGAAGCCCTGACCAGCATTGATCAAGTCGTGGCCCTGGGCCACGAGGCCGGTCGCCTGACCAAAAGCTTCTCCCTGGATCTCCGCCGCTAAGGGCTGCCAAGAAATAAGCTATACGTTTTCCTGGCCAGGCGCTCCGGCTTTGGCCGGATTGCTGGCGGCCAAAGCCGGAGCAACGCCGCCAGGGAGATGTATAGCTTATTTATTGACAGAGCCTAAAGGCTGTCCGCACCGGACAGGATGGCAACCTTGATTATAGGTCATGTTTGAGGCCTGCCCTGAAGGACCGGACGGGGGACTTTTAACGAGGCCATCCTTTCCGGACAGGCCCCAGGGCCGGGGTTCATTTTTTTTGCGGTCGGCCTCAAAAATTATGTTTACCCAGCGTCTAAAATAGGTTATACTGCTTTAAATCAAGATATAAGTGCTGATAGCTTGCCGCCTTAGATGCCGAGGCCGATGCCTGGGTCAAGACGGACTGGGCTTGTGGATTATGGTGTTTTCTTGTCGAGTGTCAGTCGTGACCGGAGTCATAGGGAGCGGTTTCCGAAATTTTCGACTGATGAGTCACGTGTTGAAATCAACCACGGAGGAGGTTCTGAATTATGAACAGCAATCCCCAAGCAAAATGCGAATGCTTGGATCTGAGCAAGCTGGAGCCGGTTTTCGAGCGCTATAAAGAGGTGGTCAACGGCGCTTTGATACCTGTTCTGCAGGGCGCCCAGGACGTTTACGGCTATCTGCCGGTGCCCGTCCTGGAAGCCATCGCCGAACGTCTGGTGGTGCCCATCAGCCAAGTTTACGGGGTGGTCACTTTTTATGCCCAGTTTCACCTGGAACCGCGCGGCAAGCATATTGTCCGCACCTGCCAGGGCACGGCCTGCCACGTTCGCGGCGCGAGCAAAATTCTCGACGCCCTGAAGGGAAACTTGGGCGTAGCTCCCGGCAAGGCCACCGACGACCTCCAGTTCACCCTGGAAACCGTGGCCTGCATCGGCGCCTGCGGGCTGGCCCCGGTCATGATGGTGGATCAGAGCACCCACGGACGCCTGACCCCGGACGCCATTCCGGAAATTCTGGACAAATACCGGCAGTAAGGGGGTAGAATATGAAAAAATCACCCGTATTCCCGCGCATGGAAAATTTTGACCAGCTGGCGGAATTCCGCAAGCAGGCCAAGCCTAAAATAGCTATCCGCCACCAGGCCGAGGCCGAACCCTACGGCGGCGTCAAACAACACATCATGGTCTGCTGCGGCACCGGCTGCACCGCCTCCGGGGCCAAATTCCTGGTCGAGGCCTTTGAGCGCGAACTGGAACGTTTCGGACTAGATAAAAGCGTGGATCTGGTCATCACCGGCTGCCACGGTTTCTGCGAAATGGGCCCCCTGGTCATCGTCTATCCCCAGGACATCTTCTATGTCCGGGTTCAGCCCGAAGATGCGGCCGAGATCGTGGAAAAGACCATCCGCGGCGGCGGGCAGCCGGTCGACCGTCTGCTGTATCGCGGCCACGAAGGCGCCGAACCCACGGTCAGATACCGCGACATCGACTTCTACGCCAAGCAGAACCGCCTGACCTTACGCAACTGCGGCCATATCAACCCGGAAAACATCGAGGAATATATCGCCGAAGACGGCTATGCCGCCCTGGCCAAGGCCCTGAAAGAACACGACACCATCAGCCTTTTGGCCGAGGTCAAGGAATCGGGCCTGCGCGGACGCGGCGGCGGCGGTTTCCCCACCGGCGTCAAGTGGGAACTCTGCCGGCGGGCCGACGGCGACAAGAAATATGTGGTCTGCAACGCCGACGAAGGCGACCCCGGGGCTTTCATGGATCGTTCCATCCTGGAAGGCGACCCCCACAGGGTGCTGGAGGGCATGTGCATCGGGGCCTATGTCATCGGGGCCGACGAGGGTTACATCTATGTCCGGGCCGAATATCCCCTGGCCGTGCACCGTCTGAGAGTGGCCATCGAGCAGGCCACGCAGATGGGCCTTCTGGGCGACAACATCCTGGGCAGCGGCTGGAATTTCCACCTCAAGATCAAAGAAGGCGCCGGCGCTTTCGTCTGCGGCGAAGAGACGGCCCTTCTGCACTCCATTGAAGGCGAGCGCGGCATGCCCACGGCGCGGCCGCCCTTCCCGGCCATCAGCGGCCTGTGGAAAAAGCCCACCAACAACAATAACGTGGAAACCTGGGCCAATATTCCGGCCATCATCCTGCAAGGCGGCAAGTGGTTCGCCCAGTTCGGCACTGAAAAGTCCAAGGGCACCAAGGTCTTCGCCCTGACCGGCAAGCTTCGGCACACCGGTCTGGCCGAGATCCCCATGGGCATGACCATGCGCGAGATCATCTTCGACATCGGCGGCGGCATTCTGAACGGCAAGAAATTCAAGGCCGTGCAGATCGGCGGCCCCTCCGGCGGCTGCCTCCCGACCTCGATGATCGACCGGCCGGTGGACTACGATTCTCTGATCGAAGCCGGGGCCATGATGGGTTCCGGCGGTCTGGTGGTGGTCGATGAAGACACCTGTATGGTGGATCTGGCCCGTTTCTTCCTGACTTTCACCCGGTCGGAAAGCTGCGGCAAGTGTACCCCCTGCCGGGAGGGCACCACCCGGATGCTGGAAATCCTGGAAAACATCACCCAGGGCAAAGGCAAGCGGGGCGACATCGAACTGCTGGAGGAACTGGCCCGCAACATCAAGGCTTCGGCCCTCTGCGGCCTGGGCCAGACCTGCCCCAACCCGATTCTTTCGACCCTCCAGTATTTCCGGCATGAGTACGAAGCCCATATCTACGACCGGACCTGCCCGGCCAAGCAGTGCACGGATCTCCTGAACTACTGGATCGATCCTGAAAAGTGCATCGGCTGCGGCGCCTGTAAAAAGGTCTGCCCGGTGGAGGCCATTGAGGGTGAAAAGAAGCTGCCGCACGTCATCGATACCGCCAAATGCATCAAGTGCGGTTCCTGTATTGATGTCTGCCGCAAGGCCAAGGCCGTGACCAAGAGATAGGGGGAGGCAAAGAAATGAGTAAAAACGTAACTTTAACTATAGACGGCCAAGCCGTGACCGTGCCGGCCGGCATCTCGATCTGGGCGGCGGCCCGCAAGATCGGCGTTCATATCCCCACCCTCTGCCACCATTTCGACATCAAGCCCTATGCCGGCTGCCGGGTCTGCGTGGTGGAAGTGGCGGGCGCCCGGGCCCTGGCCGCGGCCTGCGCCTTTCCGGTGGCCGAAGGCATGGTGGTCAAGACCAACACCAAAAAAGTCCGCGAAGCCCGCAAACTGGTGGTGGAACTGCTTTTGGCCAATCACCCCAAGAACTGTCTGACCTGTGACCGCAGCCAGAACTGCGAACTGCAGGAACTGGCCCTGGAAATGGGCGTCCATGAAGTGCGCTTCCAGGGCAAGAAACCCAATTGGCCCATTGACGACTCCAACCCGTCCATTGTCCGCGATCAGAACAAATGCGTGCTCTGCGGCCGTTGCGTGCGCGTCTGCTCGGAAAAGCAGACCGTCAACGTCTACACCTTCGCCAACCGCGGCTTTGACTCCACCGTCACCCCGGCCTTCGGCAAAGGCCTGGGCAAGGTCAAATGCACCTACTGCGGCCAGTGCTCGGCCATCTGCCCCACCGGGGCCATCACCGTCAAGGACGACACTGAAAAAGTCATGGCGGCCATCAACGATCCCGACAAGGTGGTGATCGTCCAGACCGCCCCGGCCGTCCGCGTGGCCCTGGGCGAACTTTTCGGCGGGGAACCCGGCGCCGTCATCACCTCCCAGATGGTCGGCGCCCTTAAGCTTATGGGCTTTGACCGGGTGCTGGACACCAACTTCACCGCCGACCTGACCATCATGGAGGAGGCCACCGAATTCCTCGACCGCCTGAAGAACGGTTGGGATATGCCCATGATCACCAGTTGCTCCCCGGGCTGGATCAACTTCCTGGAACTCTTCTATCCCGAACTGGTCAAGCACCACTCTTCCTGCAAGAGCCCCCAGCAGATGTTCGGGGCCCTGGCCAAGACCTATTACGCCCAGGAACAGAAAATCGACCCCAAGAAGATCGTTTCCGTCTCCATCATGCCCTGCACGGCCAAAAAATTCGAGGCCCTGCGGCCGGAAATGCGGTCCAGCGGCTATCAGGATGTCGACTATGTCCTGACCACCCGGGAACTGGGCAAGCTCCTGAAGTCCTCAGGCATCTTCTTCAACGACATTCCGCCGGCCGAATATGACCCCATCATGGGTAAGGGCACCGGCGCCGGCACCATTTTCGGCAACACTGGCGGGGTCATGGAAGCCGCCCTGCGCACCGCCTATGAAGTGGTGACCGGCAAAACCCTGGAAAATGTCGAATTCAACACCGTCCGGGGCATGGGCGGCATCCGCGAGGCCGACATTGACCTTGACGGCACCCAGATCCGCGTGGCTGTGGCCCACGGTCTGGGCAACGCCCGCCAGGTCATGGAAGCCATCAAGCGCGGCAACCGCAATCGCTGGGACTTCATCGAAGTCATGGCCTGCCCGGGCGGCTGCATCGCCGGCGGCGGCCAGCCCATCAGCAAGGACATCAACTTCCGGGCCAAGCGCATCGCCGGCCTTTATGAGGACGACCGCAAGCTGCCGCTCCGCAAGAGCCACGAAAACCCGGAAATCCAGGCCATCTACCGTGACTACCTGGGCGAACCCGGCGGGCACAAGTCCCACAAACTGCTCCACACCCACCTGGCCAAACAAGACCGGGAAATCGACGCCAACTAGCCAGGCCCTGGCCCCGTCCCGGCCGTCCGCTCAAACCGGGCGGCCGGGGCGCTGGCCGAAGGCCGGGAGGCGGCCCCCGCCCAACAGCGGTATCGCTCCGCGACCGGCCCATAGAAGCTTTTGAAAAATGACTGGCCGAATCGGCGCTCTCCGGGCGCTGACTCGGCCATTTGCTAATTTGAAGACCGGCCTTGTCTTTCAACGTTTCTCGGGGTGAAATGGCATTTTTTATGCAAAGAGCCCTTGTAACCGCTTTTAAATTCAGGTATATTGGAATAATTCGGTGGCGGACAGGGCCATAGATAATTTCCTGTATATTAAGTTTCGCCCTTCTCGCGGAACATTTTGCCAAGAACCAGAGCCTTTCGCCGCCCCTCGCCGCGCAGAAGCCAAGTCCTCAAGCGTCGGCGCCTTTTTTTAACTACACATTTAATCTGGCCAGGAGAAGGACATGATTGAAATCAGGTTCCACGGCCGTGGGGGGCAGGGGGCGGTCACATCGGCCGAACTCATGGCCCAGACGGCCATCAGCAGCGGCAAATACGCCCAGGCTTTCCCCAGTTTCGGTCCCGAACGCCGCGGGGCGCCGGTGACGGCTTTTCTGCGCATTTCCGACCAACCCATCCGCATCCGTGAAAAGGTTTACGCCCCCAATGTGGTCGTGGTGCTGGATCCTTCCGTCATGAGCGTCACCAAGGTTGACGCCGGGATGTCCGATGACGGAGTCCTGATCATCAATTCGGCCCACCCGGTGGCAGCCATCCGCAAGCAATACGGCTTCAGGCAGAAGCTGGCCACGGTCGATGCTCTCCACATCGCCCTGGAAGAGCTGAAAGTGCCCATCACCAACACGGTCATGATGGGGGCCCTCTCCAGGATCTGCGGTGTGGCCACCCCGGATGACGTGCGGGCGCCTTTGATGGAACGCTTCGGCCCGACCCTGGCCCCCAGAAACCAGAAGGCCTTTGAACGGGCCTTTGAAAGCGTGAAGGTGGAGGGCTGAAATGTCGAAGACTAAAATAAGCATGGAAGGGGCCGTCAAGGCCGGCGAACTGCCTTTGGGCTTCGCCGCCCGACCCGGCAGCACCCGTAATTTTAAAACCGGCGACTGGCGCAGCGCCCGGCCGGTGCTGGACCGCGAAAAGTGCATCTACTGCGGTTTCTGTTACATCTATTGCCCTGACGGCGTCTACCAGGATATGGGGCCCGAGGAAAAATATTATAAAGCCGATCTGGATTACTGCAAAGGCTGCGGCGTCTGCGCCCAGGAATGCCCTAAAAACTGCATCCAGATGCTGGTTGAGGAGGTTTAGTCGTGAGCGTTACCGATAGCACTAAACCCGTCGGCATCGAGGTCTCCCTGGCCATGGCCGAGGCGGTTAAGCTGGCCGAGGCCGAAGTGGTGGCCGCCTACCCCATCACTCCCCAGACCCACATTGTCGAGCACCTTTCCGACCTGGTGGCCAACGGCGAACTGGAGGCGGCCTATATTCCGGTGGAATCCGAACAGTCGGCCCTGAGCGCCTGCATCGGCTCTTCGGCCGCCGGCGCCCGAACCTTTACCGCCACCAGTTCCCAGGGCTTGATGTATATGGCCGAAATGGTCTTCATCGCCCCCATGCTCCGGGTGCCCATCGTCATGGCCGTGGCCAACCGGGCCATCAGCGGGCCGATCAACATCTGGAACGACCATTCCGACATCATGAGCGTCCGCGACTGCGGCTGGATTCAGATTTTCGCTGAAAACGGCCAGGAAGCCACCGATCTGAGCATCATCTCCTTCCGCATCGCCGAAGACAAAAACGTGATGATGCCGTTCATTCTCAATATCGACGGCTTCACCCTGTCCCATTTCATCGAACCCATCGTCTTCCCTGAGGCGGCCAAGGTCAAAAAATTCCTGCCGCCCTACGAGACCACCCACAAGCTGGATCTCGCCAAGCCCATGAGCATGGGCCTTTTGGGCGCGCCCGAGTACTACGCTGAATCCAAAAAGGCCACCGATAACGCCCTTTTGGGCAGTAAACCCTATGTTCAGAAGGCCTTTGACGAATACGCGGCCATTTTCGGCCGCCAGTATAAGCTGGTGGAAACTTATCGGATGGAGGGCGCCGAGACGGCCATCGTCGCCATGGGTTCCATTGCCGAGACGGCCATGACGGCCGTCGACGAAATGCGCGAAGCCGGCGAGAAGGTGGGCCTGGTGCGTCTGCGCCTGTGGCGTCCCTTTCCGGTGGAGGAGTTCCGGGCGGCGGTCCGCGGCGTCAAGACTCTGGCCGTGGTCGACCGTCACTTCACCCCGGGCTTCCCGGAAGGTCCGGTGGCCACTGAAATCCGGGCTCTGATGTATCATGAAGACGACCGTCCGCGCATGAGCAACTTCATTCTGGGTCTCGGCGGGCGCGATGTGCCCCGCAACCACTTCAAGTACGTCGTCGAAAAAGCCAAGGACCTGGGGGCCGCCGGCCGCCAGGGTCAATACGAAATGGTGGGGGTGCAGGAATGAGCAGGCAGTATCTCAAATCGGCCGAAGTGCCGTTTGAAAAAATAACGGCCAAGACCTTTCCCAAAGGACCGGATTCCCTGGCCTCCGGTCACCGGGCCTGCCAGGGCTGCGGCGAAGTGCTGGCCCTGCGCCTTTTGGTCAAGGCCCTGGGCCGGGATTTCATGGCTGTTTCGGCCACCGGCTGCATGGAAGTCTGCACCAGCCCCTTCCCCCAGTCGGCCTGGGAAATGCCCTGGCTGCATGTGGCTTTTGAAAACGCGGCCGCCGTGGCCTCGGGCGTGGACGCCGGCAATTCCATTCTGCGCAAAAAAGGCAAACTGCCGGACAAGCGCATTCCGGTGGTGGCCTTCGGCGGCGACGGCGGCACGGCCGATATCGGCATCCAGGCCCTTTCCGGGGCCATGGAACGCTATCATGAAAACTTCACCTATGTCTGCCTGGACAACGAAGCCTATATGAACACCGGCATCCAGCGGAGTTCGGCCACGCCTTTCGGGGCCAGCACCACCACCTCGCCGGCCGGCAAGTTATCCAAGGGCCAGAACACCTGGAAAAAGGATATGCCGGCCATTGCCGCGGCCCACAAGATTCCCTATGTGGCCACGGCCAGCCCGGCCTTCCATCTGGACATGATGAACAAGATCCGCCGGGCGGCGGCCATCCCCGGGCCGGCCTACATCCACGTCTATGCCCCGTGCCCCACCGGCTGGCGCATGAAGCCGGAACTGTCGGTGGAGAGTTCCCGCCTGGCGGTCAACAGCCGGGTCTTCCCGCTCTATGAAATCATCGACGGGCAGTACATCATCAACCGCAAGGTCGACAAGCCGGTGCCGGTGGCCGAATACTTCAAGGCCCAGGGCCGCTTCCGCCACCTGACCGAAGAGGACATCGCCCAGATCACCGAAAGAGTCAATCAGGAATATGAGCACCTGGTGAAACTGAGCGAGACTTTCAACGAACCCCGTTATTGAAAATTCGTAAGCGGTTTCCTCAAACGATGAGATGATAAGAAGGGAGAGCCGGCGCTCTCCCTTCTTATTGGGATGGTCCCTGGTGACCGCGCTGTCATTGCCTTTTTACGGGCGGCCTATAAGCCGGCTTTCATCGCTTGGGCCGCTTTTAATCCGCCTTAGGGACGCCTTGGGCGTTACCTGAAAAACAGCTACCTGAAAAACAATTGACTGTATACCAAAAAGTGATATAATATGAGATACATTGAGCCTGTCAAAGGTTGATAGCCGATGAGCGACAAGAACAAAACGTGGGAAATCAAATTTTCCAACAAGGCCCGGAAGCAAAAGGAACTATTGCCTGATGACATCTCGCCCATCCTGGATGCCTTGACTTATGAACTCAAGACGGAAGGGCCGGAGCGGCGGAACTGGCCGCACTGCGGCAATATAAAAGGCCAGGGCAAGAAAACGGATATGCGTCATTGTCACCTGAATAAATCCCGCCCTGTTTACGTTGTGGTCTGGGTAGTCGTCGATAACGATGTGCAAATTATGGAGGTACGCTATGTCGGCCCACATGAGCATGCAGACTACCGGCGAATCAGTTAAAATCGACTTGTCTGTAACTGTGCCGGTGGTTGAATCCCTGCGGATGGCTGAAGCCCTGAAGATAGTGTTATCTCTGGCCGGGCATGAGATAAGGCCGGTCAACGATGAAGGCGAAGAACTGTATTCCCTTGAGGAAGTCTTTCCTGATTCGCGTCCGGGCAGCAGACTCAAGGGTATAAGGCTCCGTGAGGGCCTGACCCAAAAAGAAATGGCGGAACACCTTGGCATAAGGCAAAACCACATTTCAGCAATGGAAAACGGCGCCCGTTCAATTTCCCTTGAAATGGCCAAACGCGCAGGCAAAAAATACAACGTTTCGTACAAGATATTTCTGTAGACCGCCGCTTCAAAGCAGGGGCGGGCGGCCGTTTTGCTAAAATTCCAACTTGATCTGCAAGCTCCCCGCCACGCCTTCCCTTGTCCCCACATAGCCCTGCACCCCCAAATCAAAGGACAGGGGCAGGCTTGGCGAAGGCTTAAGGGAGAGGCCGAGTTCAGCCAGGCCCGTATCGCCCTTGAGGGACGGGGAAGAAAGGCGCTGGCCGTTCACCGCGATACGCTGTTGGCCGTCGAACTCGTGTTCCCAATACGCGCCGAGATAGGGGCTGACGTAGTCGTTGACGGAGTAGGCGAAGCGCCCGCCCAGGCGGGTACGCAGGGAATCGGCGTCCTTGAAGCGCAGGCGGTCCTGGTACACGGTCAGGCTGTCGCCTTTCTGCCGTGTCCAGAGCAGTTTCGCGGACAGGTCGAGGGCAGCCTGGTCCGTAAAGCTCCAGACATAGCCAAACCCGCCGTGCAGGCCATAGTAAAGGGATGAGCTTTCAAAATTGGCGTTCCAGCCGTTGTACCGGATGTCGCCGCTGCGGAAATCCGTTTCCGTCCGGCCCAGGCGGGCCGAAGCGTCGAAATACAGGCCGGAGAGAGCGCCTTCCGTCAGGTCGTAGCGGCCCAGGATGCCGCCGCCGTAGTAGGAACTGTCCCCCTTGCCGTCCACGGAGGCCGCGTTGCTGAAGCTGTTATGGGAGTTGTAATTGCCCCATCCGCCCTCGAAGAAGGCCCCGAGGGTCAGGCGTCCGGGGGCTAGGTCATTACCGAGGGCCAGACCCGCCAACAGCGACAGGCCGGAAACGTCCACATGTGAACCTGTGGTATAGCGCGACCAGCCGCCGCCCAGGCCCCCGAAACTGCCGAAGCGGAAACCCGGTCCCGCTGTCGTGGCCAGGGCGGAACCGAAACCCCGGTTCAGGATAAAATCAAGGCCCTGGTTGGCGAAGGCCAGGGACGCGGCCCGGCTTTCGGCATAGGCTTTGAGGCGCTCATAGGCCGGGCCGGTGGGGGAAAGCTGTTGCAGCACGGCCAGAAGCTGCGTGCCGGAAACATTCAGGGTGTAGATATCGCCACTCGGGGTCTGTACGGTAAGCTGCGTAAAGCCGCTGTCCGTCAGAGTTGTAGCGTTCAGTAAGGTGAAACCTTCGCCCGCGTTGATGTTTGGCCTGCCCGAAGCGTAAGCGAGGCTGACGGCGGTGGCCGCGTCAATGGTCGCCCCACCTTGTACGGTAAGCAGGGTGGCTCCGTTCGCGGCTGTCTGCGGCACAATATAGGCAAGGTTCGCGCCGCTGAAATCCGCGCCCGCCGCGCTGGGGACGATGTGCGTATTCAGGCCGCGCACGGTCAGGTTATGGAAGGCGTATGAAGCGGCGGAATAGTCAAAGACTGTGTTCGTGGCCAGAGACAGAGAGTTCGTAGCCAAAGAGCCGCCCGCGCCGAGGGTCAGACCGCCCGCGTCAATGCTGAGAGATCCGGTGAAGGTATTCGTGCCGCTCAGGGTCAGGGTTCCGGCTCCGGTCTTGGTCAGGCCGCCCGCGCCTGAAATGACGCCACTGAAAGAGCCGCTTTGCGCGGTCAGGCCGTGGGTGTTGATGATTGAACCCGCATCGGCAAGAGCGCCCACGGAACGGGCCGCACCGCTTCCGTCATAGGTCGCGCCGCTTGCCACGGTAAGGTCCGTGCCGGAAGCGATATTCCCGGCCAGGGTTCCGGCGCTCACGGTGGTTCCGCCGCTGTAAGTGTTTGTTCCGCTCAGAGTCAGGGTGCCTGCGCCGGTTTTGTCGATGCCGCCCGTGCCGTTGATGACCCCGCCGAAATCGACGGCGTGAGTATAGGTGTTGAGGGTCATTTTGGGGCTGCCTACGGCTCCGGTGGCTGTGGTGTCCAGAGTGTTGATACCCGCGCTTCCGCCGGAAGTAAAGTTGAGGACAGCCGTATTGTGCACGGAACTGACTGCATTCCCGGCGGCGAGATTCAGGGTGTTGCCGGTGAACAGGTCGCCGCTACCCCCCCCCATACCCGCCGTAGATGTTCAGATAGGTTTCGCCGGTGGTGGTGATGCTGACGGTGTTGCCGGTAGCGGAGCCTGTAGTTGTGCTCCCGCCGCGAATATCGCCGGCTACCCTGCCGCCGCTGATGCTGACGGTGTTGTCGGTGGCGGCGCCATTGGTGGAGTGGCCGCCTATGACGGCAGCGCCGCCTTGGAGAGTCCCTCCGGCGATGGTGACGCTATTATGCTCCGCGTTGCCGCTGCCGCCGCTTACCCACCCGCCGTGGACATTGCCGCCGATTGTGCCTGTATAGCCGCTCCCGATATTCACCTCGTTGTAGCTGGCGGAGCCACTGCTACCGCTGTTGCTGTTTCCTCCCCCAATACCGTTCAGGATATTTGCGTTGCCGCCGCTGATGTTGACGACGTTGCCGACTCCAGAGCCTCCGGCATTGCCGTCAGCGGAATAACCGCCATTAACAAAGGCGATTTGTCCGCCGCCGTTGATGGTTACAGTATTGCTTATGGCATTTCCGCTATTGGCATAAGCACCGTAAATCCCAGAAAAATCATTTGTGTTGCCGGAACCGATGGTAACTCCATTGGTCGAAGCATTTCCGCTGCCGTGAGCGCGTCCGCCATAAACAACAACATTGCCACTCCCTTGTGTGAAATCCCCCATAGTAACGGTATTGCCAGCGGCGTTCCCGCTGCCTGCTGCCACCCTCCCGCCATAAATATTGGTAAAGCCGGTAGCAGTAAAAGAGGTCCCGCTGTTGATGGTCAGCGTGTTGCTGCTGGAGTCGCCGTTGGAGTTGCCGGGAGCATACCCGCCGGCAACTGTCACGACAGAAGTATCGGTAATGGTCGGGCCGGTGTAACCGTTGCCGAGAACAAGCATGTTGCCGCTGGCATATGTGTCAGCAGTAGGGGTGGTCGCGGTTCCGTCGTTGCCATAGAGGCCAGTATATGGACCACTGGTGTTGTCGTTGATCGTGGTGTTCGCGGCCATTGCTCCGCCCGGCGAAAAGAGACTCCAGGCCAGAAAGCAGGCCGCGAAAAAATACAAACCGGTGCGGGACAGGGTATGGTTCATGGGTTCTCCTTTCTGAATGCGGTCACGGATATATGGTTCACAATGCAATGCGTCTTCCCTTTGCCGGTACGGCAGACGAGCGTAAAGACGCTTGCTCCGCGCACAAAGCCGCCTTGAAAATACGAGGACCATAAAGGTCTGGGGGTTTAGCCTGCGCCATATCGTAACACAACTCCTGCATGGAAAAATGCTGGAAAATTACGTAATTATATCAGGCGTGGAAAAATTGAACAGTGCGGGAAAGGTGCGGGTTTGAGGTCAATTTTTGGAAAAAACAGCGGGGCTGCCGGTCAATTTGTTTAAATTATTGTAATTTTGTCTCCCAAGCCGCAACCGATTTTTTTCAGAAGCGAAGGGCGGAAACTACATCTTCCAGTCGGCATACAGTCGGGGCAGATGCCGCCGGCGTTCGATCCGGGTTTTTTCCTTGATCCCGGTTACGTGCTTCTCCACGCCCCGGTTGGATATGCCCATGTTTTCAGCCATTTCTTTAATGCTCAATTTACGGAGAATATAAGAGAGCACTTCAGTTTCTTTTTCGGTCAGATCATAGCGGGCGGCAAAGGAATGAAACTTTTTCAGATCGGCTTTCCCGGCTTGTTCATTCAGGCCGTTCCCGCCGTCAAACTGTTCCCGGGCCAGCATTTCTTTGACCGCGGTTTGGCGGCCCGCCCGCATCTGTTCCGCCAAGGCCTCGACCCTGGTCAGAGCTTCAGCCTGTTTCTTGCCGGACAAGGCTTTGGTGAGCAGCAGCCCGATCAGGTCATACTGTTCCGCCAAGGGCAGGTAGAGCGCGTCCGGCAGGGCCAAATCCAGAGCCTGGCGTAACTCGGACGCGGCTTCCCGGCCTTCGCCCAGCATAGCCAGGGCGGCCGCCGCGTGGAGATGGCCGTAGACCAGGGCGGGCGTGGAATGCAGAGCCCGGGCCAGGCCGAGCGCGGCGGCGCTTTCGCCGAGCAGAACTTCCGGCTTACGGTCCAGCAGCAGGCAGCGGGCGCGGCAGACCTGCGCGAAGGGGATCGCCTGCGTGAACAGCCGCCTGCTGAAGGCCTCTGGCGGTCCGTCACGCAGCCAGGCGGCGGCCTCCGGCGGGCGGTGCAGCAAGCCCGCCAGAAAGGACCGGGCCATATCCGCCTCCATCCGGTTGGACTTTTGCGGGTATTCCTCCGCCAGAGAGGCCAGGGAGTCGAGCGCCCGGGCACAGGCCATCCCGTCCCCCCGCAGGACCGCCAGCCGGCCGAAAAACAGTTCCACCCCGAGGCTGAGGCTGGTCTGCCCGTGCCCGGCTGCTTCATGCCGCGCCCGGTGGCCGAAAATTTCCGCCTTTTCCGCTTCTCCCCGGTTAAGCAGGGCTTCCGCCCGCATGAGGGCCGGGCCGCCGCTGCCGTGGCCCCGGCTCATGGCGGTATAGGGGGGGCAGCAGCGTTCCAGGTCGGCCAGTTCCGCGTCCAGGCGCCCGGCTTCGCGGTGGTACATGAAGAGGACCGAGGCGTTGCCGAAGGTCCAGGAATTGTCCGGGCGCACAAGCGAGGTTTGGCCGCCCGTGAGTTCCGAGGCCCTTTGTATGCGTTCGCCCATTTCCGCTATGTCGTTATAGCGCCTGAAGGCTTCCATCAGCAGAAGCTCCCCGCGCAGGTAGTCCCGTTCCCGCTCCGGCACCTCCGTTTCCACCAGTCCGGCCATTTCCCCGCACAGGGCGGCATATTCCTCAGACAGACCCTGGCCGAAAAATTCAAAGGCCAGTTGGATCGCGGACAGGGGATGCCGGATTTTCATGGCGCGGGTACAGCGGGCCGCAATTTTCCGCAGGGCGTCCGCGTAGATCTCAGTGGACGGCGGATCAGCGCCGTTGGCCCGGGCGGGCGCGCCCGGACCGTCAGGGCGGCCGGGGGCGGCATCCGGCAGGTCCAGCAGGCGGTTGTCCGGAAGGCCGGAGAGATCGAGGGCCAGAATCTTTTCAAAATTCTCCAGTTGGTAATACCAGGCAATGGCCTTCTTCCGCTCCCCGTTCGCGGCGCACCAGTCGCCGGCGGCCTGGAGAATTTCCCGTTGCGCTGTTTTGGGCAGCTCATTGACGGTTTTCCGGGTATATTCCAGAAGGAGGCTGTGGGGATAATACAGGCCGGAGGCGTCGTCAAAGCGCAGGATAGCCGTGTAGGCCAAGGCCGCCAGGAGAGCGGCGGGCGGTTCCGGCACATGGAGCAATTGGGAGGCCTGGATGGCGCTGAAGGCTTCAAACGGGGAAAGCCGCTGGAGCAAGTCCCGGCCGGCTTCGTCCAGCCGGTCCCAGATTTCAGCCCTGAGCAGGCCTTCAAAATCGGAGGCCGGGGCAAAGCTTTTCTTCTCCCGGTAGTGCCGCACATGCAGAAAGAGGGCGAACATCCAGCCTTCGGCGCGGCGATGCAGTTCCCGGGCTTCTTGCCCGCTGAGCGCGGCGCCCGCTTGGGCCGCATAGTCCCTGGATTCCTCCGGCGTCAGGCGCAGATCGTCAACCCCCAGATACAGAAAGCCGGCTTTTCCGCGGGGCAGGGGATTTTCGGGCAGGGGCCGGGAAATCAGCACCGTAGCCAGATGCGGGCATTCGTGTTCCAGCAGGGCTTGCCAGACGGCGGCGGGCGCCAGCGCCGCCAGATGGTGAAAATCGTCCAGCACCAGCCAGGTGGGGGCCGCGCCGACCAGGCCCCGCAGCAGCCGGCCCGCATCGCGCAGGCTGTCTTCGTCAGGAGGACCGAGACGCAGAAGCTCCGCCCCGGTTTTCGAGTCAATGGCTTGCAGGGCGCGGCCCAGGTTGCGCCATAGGGCTGGGGGGCTATCTGGCCGGCAGTGGTGCCAGACCACAAGGCTTCCTTTGGGCAGGGCGCTCCGCAGGTACCCGGCGGCCACGGTCGTCTTGCCGTAGCCGACCGGGGCTTCAATGAAGATGCCGCGCATGGCCGGAGCTTTGCGCAGCCTGGCTTTCAGGCGTTCGGAAAAATACGGGACGTCTTCATCCCCGGGCGCGGGGGCCAAGCCGCCTGGCTTCACGTTCGGCATATCAGCGCCCCGGAGCCCGGCGAACGGAAAAAGCCCCGCCTTCTGAGGGAAGCGGGGCCGGAAACAGGGGGAAAAAGAAAACGCCAAAAACCGCGCCGGACTTGAAACCGGGCGCGGAGGATTGACGGTGCGCTAATAGGTGTGTGTGTGTGTGTGTGTGTGTGTGTGCAAAAATCAGGCCGGCGCCGTCAATTCCGGCCTGAGCGTTCCATGAAAGAGGGATGGATTTTCGCACCATAAACGTCCCGCTTGAATTACGTATATTTGGTCATTTTACTGTAAGATGGCGGACAATTCAAGGATCGGGAATTATTCCGCGGGGAATCGCTGAAAAAAGAGATGACCGTGAAAGGAAACTGCTCTATAATATCCCGGACTTGTTCGAGCGGAGAACCGCCCTGGAGCCAGGCCTCGGAGGCTGGCGGGCGGCTTTCCGCCCGGAGCTTTGAATTTCGCCGCTTGGAGCGAAATTCAAAGCGGCCTTAAGATATGGGGGTCGAAACCCCTTAAAACGGAGCAGGGTTTTCCATGAAATACAACTTCGATGAAATAGTGCCCCGCCACGGCACGGACTGCGCCAAATACGACTCCATCGCGGCCCGGGGCCGGCCGGCGGACACTCTGCCGCTGTGGGTGGCCGACATGGATTTCCGCTGCCCGCCGGAAGTTTCCGCCAGGCTGGTCGAACTGGCCAGGGACGGCGTTTTCGGCTACCCCGACCCGGGCGATAAATATTTCCAGGCCGTCAGAAATTGGCTGGCCGGCCGTTTCGGCTATGAGCCTGAACCGGAATGGCTGATTCGGACTCCCGGCGTGGTTTTTGCCGTGGCCGCGGCCATCCGGGCTCTGACCGGGCCGGGAGACGCGGTTTTGATTCAGGAACCGGTTTATCACCCCTTCGCCCATCTGATCAACAATAACGGCCGCCAGATGGTCAACAATCCCCTGGTCTGTGAAAACGGCCGCTATCGGATGGATTTTGAGGATTTTGAGAAGAAGATCATTGACCGGCGAGTAAAAATGTTCATCCTCTGCAGCCCCCACAATCCGGTCGGGCGGGTCTGGAAGCGGGAGGAACTGGCCAAGGTCGCCGAGATATGCCTGCGTCACCAGTGCCTGGTGGTCTCCGATGAAATTCACTGCGACTTCGTAAGGCCCGGCCATCGGCATCTGGTTCTGCCGACGGTGGCCCCCGAGCTGGGCGCCTCAGCGGTCATCTGCACCGCGCCCAGTAAGACCTTCAATCTGGCCGGGCTCCAGGCGGCCAATATCTTCATCGCCGATACTGATTTGCGCGGCAAATTCCAGGCGGCGATGGGCCGGGCCGGCTACCACAGCCTGAACAACATGGGGCTGGCCGCCTGCCAGGCGGCCTATGAACACGGGGCCGACTGGCTGGAGCAACTGAAAACCTATCTGGAAGGCAACCTCGAATACCTGAAAGGCGCCCTGGCCGGACTGCCTGGTCTCAAGATTGTCGAACCTGAAGGCAGCTATTTGATCTGGCTGGACTTTCGCGAGCTAGGCCTGAACCCCGGCGATCTTGAAGAGCTGATCAGCCGCCGGGCCCGGCTATGGCTGGATGAGGGGCCTAAATTCGGCCTCGGAGGCCAGGGCTTTTATCGCCTGAACAGCGCCTGCCCCCGGGCCCTGCTGCGGGAGGCTCTGGAACGCCTTAAGGCCGTCTGGCCCCGGTAGAGTTGATCTCTTAGCCAAAAACCCCGACTCGGCGGGAGTCGGGGTTCGGTCAATCGGCTTTTTCCGCTTTGGGGAAGAGCGTCAGCTTTCAATAAAAGGCTTCAGTTTGCGGCTGCGGCTGGGATGGCGCAGTTTGCGCAAAGCCTTGGCCTCAATCTGGCGGATGCGCTCCCGGGTGACTTCAAAGTCGCGGCCCACTTCCTCCAGGGTGTGGTCGGCCTTCTCGCCGATGCCGAAACGCAGGCGCAGCACCTTTTCCTCCCTGGGGGTCAGGGTGGCCAGGACCTTGCGGGTCTGTTCGGCCAGGTTCAGGCTGATGACCGCGTCGGCCGGGCTGACGATGCGGCGGTCTTCAATGAAGTCGCCCAGATAGCTGTCTTCATCCTCGCCGATGGGGGTCTCCAGGCTGATGGGCTCCTTGGCGATCTTCAGCACCTTGCGCACCTTGTCCAGGGGCAGTTCCATCTTCTCGGCGATCTCCTCGGGGGTAGGTTCGCGGCCGAGTTCCTGCACCAGATAGCGTGAGGTGCGGATGAGCTTGTTGATGGTCTCGATCATATGCACCGGAATGCGAATGGTGCGGGCCTGGTCGGCGATGGCCCGGGTGATGGCCTGGCGGATCCACCAGGTGGCGTAGGTGGAGAACTTGTAGCCCCGCTGGTATTCAAACTTGTCCACGGCTTTCATCAGGCCGATGTTGCCTTCCTGGATCAGATCCAGAAACTGAAGGCCCCGGTTGGTGTATTTCTTGGCGATGGAGACCACCAGGCGCAGGTTGGCCTCGATGAGTTCCTTTTTGGCGTCGCTGGCCAGCAGCTCGCCGCCCTCCACCGAGCAGAGGATCTTGGCCAGATCCCTGGACTTCATCTTCAGCTCTTCTTCCAGATTTTTGGCCCGCTGGTCGTGTTCCAGAACCTTGACGATCATCTCCTGCACCTGCTCGGGGGTCAGCTTATAGGGCTTGCAGAGCCGGGCCAGGGCTTTCAGTTCCTTTTCCTTTTTAATGTTCTGGTTTAACTTCTTAAGTTCGCCCAGAGTATTCATCCGAAAATGGGCCAGGGCCGATTCCACCACCTTGCGGCAGACGGTGAATTCGCTGTCCCAGGCTTTCAGGCGGGCCACCATGGCGTCATAGTGGCTCTGGTCCAGGCGCAGGCTGCGGAACATCTCGGCGATCTCCAGCTTGCGCTTGACCAGGTCGGCCTGCATCCTGCCCTGCTTGAGCTTGTCGGCGGTCTTCTTTTCAGCGGCCACCTTCTTGAACTGTCGGGTGTAGTTCTGGCTCTTGCGCTCGATTTCCTTGATCAGGCTGATGATCTGGTCGCGGCGCTGGGGGGATTCGACGAAATTTTCCTCGTCCTCGTCGGCGTCCTTGACCACTTCCTTCAGGCGGATCTCATCGGCTTCCAGCTTTTTGCGCAGCTCGCCGAGTTCCTCAAAGCCCACCGAGGTTTCCAAAATGGCGGTGATGACCAACTGCTCGCCGCGCTCGATGCGCTTGGCGATCTCCACCTCGCCTTCGCGGGTCAGAAGGGCCACCTGGCCCATCTCGCGCAGATACATCTTGACCGGATCGGTGACCCGGGTCTCGGCTTCGGCCTCGAAGCTCAGGTCCGGCTCCCGGTCGTCGTGATTTTTCAGTTCCTCGAATTTTTTGGCGCCCTTGACCAGTTCCACATCCTCGACATTGGGTATGTCGATGTCGTCAAAAAAAGCCATGACGTCTTCTATGTTGTCAGAGTCGTCCAGAGAGGAGAGAGAGTCGCTGAGGTCGTCATAGTTGAGATTGTCCTTGTCTTTGCCCATGGAAATGATATCTCTCATTTTAAAGGGATCGCGGGCCATGGTCCAACTCCTTGAATCGGCGGCCGGGGAAGCCGCCCGGACTGAAGGTCTTAGCGCTGGGAAAGGCGGCAGCCGAATAGCCGGCCCGTAGGTGAAGCAAGCAATATAACTAATTCCGTAGAAAAAAATTCCACGAAAATGTCTATTATAGCATAAAATTTACTGCGGTAAAGATATTTTTTCTTTCAACAGGCGCAGGGCCTCGGCCTGGTCGCCCCGGGCCTCGGCCCGCCTGACGGCCGCGGTCAGTTCCCCGCGGCGCTGGCGAACCCGGTTCTGCCTCAGGCGCCCCATATATTCGCCGGCCACGGCGGCGGCCTCCTCCGGGCTGTTTTCCCTTTCGCTCAGGGCCGCCCCGGAAACCAGGGCGGCGATTTCATCGGACTCGTCATCCAAAGCGTCCTGCGGCTCTATGCGGCCCCGCTCTTCGTAGACTTTTTTCAGGCGTTCAAAAAGAGGGCGGCTGGCGTCGTCGGGCCACCAGGCGGCCATTTCACCCAGAACCGGGCCGGCCGTTTCGGGATAAATGAGAATATGCCGCAAAAGTTGCCCGGCCTGCTGATCGCAGGACTGGGCCGGCCGCGCCCCCGGCCGGCGCTCGTGGGTCAGCCGGCGTTCCCCGGCCCGCTCTTTTCGGAAAGCGCCCAGAAGCTCTTCATCAAGGCCCAGAAGGCGGGCCAGCCGCCGCCTTAACAGCCGGCTGTTGACCGAATCAGGCACCAGGGCCACCAATTCCCGGGCTTCCCGGGCCATCCGGGCCTGCCCGGCCGGGCTGTCGGGGTGGGAGCGCCGCAGGTGGGCCACCTGAAAATCAACAATATCCATAGCCTGGGTGGCGGCTTCAAAAAGGGCCTCGGCCCCGAATTCCCGCACGAAGCTGTCAGGGTCGTGCCCCTGGGGCAGAACCAGGACCCGCCCGTCCAGTTCGGCGTTCAACAAAAGCGGCAGGGCCCTGGCCGCGGCCCGCTGGCCGGCCTCGTCGGAGTCGAACAGGAGCATGACCTCCCGCACCTGACCCCGCAAAAGACCGAGTTGTCTGGCGGTCAGGGCCGTGCCCAGAGGGGCCACCACCTCGTTGATGCCGGCGGCGACCAGGGAGATGAGATCAAAATAGCCCTCCACCAGAAAAACCAGGCCGGCCGAGCGCAAAAAGGGCCGGGCCCGGTGGAAGCCGAAAAGCAGGCGCTCTTTCTTGTAGACCGGAGTCTCGGGGGAATTGATGTACTTGGGCCGGCCTTCCTGGTCGGCCAGAAGGCGGCCGCCGAAACCCGCCACCCGTCCTTCCGGGCCGACGATGGGCACCATCAGGCGATCCCGGAAAAGATCGTAAAAATGCCCCTTCTCACGACCAGGCTTGATCAGCCCGGCCTCCAGCATGACCTGATCACCGAAACCCTGGGCGGCCAGGCAGCGCCGAAGCCCCTCCCAGCCGGGGAGTGAGAGGCCCAGCTTAAATTCCCGGGCCTGTCGCTGGCTCAGACCCCGGCCGCCCAGATAGGCCCGGGCGGCCCCGCCTTCTGGCCCCCATAAATTCTTTTCGTAATAATCGGCGGATTTTTGAAGCGCTTCATGAAGGGCGGCCCGATTTTCCCGGTTTTCCCGGGGCCGGTCCGATTTTTCCGGGGCCGGCAGTTCCACCCCGTAACGCCGGGCCAGTTCCTCCACCGCCTCGGGGAAGGACTGCCCGCTGATCATCATCAGAAAGCGGATGGGGCCGCCGCCGACCCCGCAGCCGAAACAATGGAACATGCGCCGATGAGGGGTGACCACAAAAGAGGGGGTTTTTTCCGAATGAAAAGGGCAAAGGCCTTTATAGGCGGCCCCGGCCCGCTTCAGACTGACATAGTGGGAAACCAGTTCCACCAGATCGGCGGCCTCGTTGACCTCGTCAATTTTATCTTGCGGATAATAAGACATGGCTGGAGCAACTTATTTCCAGAGATGACCTGGGGACGCCTGGCTCAGAGGCCGGGGGCAAAGAGCTGGAGATACGGAATCAGCCAAAATTTGATGTTTAATTCCAAAAATAATGGCCGTTATTTTTGAAATTAATATAGCAGTTACGTAACTTTTACTATTAGACGCTAAGAAGCGGGAGTGACGGGCGGGGTCCCGCCCCCCGGGATTTTACCGCCGGGAGGAGCAAGCCCGGATTGAAGCGCCGGACCCTGAGGAGGGGCCGCGCCCGGTTGGCCCGGTTGGCCCGGATGACCGGGTTGAACCTGTTGGCCGGGTTGAACCTGGTAGCCGGGCTGAGCCGGGTGGCCGGGTTGAACCGGGTGGCCGGGCCGGGCCGGGTGGCCGGGCTGAACCGGGCGGCCGGGCCGGGCCGGGTGGCCGGACTGAACCTGTTGGCCGGGTTGAACCGGGTAGCCGGGTTGAATCTGTTGGCCGGGTTGAGCCGGGTAGCCGGGTTGAACCGGGTGGCCGGGTTGAACCGGGTAGCCGGGATGAGCCGGGTAGCCGGGTTGAATCTGTTGGCCGGGTTGAGCCGGGTGGCCGGGTTGAACCGGGTGGCCGGGTTGAAGCTGTTGGCCGGGCTGAAGCTGTTGGCCAGACTGGGCGTCGGCCGGCGGCATATTGCGATTGCGGCCGCGCTGCTCTTCCAGCATATAAAAATTTATGGCTTTTTGCAGAGCCCTGGTGGCGCTTAAATCCAGATCCAGGAATTTCAAACCCACCCGGGCGTACTGTTCACCTTCGCTGGAGGTGACCCGGACCACCTCGGCCTCGCCGTTGATGGTGGTCTGCTGCCCGGGGGAGAACTGGACCGGGCAAAAAAGCGTAAACCACAGCCGCATGCCCACCTTGGCCTGAGGCGGGCGGGGAATGCCGATCAGCACCCCGCCGGCCGAAAAATCGAGCAAGGTCACCCGGCCGAAGGAGGGATGGGTCTGAATGGAGATTCGGCGGTCGGCGGTGATGCTCAGACGATAATCCATACGGGCGTTGGTCTCGGTCAGGCTGCCGGGGCCGGGCGGGCTGATGACCACCGCCGGAATGCTTTCCGGATCATCCGGCCGCAACTGGTAATTGCCGATAAGTTCCATCACCTGGCAGTTCCAGCCCCAGCGGATGATCTCTGAAGTCACCGGCTCCCGACGGACAAAAGTGGCCTCCAGGGAGCGGCCGACCATTGATTTGAGGATCGGGGGATCGGACTGGCTGACGATCACCTGACTGGGGCCGACCTCCTGAACCATGACGCTGCGGACATCAATGTAATCATTGATGAGGTCGACGTCAAATATCAGGTCTAGCCTGGTCTGGGGCTTGAGCACCTGCTCAATGCTCATATTGCTTCTTCTGGTGACTTCAGCCATATCCAATCCCCTGCCAAGCCGCTGAAAATTATTTCGTCAAACTTTATTCTATTACATTTCGTAAGCCGGGGCAAGAAAAGAAATTTAAAAAGTATCTGAAACTCTTTAAAGCGTTTCTCATATTTTATTGCCCCTTAATTTCAAAAAATTCAGCCCCCTGATCCTCCGGGCCGGCCCGAGCCCGCCCCCAAAGCCCATCCGGCTCCAGGCACAAAAGAAAATTTCTGATCTCCAGACCGCCGGCACAGCCGGTCAGCCCGCGACACCGCCTACCAGCGGTCCATGCCCAGTTCTTCTATGCGCCTCAACCTGGGCGTGAGCCGCAGACGGTAGTAGAGGCCCATGAAAAGGCCCAGCAAAAAGAGCGACAGGCCGCCGAGATCCAGGTAGAACTGGCCCAGGGCCTTCCTGGCCAGGGCGTCATCCAGAAGACCCAGATTGATCCGGGAGACGATCAGGGCCCACGACCCCGAAAGGGCCAGACAGAAAGAGAAAAAAAGTTTATTGACCAGCCGTCTCAAAGGCGCGTCGTTTTTTTTAATCATGGGAAACCTCTGAAAACGGAAGCGGACGACCGGCTTAGGGTTCCGATTTTCGATCGAAAAAGCAAAATCAGGCCGGCCAGTCAAAGCCGCCCAGAGGGCAGCCGGAGGCGATCAGGCTGAAAGGCTCCTGGGCCCGCTTAAAGGCGCTTTTCTTAAGTGAACTAAGCACCCAGGCCACGGTCGTGGCCGGGTGGCCGCCCTCCCTGGCCACCTGGGAGCCGCTGCGCCGACCTTCCAGATGACGGTGGAGAATGTCGTCCAGGACGGCGTAGGGCGGCAGGGCGTCCTCGTCTTTCTGGCCGGGCCGCAGTTCGGCCGAGGGCGGCCGGCTGATGATGCCCTCCGGAATACGTTCCTTCGCCCGGTTGAGGTGTCGGGCCAGTTCGAAAAGGCGGCTCTTGTAGACGTCGCCGATGGGGGCCATAGCCCCGCAGGTGTCGCCGTAGAGCGTGGCGTAACCCATGGCCGCCTCGCTTTTATTGCCGGTGGCCAGCAGCAGCCGCCCTTCCCGGTTGGCCAGATACATCAAAATCACCCCCCGGATGCGGGCCTGGATATTTTCCTCGGCCAGATGGCCGGCCTGCTCGTCCCGCTTGGGGGTCAGCAGAAAAGATCGGGTAAAGGCCTCCCGAAGGCCGTCGATGGGTATGGTCAAAAAAGCCAGGCCCAGGTTTTTGGACAGCTCCCTGGCCAGATTCAGACTATCCGGCGAATTGTATTCCGAAGGCATGGCCACGGCCAGCACCTGGTCGGCCCCCAAGGCGTCGACGGCCAAAACAGCGGTCAGGGCCGAATCCAGACCGCCGGAAAGCCCCAGAAGCACTTTTTCCAAGCCGGCGGAACGGACGAAATCCCTCAGCCCGGTCTTCAGGGCCTGATAGAGAACTTCCAGCGGCTCCCTCTCCGGCCGAGGCTCCAGGGCTTTGAGGGCCGTTGATTCGGTATCCAGGACGATCATGGCGTTTTCAAAACCGTGCGCCCAGCCCACGAGGCGACCGGCCGGATCGAAGACCCAGGTGGCCCCCTCATAAATCCGGGGCCCTTCGCCGCCCACGGCGCTGACGTTCATCCGCCAAGCCTGGGCCGGGCCGGGGAAAGGCGGCTGATAGGCGACGCCCTGGTAAAAATGACTGCCGAGGCTGATGATCACGTCGGCCCTGGTTTCGGCGGCCAAGGCCAGGTCCTTGGTTCTCAAAAGCAGTTCCAGGCCGAAATCTGAAAACAGACGACCCGAAACAGCCGCCTTATCCAGCCGCCGGCCGTCCCGGACCGCGAAAGCCTCTTCCCGGGCCGCCCCGCCGGCTTCAAAAAAAAGGGCGGAGGAGGCCAAGGTCAATTTTGGGTAAGTCTTGGAAATTTCCAGAAAATCACCCCAAACCTTCTGATATTGAACCTCCAGGCCGGGCCGGGCCAGGGCGGTCGGGCCCAGGCGGCCGGAGAGGGCCAGGGCGGGGAAGACGGCCAGTTCCACCCCTTCCGTCTCCTGGCGTTTCAAAGCGGCTTTGAGGCTTTCCAGGTTTTCCGCCGGGCAATCGCCAACGACCCGGCTCTGGATCAGAGCGACTCTCATTTCTCGTCCTCCTCGTTGTCGTCAAAATTTTGACTGGCCTTGCCATCCAATTCTTTCAGAAAGGCCAGCTTTTCGGAAATCCTGATCTCCAGCCCCCGGTTCACCGGCCGGTACCAGCCCGGCTCGGCCATTCCGTCCGGAAAGTAGGTCTCCCCGGCGGCGTAGGCATAGGGCTCGTCATGGGCGTAGCGGTAGGCGCGGCCGTAGCCCAGATCCTTCATCAGCCTGGTGGGGGCGTTGCGGAGATGGACGGGAACCTCGCGCGACTTGTCTTTTTTGACAAAATCCAGGGCCTGCTTATAAGCCAGATAGCCGGCGTTGCTCTTGGCGGCCACCGCCAGGTAGACGACCGCCTGGGCCAGGGCCAGTTCGCCTTCGGGCGAGCCCAAGCGTTCGTAAGTCGCGGCCGCCGCCTGGCAGATGTCGATGGCCCGGGGGTCGGCCAGACCGATGTCTTCCCAGCTCATGCGAATGATGCGCCGGGCCAGATAACGCGGGTCGGCCCCGCCGTCGATCAGGCGGCTGAACCAGTAGAGGGCCGCGTCAGGGTGGGAGCCGCGAACTGACTTGTGCAGGGCCGATATCTGATCGTAGAAATTGTCCCCGCCCTTGTCAAAACGCCTTAAACTGAGCATCAGGGCTTCGCGGACGAAATCGCCGCCGACCTCGGCGACCTTCATGGTCCGGGCCGCCGAGCGGCACTGCTCCAGGAAATTCAAAAGGCGCCGGGCGTCCCCGTCGGCGTAGCCGGCCAGAGCCTCCACGGCCGTTTCGCTGAACGTCAGATCCCCCAGAGCCCCGGAGGCCACGGCCCTCTTCAGCAAGTCTTTCAGCTCGTCTTCGCTCAGGGGTTTCAGAACATAGACCTGAGTCCGCGACAAAAGGGCCGAATTGACCTCAAAGGAAGGGTTTTCCGTGGTGGCCCCGATCAAGGTCACCAGCCCCGATTCGGCGTAGGGCAGCAGTCCGTCTTGCTGGGCCTTGTTGAAACGGTGGATTTCGTCGATGAAGAGAATGGTGCGTCGGCCCCAGGCCAGGTTGCGCTCGGCCAGGTCCATGGCCGCCCGAATATCCTTGACCCCGGAAAAAACAGCCGAAAGAGAAATGAATTCGCTGCCGGCGGCCTGGGCCGTCAAACGGGCCAGAGTGGTCTTGCCCACCCCCGGCGGCCCCCAGAGAATCATGGACTGCAGCTCGCCGGACTCAAAGGCCAGACGCAAGGGCTTGCCCGGCCCCAGCAGATGGGTCTGCCCCACAAGTTCATCAAGACTGCGGGGCCGCAAAGCCTCGGCCAGGGGGGGCTCGGGTTTGACGCAGAATAGATCAGCCACCTTGGGAGACGCCTTATTCCAATTCAAAGACGGGTTCAACATCAAAAGCCGGAACGCCTGGCCAGGAAAACGCCAAGGTTATTTCACAGCCCCTCAGGGGGTGGCGCCGTATTTCAACTGGGCGGCTTCCATTTCCCGGCTGAGCTCTTCCTGATAGCGCCTTAAGAGGGCCGTTTCCTGGGTATCGGGCCTGGCGAAGGCGGGGATGCCGCTGTTGCGCGAATCGGTCGGCCGCAGGAGAAGGCTCATGCCGACCGCGATTTTGGTGGTGACGTAGGCAAAGCGGCTTTCCGACCAGCCGCCGATGTTGCGGGCGGTCTCGCCCAGGCGGCCCGGTTCGACCTGCAGACGAAAAATAGAGTCGACATTGGCCAGGTAAATGCGAACGTCCTCCTCGCCCAGCGGGCTTTCTTTGGCCATGGCGCTTTCCAGTTGCTGCTGTATCTTTTCCTGATCGCTCTGGGCCGAAGCCGGAGGGACGGCCGCCATCAAGCCGGCGACCGCCAGACAGATTATGGGAAAAAAATTAAACCGGTTCATAAATCCCACCTTATTCAAAGCCGGGGCCAGGCCCGGGTCATCTTCCCCGGGAGGCGGCGGCCTGACGGGCGGCCTCCTGGGCTTTGACCAGAGAGGCCAGATTGTCGTTGACCAGGGTCAGTTCAGCCGTGGAAGGCTGCAGATAAGCGGGCACCTGGTCGTCATGCAGTTGCCCGGTGGAAACCAGCCCGGAGGCCAGGGCCTGGGTGACGGTTATCTTGGCCACGATATAGGCCGCCCGCCGGCGGGTGAGGCCGGCCTCTTTAAAAAGGAGGGCCGCGGCCTGCGGGTCCTGCCCGGCCTGGCCGGCCATCTTTGGCAGCATATAGACATAAGCGTCAAGGTCGGCCTGGGTCAGAGGCCCTTCAGAAGCCATCAGGGCGGCATCGTCGGCCCCCAGGCGGGCGGCCGGCATCAGGGCCGCCAGCATAAGCGTCAACAGGAAAGCCATAAAACAAGCGGAGATGCGGGCCTTGGCGCACATAAATCAGTCTCCCGCGGCGGTCGGTTCAAAAAGGTCGGGGCAGGCGGGCCTTCTGCTCCACCAGCAGAATGGCGCCGCCCGGCTCAAGGTTGATGGGCCGGATTATATCAAAGATGTTTCTGATTATCAACGGAGCCGGCCCCAGGAAGGGCTCGCCTTCGGTCCGCCGAAAACGGAAGGCCGGTCAGACAGATCTACAGTTCGACTTCCACGAACCGGCCGCCCTTGATTTCATACATGACCGCCCGGGAACCGATGATGTCGCCCCTGTCGTCAAAACGCACCGGGCCCATGACCGTCTCCACGCTGTCTTCCTGAAGATGCTTTTTAATGGCGTCCAGGTCGGTGGCGCTGCCGGCCTTTTCAATGGCCGAGAAAAGGGCTTCCATGGCCGCCGCGCTGTAGAAAAAATAAGGCCCGACCTCCTCGCTTGGGTAGCGCTTTTGGTGGTCGGCCAGAGCCTCGGCCACCGCGGCCGGGGGGTTGGAGCTTTTGGAGAGGTCCGCAGGACCGGTGGCCAAAGTGCCTTCGGCGGCCTCGCCGGCCATTTTGACATACTGTTCGTTCTTCAGGCCGTCGGCGCCGACGATAATGGCGTTGACCTGCCTGGAACGCATCTGGGCGGCCAGCCTGGCGGCGTCGCTGTAATAGCCGCCCCACAGGAGAACCTCGGCCCCGCTGTCTTCCAGCCTGGAAAGCACCGCGTCATAGGAGAGCTGGCCGCTGGTCAGGCCTTCAAAAAGCGCCACGGAAACGCCGCCGAGCTTTTCCAGGCCGGCCTTGGCCAGGTCGGCCAGGCCTTTGCCGTAGTCGCTTTTGTCGTGCAGGATGGCCACTTTCTTAAACCCCCGCTTTTTGACGAACTCCACCTGGAGATCGGCCTGAACGTCGTCACGTATGATGGTGCGGAAAAAGTAGGGGTGGCCGCCGTCTTCGGTCAGGTTGGTTTCAGTGGCCGAAGGCGAAATCAGGAGCACGTTTTGGCCGTAAACCGACAGCGCGCTGGAAGTGGCCCCGGAACAGCTGTGGCCCAGAACCAGCCTGACCCCGGCGCCGGCCAGCTTGGCGGCCGCAGTCGAGGCCAGGGCCGGATCACAGCTGTCATCCTCTTTGACGACTTCCACCCGGCGGCCCAGAACGCCGCCGGCGGCGTTGGCCTTCAGAACCGCGTACTCCAGGCCGTAAAAGCCGGACAGCCCGTAGGAAGCCCGGTTGCCCAAAAGGGCCCCGCCGTAACCGATGGTCAAGGGCTCTTTCTTCCCGTCCTGGGCCGGAAGCAGGCCGGCGCCCAAGGTCAAGGTCAAGACCAGGGACAGGACCATCAGCGCGATTTTATGCATGTCAATACCTCCTGAAATGATTGCCGTTTTCCTTCGGCCGCCAAAACAGCCGCAGCTAGCTGGCTCAGGATCAACAATGATAAACTTAAAGCGCTCCCCCCGTCAATCAGAAAAGAGCGGTCAGAGCGGTCCGTCGCCCTCTCCGGGGCGACCGGCTATTTTTATAATCGGGCCTACTTTGAGAATCGCTGCCTTTCCAACAAAATCGTTTCCTTTTAGATATAATTATACTATATTAGGAAAAGGCGCTTAAGGCGGTCAGGGCCCCAGGCGGCCCGCCTGAGGCGGAAATTAAGAAAACCAGCAACGATTCTACAAATTTCATGAATTACGATCACCCGATGCGGAGGTAACGATGCGCTGCCCCAAGTGTGGATACAACAGCTTTGACTACCACCTGATCTGCCCCAAATGCCGTAAGGATCTCACCGCCACCCGCCGCCTTCTGAACCTGACCATGCCCCTCCCCCGGCCCACTGATTTTTTTCAGACCGCCGGGCAGCGGACGTCTTTTCCGGAACCTTTCCTGGAAGCCACGCCGGACATCCTGGCCCCGCCCGCAGTTCTCCAGACCCTGGAGCCCCTGGCCGCCGCCCCGCTTTCCAACGCCGAAATCACGGTTCCGGCCGGGGCCACCGCCTACCGCCAGGCCGGCGCCCCAGCCTATCCCGGAGCTTACGGAAGCCCGGCCGGGGCCGAAATTTTCCCGGCGGCCGAAGAAGATGACTTGGAAGACATCAGCCCGGTCGAAGACGAGCCGGAAGACATCGAACCGGTCATTCTGGAGGACGACGGTCCGGACGACCTTCAGCCGGTGATTCAGCCGTCGGCGACCGGCAGCGACGAGGAAATCGAGATCGAAATCGACGATTTAGAGGCCCCGGACGGAGAGACTTTCGCCGACCGGCCGCCGGCGGCCGGCCCGGAGGCGGCCCCGCACCAGGCGGCTCTGGACCAGATCAAAAGCACTCTGGCCCAGACCGGCGATCTGAGCCCCGCGCCGGAGGCGGAGGGCGGCCCCGTCTCCTACATTCTGGAAGATGACCTGGAACCGCTGGAAGCCCCCCCCCTTGAGGAGGGCGAGGTCGTTCTGGACGAGGCCGGTCCGGCCCCGGAAGAACCGGACTGGCTCGAGCCTGACGACTTGGCCCGGCCGGACGGAGCGTGGCCCGACTTGAAGCCTGACGAGCCGGACGCCGCCTTGGAAAGTTATGCCCTGAACCTGGATCAAAACGGGCCGGAAAGGTCCGACGAGGTCCGGCCCGAGACCCGGGAAAGCGTGGCCCTGGACCGCTACCCGGGCCTCTCGCCCGACCAGCCGCCGGCCGCTCCGCCGCAGGCGGAAGCCGAGCCTGTTTTTCCGGACGAACTGGACGAAACGCCCCTGGCCGGGCTGGATACCCCGCTGCTGGAAGAGGCCGACCTGGCGATTTTTCCCGAAGATCCCGGGCCGCCGCCGGAAATCTTCCCGGGTGTGTCTGAGGTCGAAGGCTTTAGTCGGCCCCTGATTCCGCCGACGGCCGTGCCGGAGATCCCGGCGGTCGATCTTTCGTCAAGGGCCGTGCCGGCGGCCGACGCCACCCTGTCGGCCCAGTTGCCGAGACCCGGACCCCTGGACAATGGCGACGATCTGGACGGACTGGTGGATGGCCTGGACCTCGACGATCTGGACGACAAATTATAGAGAGAACCCGAACGTGAGCGATATAAAACCCGTCGACCGCCTGATCTTTCCTCTGGACCTGCCAAACTGGGCCGCAGCCGAAAAAATGGCCCGAATTCTCAACGGACATGTGGGCTGGTTCAAGGTGGGCCTGGAGCTCTTTGTCTCCGAAGGGCCGGAGGCGATCAGGCGCCTGAGGGCTCTGGCCCCGGAGACGAAAATCTTTCTCGACCTCAAGCTCCACGACATTCCGGCCACGGTGGGTCTGGCCATGGCCGCCGCCGCCCGGCTCAAGCCGGAAATGCTGACCGTCCACGCCCAGGGCGGGCCGGCCATGCTTCGGGCGGCCGTGGCCAAGGCCGCCCCGGAAACCATGGTGCTGGCCGTGACCGTCCTGACCAGCCTGAACCCGGCCGAAATGGAAGAATTGAGCCCGGAGCAGCGGGCGCCAGGGCAATTGGTCAAGACTCTGGCCGGCCGGGCCAAAGAGGCCGGCTGTCACGGCCTGGTGGCCTCCGGCCGGGAAGCGGCCCTGTTGAAGGAAACTTTCGGGGCTGATCTGCGCCTGGTCATTCCCGGCATCCGCCCGGCCTGGGCCCGGGTGGCCGGCGACGACCAGAAACGCACCGCCACCCCGGCCGAAGCGCTGCGGAACGGGGCCGACTACCTGGTCATCGGCCGGCCCATCCGGGACGCGGCCGACCCGGCCGAAGCCGCCGACCGCCTGGTGGCCGAACTGACTTGAGGCCGCCGTGCCCCGCATCATTGCCGGCCGTTTCAAGGGTTTGCGGCTGGAAAGCCCCACCGGCCGCCAAACCCGGCCCACAGCCGACCAAGTCAAGGAAGCCGTCTTTTCCATTTTGGAGAGCCTGCCCCTGGACTTCGACGCCGTCCGGGTCCTGGACCTTTTCGCCGGCAGCGGTTCCCTGGGGCTGGAGGCCCTGAGCCGGGGCGCGGCCTCGGCCGTTTTCTGCGACCAGGACCAAAAGGCCCTGGCGACCGTCAGCCGCAATCTGGCCAGGCTGAGTCCGCCGCCGGAGGCCCGGCTTCTTCAGGTTCGCTGGCCGCAAGGTCTTTCGAAACTGGCCGGCGGAGCGCCCTTTGACCTTTTTTTTCTGGACCCGCCCTATGCCGAGCGGGACCTGCCGATGAGCCTGATGCGCGAATTTGTCAGGCGCGATCTGGCCGCCCCCGGGGCCGTGGCCGTCTGGGAGCAGGCCCCGGAGACCCTGGCCGCCTGGCGGGCTCCGCAACTGACCCCCTGGACGGTCCTCAAAAGCCGGACCTGGGGCGCCCGGGCGGCAGCTTTTTTTGAATGGCCGGGGCCTGATTGATGGTGATGAAGATGAATAAAGCTTCTTTGACGCTCAAAAAAAACGCCTTATTGACGGCCGCGTTTCTGTTCTGGGCCGTTCTGGGGCCAAGCCCGGCCCTTTGGGCCCAGTCCGACGAGGAACTGGCCGGACAAAACGCGGTCCTGGATAACGCCCGGGGCGAAAACTGGCGGGTCAGCCTGGGGCTGGGGCTCATGAGCGCCCCGGAATTTGAGGGCTCGGATAAAAACGAAGCCAAGTTCGTGCCGGTCATCGACGTCCGTTACGGGCGCTTCTTCCTGTCCGGCGCCCAGGGCCTGGGTTTTGAAGCCGTCTCCACCCGGGACTGGACTCTGGCGCCTTCGCTGAAATACCGCCAGGGCCGGGATCAGGACGATTCCGATCTTCTGCGGGGTCTGGGCGACGTGGACGGCGGGGCTGAACTGGGCGCCGTCCTGAGCTGGCATCCTTCAGACCTGGCCTTTTTCCTGGGGGCCTATCACGGTCTGGGGCGGGCCAGAGGCCTGACCGCCGAACTGGGCGCCCTTTATTCGACCCCTTTGAGCGAAAAGCTCCGGGCGACCCTGGGCGCCTCCCTCATGCTGGCCGACAGCGACTACAACCAGGCCTATTTCGGCATCAGCCGGGAGCAGAGTCTGAGGTCGGGCTATCGGGCCTATGAGGCCGACGGCGGCCTGAAACATGTGGCCGTCAGCGCCTCCCTGGCCTACGAGCTGGCTTATGACCTGAACCTGGGCTTTTTCGCCGAATACAAGCGCTTGGTCGGGCCGGCGGCCGACTCCCCCCTGGTGGAACGCGGCTCCGAAAAGCAATTCAGCGGCGGCCTCAGCCTGGGCTTCAAGTTCGGCCAATGAGCGGCCAATGGCTGGCGGCCGGGGACAGAGGCGGAACGGAAACGGGCCGGGGTCCGGCCGAGACCGACCTTTCCCGGGCCGAAGAGCTTCTCCGGGAGGCCGAGGCGGTGGCCAGGGAACTGTACGGCCTGTCTGATTTCCGCCTGGAGCGCCTGCCCGGCGGGCGGGTCAACGACAGCTTTCTGATCGAAGGCCCCCGGGAACGTTTCGTTCTGCAGAGCCTCAACGATATTTTCCAGGGTGACGAGGCCCCGGCCCTGAACTGGCATCTGGTGCGACTGGCCCTGGCCCGACGTTCCGGCCTTACCGAACCGCCGCTGCCGCCGATTTTTCCCGATCGTTACGGGCGCTGGCTGGCCTCCCGGCCGGACCGCCGGGGCTTCTGGCGCCTGACCGGCTTTGTGGCCGGCCTGACCGCGCCCCGGAGCGCTCAAGGCGCCCGGGAGGCCGCGCGCCTGCTGGGTTTTCTGCACCACTTCCTGAACTGCCCGCTGCCCCTGGAACTCAAAGCCCTGCCCGAGGGGGACTTCACCAATCAGCGCCTGACCCGGCCGGACGATTTTGCGGACCTCAAGGCCCGTTATCACGGGCACCCTCTCCTGCCCGATCTTGAGCCGCTTTTGGATCAGGCCGCCCTGGCCGCCGACCGCCTGCCCCTCTTTCCCGGATTTCTGAATGTTTTCAACCTGCATGACCTGACCATCCACGGCGACCCCAAAGCCGACAACTTCCTCTTCAGCCCCGAAGGGCGGGCCCTCTGCCTTCTGGACTGGGACAGCGTCGGGCCCGGGCACCTTTTGGTGGATATCGCCGAAATGATGCGCTCCTGGGGCCTCTCCGGGCTTTCCGGCCCGGACCCGGAACGGCTGGCGGCCGTGCTGGAAGGCTATGCCGAAAGCGGCCTTAGCCTGAACCGGGATGACCCGGATCTTCTGGCCCCGGTTCTGCGGGCCCTGGCCCTCAACCTGGGCCGCCGCTATCTGACCGATGCCCTGACCCAGAACTATTTCCAATGGGACAGCCGGCGCTACCCCTCCCTTTACCAGCAGAACCGCAGCAAGGCTGAAAAACTGCTGGCCCTGGCCGACTATATGCTGGAGCATGAACCTCAATTAGGCGAAATTTTCCGGAAAAGCTATGATTCAGGCCTGACCCGCCGGCGGGAGCCGCCGATTCTGCAGTGATAAAATGAATTAACTAATTTGATCTACAAGTAAATTTCAAGCCGCCTCAAAAACAGCTTGTATTTTTTTTCCTGAACTGTTAAACTCCCTTTTAATCGGCAAACAATGGTCGCTGCTCGAAAGCATGTTTCGCATAATGAGAGAGTTTCTGTGCTCTGCCGATAGGAGCCCAAGATCTTGAGTAGCTTGTCAGGCCAGACCCAAGATAGACGGGCAAGCTGGCACGACCCGAGCACGGGGCAAATTTGGGCGGCCTGAAAAAATTTTTGAAATTAAAGCCAAGCCAATGGTCGAAAAATATAATAAGGCGGCGATGACCAGCCGTATCGGTGGGTTGTTGCTTCTGACCATGACGCTGTGCGCCTGCAATGGCCTCGGCGGCCCGGAATCCCAGTTGGAGGCGGCCTCGGCCAGTGCTGCGGCCACCATCAGCAAACTGGCGGAAGTGGCTTCCAACCCCGACCCCCGCCTCCCGGCCCGGGTCACCCTCTGCGGCGAGACCTTGGACCTCAGCCGCCGGTCCGTTTACGAGCGGCTGGAATTCGAATTTTTGCGGGTCGTCAATTCCCCGGCCCAGGTGGCCCTGTGGCAAAGACGGGCCGGGCGGTATTTTCCATATATTGAAGCCCAGTTGCGGGCCGCGGACCTGCCGGAGGATCTCAAATATCTGGCGGTGGCCGAAAGTGATCTGCGTCCATGGGTGGCTTCCCCGGCCGGCGCCCTGGGGCTGTGGCAGTTTATGCCGGCCACGGCCCGCCATTTCGGGCTGACCGTCAACCGGAAGATTGACCAGCGGCAACTGCCGGAACCGCTTTTGGGCGCGGCCGTGAGCTATTTCAAGTCCCTTAAGGCCCGTTTCGGCGCCTGGTCCCTGGCCCTGGCCGCCTATAACGCCGGCGACGGCCGCATCGCCAGGGCCGTGGCCGATCAGGGCACCAGTGATTACTTTGACCTGGATCTGCCCCGGGAAACCGAGCGTTACGTCTATCGCATCGCGGCCATCAAAGTGGTCATGGAAAACGCGGCCCACTACGGGCTGAACATCCCGACGCCCCTTGAGCAATACCAGGCGGACCGCTTTACGGAAAAAACCGTGGATCTGGGCCAAAAGGGCCTTTCCTGGACCCAGTTGGCCAAGCAGTTGGGCTGCGATTACAAGACCCTGCGTCTGATGAATCCGCATATCATACAAGCGCCGCTCTCCGGAACTTACGTTATGAGGCTGCCCGGAGGCCCTTAACTTGTCAGCGCCGGACCAGCTTGGTCGGCGCCAGTCCCTTCAGGGATTGGCTTAAAATTTGCATTGTTAAGTGGTCAGGCTGAAGACCTGGCCCGGTCGCCCTCGCCAGGTCTTTTAAACAGGCCTGGACGATTGACGCGCCAAGAGTTTGAGACGGGCCTTGCCGACCCGTTCCAAAAACGCCAGGACCGCCCGGCCGTGCGTCTCCCCTGGCTGTTTGAAACCTTTATTTTTCGATAACCGACGGCCAAGCCCGGAACCCGATTGACCTTGTAATGTTCCGGGGCGCTGATCCCGGCGGTTCCACGATGAGGAAACGCCGGCTTCGGAGGTGCACAAATGGCAACCGCGATTTCTATGTCTTCGGACCTCGGCCCCCAGCCTGAATGCGATCAGGCCTCCGGCTGCTACTGGTTTGAAAAAATCGGCTCCACTAGTTCCCGTTGCGCCAACCGCGACAGCCTGATCTGCCGCAAACGCCGGGACGATGTCTTCGCCCCCTACGAGCGCAAGAGACTGGAAGCGAAATAAGCCGGGCAGGACCCGGGATCAAGTCCGACGAACCCCGGCCGCCGCCAACCCTATCCCGAAGTAGTCGACGGGATTGATTTCGTTTCAATGAAAATTATCGCTAACTGTCGTTAGTTTAGAGTTTCCTCCCCGCCGGAACCATCTTTCGTTCCCAGTTTTATTGTAGGCAGTTTCCAATTTTGTCATATTTGTCCTTTTATTTCTCCGTCTGATAATATATAATTACCCAACAGTTTCCGCACCCTCTTGGAACCCGGCGCGCCAATTCCAATTTTTGAATGAAGCGGCCGCCGGTCAATTCGGGACGGAAATTTCTGGTTTTCAGGGAGAGGCGGAAGCGGCGCCTGATCAATGGCAGATGAGCAAGAAATTTAACGAACAGCAGCTAACCTGGGAACATCTCAAAAAAGCCATGGCCGTCGGCGGTCTGGGCTTATGGCAGTTGCTGCGCGATGAAGAGGGCCTGATCTACTTTGAGCCCGGCGACAGCTATCTGGCCCTGACCGGCCTGGAACGCCGGGATATCCCCCCCACCGCCGAAGCTTTTCTGGACAAATTCCTGCCCCGGGGGGAGGCCGGATCGGTGATGGCCGCCATCCTGAAAGCCTTTGACGAAGAACTGGAAGAGTTCAGCCTGGAACACGCGCTGGAAATATCCCCCGAACGCCGGATCTGGCTCAGAACCTTTGCCGATGCCGGGCAAAGGACTGAGAAAGGACGCCTGACCGGTTTCCTGGGCTTTTCCCAGGACATCAGCGGCGAACGCCGGGCCCGGGCCGACCTGGAAGCCCAGATGGCCGAAAAGACGGACCTTCTGACCCGGCTGCGCCGTCAGATTCATGACCTGATTGAAAGCTCCGGCCGCCGGGATGTTCTGAAAACCCTTGGGGCGGAGCCGGACCAGGCCGACCAGACCGGTCTTTTCACCGACTATCTCAATCAGGCCCTGGCCTTCATCACCTCCCAGATGGTCTGGTACAAGGCGGTGCTCGACAGTCTGCCGCTGCCGGTGGGGGTTTTCGACCGGCAGGGCCGCTGGGCCTATCTCAATCAGCCCGCGGCCGAAGTCCACGGGGGCCGGCCGGTCAGGGAATATCTCGGCCGCCCCAACGAGGCCGAAAGAGACAACTTCATCGACAGCGACTTTGTCAGCAGCCCCTATGGCGAAAGCAGCACCTTCACCCGCTATCTGCACGGCAGCGGCCGCCTGTTTCACGGCTCCAATTCCGTGCTTAGAGACGAGGCCGGGCAGGACATCGGCCGCATCGAAATTCTGAGGGACGTCACTGAAATAAGGGAAGCCGACGAACGCACCCGCATCATGCTCGACGCCATGCCCCTGGCCTGCAACTTCTGGGACGAGAACTTCAACAACATCGACTGCAACCAGGCCGCGGCCATCCTCTTCGACCTACCGGACAAACAGGCCTATTTGGACAATTTTGCCAAACTCTCGCCCGACTTCCAGCCCAACGGCCGGCCCTCGAACGAACTGGCCCAGGAAAAAATCCTCCAGGCCTTCCGCGACGGGCGCTACGTCTTTGAATGGCTGCACCGGAAGCTCGACGGCACCCCCGTGCCCTGCGAGATAACCCTGGTGCGCGTAGCCCGGCGCGACAGCTACATAGTGGCCGGCTACACCCGGGACCTGCGCGAACTGAAGCGGACCCAGGCCGAGCGGGACATGGAGCGCCAGCTCCTCCGCAAGATAATGGACTCCACGCCCATCTGCTTCACCATCACCGTTGGCGGGGTCATCAAGTTCATCACCCCTTTCGCCCGCAACTTCACCGGCCTTCGGGAAGAAGACCGGATCACCGACATCTACCCCAAAGACGGCGCCTGGGAAGATCTGGCCCTGGAACTGGACCGGAAGAGTTTCGTCAACTGGCGGCCGGTGAAGATCCGCCGGGCCGACGGAGAGATCCGGTCCATGCTCCTGAACGCTTTCCGCACCGATTACTACCGGGAGACCGGGGTGATGAGCTGGCTGATGGACGTCACCGAACTCAAGCAGCGGGCCCGGGAACTGAAAGAGGCCCGGGACGCGGCCGAGGAGAGCACCCGGGCCAAAAGCGAGTTCCTGGCCAACATGAGCCACGAGATCCGCACACCCATGAACGCCATTTTAGGCCTCATCCATCTGGCCCTCCAGACCGAGATGAACGAGGTCCAGCGGGAATATCTCCAAAAAACCGAAAGCTCGGCCAAGACCCTTTTGCGGATCATCAACGACATTCTGGATTTCTCCAAAATTGAGGCCGGCAAGCTCGAAATGGAGGCCGAGGAGTTTCAGCTCGACGAGGTGCTGCAGCAGGTGGTGGATCAGATCTCCACCCGGGCCCACGAAAAAGGCCTGGAATTGCTGCTCGTGGTGCCCCCCAACACCCCGGCCGGTCTGGTGGGCGATCAGGTCCGCCTGGCCCAGGTGCTGTCCAACCTGACCAGCAATGCCGTCAAATTCACCGATCAGGGCCAGGTGACCCTGAAAGTGGCGACCGTGCGGGAAGACCAGGGCTCGGCTACCCTGAAATTCATGGTGGAAGACACCGGCATCGGCCTGACCCCCGAACAGACCCGCAACCTCTTCGCGGCCTTCAGCCAGGCCGAGGCCTCCATCAGCCGCCGCTACGGCGGCACCGGCCTGGGGCTGGCCATTTCCAAGCGCCTGGTGGAAATGATGGGCGGAGAAATCTGGTGCGAAAGCCAGGCCGGGCGGGGCAGCGTCTTCGCCTTTACGGCCCGGTTCGGCCTGCACCACTCCGAGCGGCGCTATATCAGCCAGCGCAAAGACTTCAGCGGCCTGGCGGCCCTGGCGGTGGACGACAATGTGGTGGCCCTGGAGATTTTAAGCGACTTTCTGCGGACTCTGGGCTTTACCGTGGTTACGGCCGCCAGCGGGCACGAAGCCCTGGAGAAGTTGAGCGAGAGGGAAAAACAGGGCCAGCATTTCGACCTGGTCTTCATCGACTGGAAAATGCCGGACATGGACGGCATCGAAACCTCCGACCGCATCCACCAGATCGTGTCGCCCAATAAACTCCCGGTCATCATCATGGCCACGGCCTACAACCGCGACGACGTGCTGGACCTGGCCAGGAAGAGCGGCATCCGCAACGTCCTGACCAAACCCCTGTCGCCCTCCACCATGCTCAACGTACTGGTGGACATCTTCGGCCGGGGTCTGCCGGAAAAGGAATCCAGGCTCAAAAAAGCCCACGAAATGTCCGTGGTCAAGGAATATGCCGGCGCCCGCATCCTTCTGGCCGAAGACAACGAGGTCAACCAACTGGTAGCCAGCCGCATTCTGAAGAACGCCGGCCTGGTGGTCGAGATCGCCAACAACGGCCGCCAGGCCCTGGAAATGGTCCAGGCCGAACCCTATGACCTGGTTTTGATGGATATTCAGATGCCGGAGATGGACGGCATCGAGGCCACGCACGAAATCCGCCGTCTGCCAGGCTTCGACAAACTGCCCATCGTGGCCATGACCGCTCACGCCATGAGCGGCGACCGGGAAATGAGCCTTAAGGCCGGCATGAACGATCACATCAACAAACCCATCAACCTTCAGGAACTTTTTTCCACCCTGGCCAAGTGGCTGCGGAAAAAGCCCAGATAGCCCGAAAGGGAAGATTAAATGCGTTTTTATGCCACCACGCCTATCTATTACGTCAATGCCAAGCCGCATTTGGGCCACGCCTACACCACCATCATCACCGATGCGGTGACCCGCTTCCATCAGCTCTGCGGCGAAGACGCCCGCTTCATCACCGGCACTGACGAGCACGGCGACAAGATCGTTCAGGCCGCCGAACAGAACGGCCAGAGCCCGGCCCAGTATGCCGGCGTGATCAGCGGACTCTTCCGGGCCACCTGGCCCAAACTGGAGATCCGGAACAGCGACTTCATCCGCACCACCGAAGAGCGGCACAAAAAGGCGGTCGCCAAATTCCTGGACCGGGTCAAGCAAAAAGGCGACCTCTACTACGGCGATTACGGCGGCTATTACTGCTTCGGCTGCGAACGTTTCTATACCGAAAAAGAACTGGAGGACGGTTTCTGCCCTCAGCACCGGACCAGGCCCCGGTACATTTCCGAGGAAAATTATTTTTTCCGCATGAGCAATTATCAGGACTGGCTGATCGACCATATCAGAAAAAATCCGGACTTTATCCGGCCCGAGCGCTACCGCAACGAAGTGCTGGGTCTGATGCGGGATCCCCTGGATGATCTGTGCATCAGCCGGCCCAAATCCCGCCTGACCTGGGGCATTGACCTGCCCTTTGACGACAAGTTCGTGACCTATGTCTGGTTCGACGCCCTGATCAGCTACATCAGCGTTCTGGGCTGGCCCGACGGCGAACTCTTCGGGCGCTACTGGCCGGCCGCCCAGCACTTCATCGCCAAGGACATCTTAAAGCCCCACGCCATTTTCTGGCCGACCATGCTTCAGAGCGCCGGGCTGCCCCTTTATCAGCATCTGAACGTGCACGGCTATTGGCAGATGGGGCAGGCCAAGATGGGCAAAAGCGTGGGCAACGTGGTCGACGCCCTGAATCTGGCCGACACCTACGGGGTGGACGCCTTCCGTTACTTCCTGGCCCGGGACATGGTCTTCGGCCTGGACAGCGAATTCGTGGAAGACGGTCTGGTGGGCCGCTACAACGCCGACCTGGCCAACGACCTCGGCAACCTCTGGCAGCGCAGCCTGACCATGCTGGGAAAATTCGGCGGCGGGGTCATCCCGGAAGGCGGAACCCCGCCGGCCGACCAGGATCAGTGGAACGCCTATGTGACCGATGAAATCATCGGCTCCTACCAGGGCCATTTCCGCAACATGACCCCGCATCTGGGCCTGGTCAAGGCTTGGGAACTGATCAGCCGGCTGAACAAATACATCGACAGTCAGGCCCCCTGGGCCCTGGCCCGTGATCCCGGTAAAAAGCCTCATCTGCAGGGGGTGCTGCGCCGCCTGATCGTCGGGCTGGGGGTGGTCGGGGCCCTGATCTGGCCGGTCATGCCCAAAACCGGGGAGGAAATCTGGCGTCGCCTGGGCCTGAAACCCGAAGATATGAGCCTGGACCTGGGGCGGATCTATGAGCTGCTGGACGCGCCCGGCCGCCGTCTGGCCCCCGGTGAGCCCCTCTTCCCCCGGGTGGAGTTCGGCGGAGAAAAAGCGGCCACCAAGGCCGAAAGCGCCAGGGACCAATCGGCCGGAACGGAAACGGCCAAAGGTGAAGCCGTGCCCAAAAAGGCGGCCAAGAGCGACATTCCGCCGGCCGAGTCGATCAGTTTTGAGGAATTCAAGCGCCTGGATCTGCGCGTGGCCGAAGTGGTCGCCGCCGAACGGGTGCCTAAGAGCGACAAGCTTCTGAAGCTGACCATCAAGGTCGGCGACAGTGAGCGGATCATCGTGGCCGGCATGGGCAAGCACTACACGCCCGAAGAGATCACCGGCCGCTCGGTGATCATCGTAGCCAACCTGGCCCCGGCCAAGCTGATGGGCATCACTTCCGAAGGCATGGTCCTGGCCGCGGCCCGACGCGAAGGAGACGGCGAGATTCTTTCCCTGTTGACCACCGCCGCCCCCATGCCCAGCGGCATCCGGGTTTCCTGAGGCCGCAGCGCCAAAATAACGGCCGCTATTTTGGCGCTCGATAATTTATTCTTCTGGGGCGAGGTGCCGAGCTTATGCGGGTGCTGGTGCTGGGCGCCGGCGAAGTGGGTTACCACATCGCCGCCAAGCTGGTCCAGGAAAAGGCCGACGTGGTCATCATCGACAACGACCGCCAGCGCCTGGACCAGGTGGCTGAAACCCTGGACGTTCAGACCGTGGCCGGCTACGGCGCCAACCCCGAGACCCTGGTGGCCGCCGGGCTGCCCACGGCCGACCTTCTGGTGGCCGTCACCGGCAATGATGAAACCAATATTCTAGCCTGCCGGATGGCCCAGCTTCTGGCCCCCTCCGACACCCGCCGGATGGCCCGCATCAGGGCCGCCGGCTATTATGAGTTTTTTGACGAAAAACGTTTCCGCGGCGATTTCGGCCTCAATTTCATCATCAACCCCAGCCAGGAAGCGGTCAACACCATCCTGGACTTCATTGAGTACCCGGGAACGGCCGACGTCATTGACGTGGCCCGGGGCCGCCTGAAACTGGTCGGCTACCGCCTGCCCCGCCAACACCGTTTAATCGGCCGACCGTTGAGTGAACTGCTGCCCAGAGTCCAGGGCGGAGCCAACGTGCTGGTGGCCGTCATCTACCGGGGGCATGATCTGGTCATCCCCAAAGGCGACACGACTTTAAAGCCCGAAGATCTGGTCTATGTAGCCGCCGGGGCCGAGGACGCGGCCACGGTGCGGGACTTTTTCGGCCTGGAGGAAGCGCCCGTCAGGAACGTGACCATTGTCGGCGGCGGCGAAGTGGGCAGTCTTCTGGCTAAAAGACTGGAGGCCGACGAACGGAAATTCAGCCTCAAGCTGATAGAACTCAAGCCCGAGCGGGCCGAATACCTCAGCGCCCGGCTCAAGAAAACCATGGTCGTTCTCGGCGACGGCACTGACCAGGATCTCCTGGTCGATGAAAATATCAGCGACAGCGACGCCTTTATCGCCGTCTCCACTGATGACGAAAAAAATCTCATCTCCTGCCTGGTGGCCAAACGCCTGGGCGCCCGCCATACCGTGACCCGGGTCAACCGTTTTTCCTACACGCCCCTGGTGGCGGCCATCGGGCTGGAAGCCCTGGTCTCGGCCCGGGTGGCGGCCGTCTCGGCCGTCCTGAAATACATCCGCAAGGGCCGGGTCATTTCGGTGGCCACCTTGGCCAACGAGGACGCCGAAATCATCGAATTTCAGGTGCCGCCCAACTCCAGGGTCTCCGGCAAAAAACTGATGGAGGTCAAATTCCCGGAAGGGGCCCTTATTTTCGCCCTGACCAGGGGGGAGGCCCTCATCATCCCCCGGGGCGGCACAGTTTTGCAGGCCGGCGACATCCTGGCCGTGGTGGCCAAGGCCGAAGCCATCGGCGCCCTGGAAAGGCTTTTAGGGGGCAAATAATCCCGAAGCCCTTAAGCCCGGCTCAGGCCCGCGCGCGGCGCAAAGCCGAAAAACAGCAAAACGCGAGAAGGCCGCCGGAATGTCAAAATTCGGGCGGCCTTCTTCTTGTCTGACGGATTTGACGTTCAGCGGCGTTCGCGTTCGCGTTTCTGGGCTTCGTTGACCCGCAGCTTGCGGCCGCCGTGCTCGGTGCCGTCGGCTTCGGCGATGGCCTTGCGGCCACCCGCGTCGTCCATTTCGACAAAGCCGAAACCGCGCGAGCGGCCGGTTTCCCGATCGGTGATGACGCTGGCGGAAAGGACTTCGCCATAGTTGCCGAAAATATCCCGCAGATCGTCTTGATTAGTGCTGAAGGACAGATTGCCAATGTAAAGTTTCATGGTCATGTGATTAACTCCATACATAATAGTTGGAAATTGCGGGTAGGTAATAACAAAGAATGGAGCCAGACACAGACGAAAAGCTTTCGACGAACGGACATTGCAGTATAATACTAAACCCCACAGCCCTCTATGAGCTGTTCAAGGATTGTAATGGCTGTCCTCCCGAATGTCAAGATTATTTTTTTTGCTTGTAACATTATGTTACTTGCCAGTAGAGTCGAGATGTGGCGCGGTGGCCGTGGCTCCGTTTCCACATCCCGCTCGTCGAACCGGACGTGCGGATTTCCCGCATCCGGCTCTCGGACAGAACTTCATGCCTTCGCCCA
>JAISFR010000107.1 GCA_031263565.1 Candidatus Adiutrix sp. | reverse complement strand
CCTTGTCAGGTAATGACTTGTAAAATATTGCATTTATGCTGATCAGTGAACACTGAAGGCCGAAGATGTCGTGGGCATGTCTTCGGCCTTTTTTGTTTCGTCAGCTTAAAGCGCGGTTGAGGGGTCGCCCCGGAGGATGTATCGGGCATATATCTTCTGTATGGGCCACTGACCGCTTATGTCCAGCATCTCGCCGGGGGCCCGGAGCTGCTGCTGGACCAGGGGGCTGTCGCCGTTGCCGCTGAGGACGAAGAGACCCTCGCTGACCCGGGCGCTCAAGTGGCTGGGGTGGATTTCCACGATGTTCCGGCGGCCGGTCTTAAAGTCGTAATAGGCGTTGGCGCAGGTCAGTTTGATGTCGGAAGCCAACTGGCCCACATTGGCCGGGCACTTGTAATGCACCAGCATGCGCAGGGTTTCGGTATCCAGGAAGATGTGGTTGCCGATGTTTTGAGATTCGCGCCAGATGAAGTAGAGCACCAGTTCCAGTCTTTCGCGGATGGTGCGTGTCTCCAGTTCCGGCAGTTGGATATGCACCGGAATGCGCCTTAAGAAAGTGTTGAGCATGATGCGCTGGGCGTCTTCGGTGGTGGCCCCGACGATCAGCACCTTGGCGTGGCGGTAGGCCCCGGTCTCGCCCAGGCGGCGAAATCTGCCGTTGTCCATCAGGAGAAACATTTTTTCCTGGCCCTCGGCGGTCAGGCGGTGAATTTCGTCGAGAAAAAGAATGCCGCCGTCGGCCCGTTCCACCAGGCCGGTATGATCCTTGTCGGCTCCGGTGAAGGAGCCCTTCATGTAGCCGAAGAGCTGCGAGAGCAGGAGCTGGGGATTTTCCGAATAGTGGGCGCAGTCAAAGGTGACGATGGAGGCCCCCTTGGAGAGGGCGCCGCTTTTGACCGCGTAATCGAACATGGCGTTGGCGAAGAGGCTTTTGCCCGTGCCGGTGGCGCCGGTGCAGAGGGTGTGGAGGCCGAAGGGCGGGTAGGTGATGGCCGCCTTGGCCTGGCGGATCTGCCGGGCCAGGCTTTCCGCGGCCCCGACCAGATTGTCCAGCTGTGATTCGGCGCCGGGCTGGTTTTCTCTCTCCCGGGGCACGTCGCGGACGGCGGATTCTCCGCTCCAGGGCCGGCCGGCGCCCTTGAGTTCGTCCACCCGCTTCAAAAAATCCCGGGCCGTGGGGTAGTGATCCACGCTGAAAGTGCAGCCCAGCTTATACTCCAGTTCTTTGAGGGCCAGATAGGCCACCGGTCGGCCGCCGACGCGCAACAGGCGCCCGGCCCGGTAGAGACGCCCCAGCTCCATGCTGACGTTGTTGCCGGATATGCCGGTCTTCTCGGCCAGGGCCGGCAGGTGCAGCCGGGACAGCGATTCCCCGGGCCGGGACAGGTCGAATTCCAGGGTCAGGCTCTGGACCAGGGCCATCAGGAGGTCGATGCGTTTGGCTGGGCTCATTTTTCTCCGCTACGGCCTGATAATAATCTCAGAGAACTTGAGAATATTATAACGGCGTTGTCTGTTAAATGCAAAGCCAGGCCGCCGGCCAAAGTTCATTTTGATGTAATATGTTGATTTTTAAATATAAAAATTGCCAGCGAAAACGTCTTTTGAGAATATCTCGCTGGCACGGCACTTGCTCTGTCAATATTTGATTTTAAACCCTATCATTATTTTTCAAAATTATTCTTAGCGGAATAGTATCTGGAAAGGAAGCGTCTGGTATGGAATACGCGGTCAAGCTGCGGATCTTGTCTGGCCGGGAAGTCCGGACTCTGATGAATGTTCAGGACGTTCTGGAGGCGGTGGAGGAAGTTTTCGTCGGCCTGGGCCGGGGCACGGTGCGCCATCCCGTCAAAGAGCCCATGTGGCTCAACGAGCAGAAGACCAACATGCTGCTGGCCATGCCGGCCTTCATCTCCGAGAGGAAACTGGCGGGCGTCAAATGGGTCAATATGTTCAAAGATCAGAGGCCAGGTTATCCCACCTGCGGCGGGACGATTTTGATCCTCAACAATTCCGACAACGGCCAGCCCTACGCCCTGATGGAGGCCACGGCCATCACCACCATGCGCACCGCCGGCGGCCACGGGGCCATTGCCGCCAAATACCTGGCCAGGAAGAATTCCAGGGTGGCGGCCATCATCGGCTGCGGCCATGAGGGCCGGGCCGGGGCCGACGCGCTTCTGCACCTTTTCCAACTCGATGAGATCCGGGTTTTCGACCTCAGCCCCGAGGCCCTGGCCGCCTTTAAGGACCATGTGGGCGACCGGGCCAGGGTCACTTGCGGCGCTTCCCCCCGGGAGGCGGTGAGTTCGGCCGACATCGTCATGACCGTGACCACCTCCCGCCGGCCGGTGGTCATGTTCGAGTGGCTGCCCAGGGGCTCCACGGTCATCGGCCTCTACTCCTTTTACGACCTGGACCCTTCGGCCTCCAGGAAGGCCGATAAATGGGTGCTGGGTTCCCGCCTCAGCGACAATCACCAGATCGTCTTCGACCCCATCCTGGCCGAACACAAATTGTCCATGGACGACGTCTACGCCGACCTGGGCGAAATCGTCACCCGACAGAAGGCCGGCCGGGAAAACGACGACGAAATCATCGTCTACAGTTGCCTGGGTATGGGCGCCTTTGACGCCGCCGTAGGCCAGATGGTCTACCGGCGGGCGGTGGAAAAGAACCTGGGAATCGAACTGGATTTGACCTGAAGCCCGATACCTTAATACCGGGCGCCCGGAGGGGCGGCCTCTCCCAACCCATTTACAGCACAGGAGACTAAAGATAATGAGCAGAACTTATTTCGACGGCGGCGGCACCAATTACACCAAACTTCTGAGCGAGTATTCGGCCAACCTGAAATACGATAAAATTCCGGCCGAAGTCATTGAACGGGCCAAGTTGATGACCCTGCACACCCTGGGCGTCTCCCTGGCCGCCGCCCCGGTCGAACTGAGCGGCAGCGCGGTCAGGGTGGGCCTGGCCATGAACGGCGGCCCCGGCGGCGCGGCCACCAGCTGGCTCGGCGGTCACAAGATGAGCGCGGCCAATGCCGCCTTTGTCAACGGCACCCTGGCCGATATGCTGGACTGGGAAGACTGTTCCTGGTTCGGGCACCCCAGCGCCGGCACTTTCCCGGCCGCCCTGGCCCTGGCCGAGGAACTGAAGAAAGACGGCCGAAGCTATCTGGAAGCGGTGGTGGCCGCCCTGGAAATCTATATGCGGGTGGGCCTGGCCACTCAGCCGGCCCCCGACTTCAACCACAATAAGGGCTGGGGTCTGACCTCCTGGCAGATCTACGCCTCGGCCGCGGCCGCGGCCAAAATTATGGGCTTTGACGCCGCCAGGACCAACCAGGCCTACGGCATGGCCGCCCTGTTCTGCACCATCAGCTCCAACCTGACCCAGGGCACCATGAGCAATTCCTACCACTATGAGCACGGCATGCCGGCCATGGCCGGGGTCCTGGGCGCTTACTGCGTGCGCGAAGGCCTCGACAACCTGGAGGGCGCCTTCGACAGCCCCTACGCCTTCATCGAAAAGATGACCGACGCCCCGCAGCGGGAACTGCTGGACAAGGATCTGGACAAGTTCCTGATGATGCGGATCCTCATCAAGCACTGGCCGGCCAACATGTGGGTGCAGACCCCGACCGAGATCATTCTGGATCTTCTGGCCAGGCACAAATTCAAGCCCGAGGAAGTGGCCGAGATCATCGTCGACCCGCCCACCCAGTTCCGCATGCACTACTACCCCGAAGGTTTCTCCTCTCTGATGGAAGCCCAGTTCAGCATGCCTTACGTCATGGCCGCGGCCATGCTGGATCCCTCCCCGGGCCCCAACTGGTATACCCGGGAAAAGATGTCCGATCCCCGGCTTCTGGCCCTGGCCGCCAAGATCAAGCCCGGCAGCAGCCCGGAACACACCCTGAAGGGCTCCTTCGACCTCTTCATCGCCGGCGACTATCCGGAAAAGACGGTCACCGTGACCATGAAGGACGGCTCCAGGTACGTCGGCCTTCTGGACCGTCACAAAGGGCACCCCGACAATATGCTCAGCGCGGCCGAGTTCCAGGATCTCTTCCGCCACAACGCCCGGGTGCTCCTGAAGGCCGACCGGGCCGAGCGGATCATCGACTATGTCATGAACATTGAAAAACAGAGCGACCTGTCCGGCTTCGGCGAGCTGCTGAAATAGACGGCCGGGCCGCGGGAGGGGCGCCAATGAAAACAGTGACCATACTCGGCGGCGGCGGCACCGGCTGCACCATGGCCGCCGACAACAGCCTGCGCGGCAACAGCGTCAGGCTCTGGGAAGACGGCCGTTATTATCACGAGAACCTGGCCGCGGTGGAAGAGGCCGGCGGCCTGGAAATGACCGGCGCCGCCGGCCAGGGTTTCGCTAAAATATCGGGTCTGGGCAAAAACATGGCCGAGGCGGTCGAGGGGGCCGAGGTGGTGCTGATTGCCGCCCTGGCTTCGCGCCACGCGGAGATCGCGGCTGAATTGGCGCCCCTGCTGAAGCCCGGCCAGACCGTGCTGTTTTCGGCCGGCAACTGCGGCTCCATCACTTTGAAGAAGACGCCGGGCCTCCACCCGGAAGTGGTCGTCGGGGAGATGAGCGGCAATGTGCTGCCCTGCCGGATCGTGGGCCGGGCCAGGGTTTTCGCCGCCTTCCCCTACAAGACCAAGAACATGGCCGCATTCCCGGCTGTGGACAACGGGCGCCTGCTGGCGGCCGTGGCCGGGGTTTATGACGGCGCGGCCCTGGGCAACGTGCTGGAGGCCGCTCTCAACTCGCCCAACGTGGTCATTCATTTGGCCGGCTCCATTCTCAACACCTGCGGCATCGACCGCCACCCTGATTTCCGGCTCTATACCGACGGCCTTTCGGAACATGTGCTCAAGGTGGTGGAGGCCGTGGAGGCCGAAAAGATCAAAGTCCTGGAGGCCCTGGGCTATAAGATAGTGCGGCACGCCCCGTTCATGCGCCAGTTGGCCCAGTACGGTCAATTCCCCGAATTCGACGGCTTCCGGAGCGTCTCCGGCCCGTCGGCCATGGATCACCGCTACCTCACCGAAGACGCCGCCTTTGGCCAGAGCCTCCTGCGTTCCGTGGCCGGGGCGCTGAAAATCGACCTTCCCGTCAGCCTGGCCCTGATGACCCTGGCCGGGACCATCAACGGCCGGGATTATTTCTCGACCGGCCTGACCCTGGAAAAGCTGGGCCTGGGCGGAATGAAGCGCGACGAAATAAATCAGTACCTGCGGACTGGTCAAGCCGCTTAACCCCAAGACAGGAGACACGCCCATGAAACGTTTTTCGCCCTTTTTGATTCTCGGCGCCTTGATGGTGCTGCTTTTGGCCGGCTGCAGCGACAGCGGCGGCCCGGCCCCTTCGGCCGGTTCCACCCCGGACTATCCGACCCCGGAAAAACCCATTACCCTGAAGCTGGGCTATGACCCGCCCCCGAAAGAGATCACCGACCTGGCGGCCAACGAGTTTAAGCGCCTCATAGAAGAAGAGACCAAAGGCGCGGTCAAGATTCAGCTCTATCCCCAAAACCAGCTGGGTTCCATGAAGGCGATGATGGACGGCGTCCTAAGCGGCACCATCGACATGACCGGCAACCCCTGGAACATGCTGACCACGGTCATGCCCGAATTCAACGTCATGATTCTGCCTTTCAACATCGATACCATCGACCTGTATTGGGCGGTTTTGGGCGATGAGGCATTCCGCAAGAAAATAAACGAGCTGGTCAACAAAAAAGGCCTGGAGTTCATCGGCGTGCCCAACGGCATCACCCGCGGCCTGATCACCACCTCTGCGGTCAAAATGCCTTCCGATCTCAAGGGTCTCAAAGTCAGGGTCATGGACGGCCCCATCTATACCGACATGTTCACCGCCTGGGGGGCCACCACCAGCGTCATTTCCTTTGCCGAATGCTACACCGGTCTCCAGCAGGGCGTCATCGACTCCGTGGACAATGACCCCGGCATGGGCGTTTTGATGAAGTTCTTTGAAGTGGCCAAGTATTACACTCCGACCAATCACATCATCCACGGCTGCCCGATTTTCATCAACCTCGGCGTGTGGAACAAGCTCAGCCCCGAACAGCAGGCCATCATGAAGAGCGCCGGCCAGCGTATGGAAAAATTCTCGGCCGACACTTATCCGGAAATCGACAAGGTCTTCTGGAAGCGGGGCTCTGACGAATATGGGGTGACCTACATCGATTTTGACGCTGAAACCCGCAAGGTCTGGGTGGATCTGTCCCAGCCGGTCTACGAAAAATACCGCAACGTCATCGGCCCTGACTTCTATGACTGGTTCATCGCTCTGGTTGACGCCAAGCGGGAAGAGCTGAAGAAGCAGGACTGATCTGTGGCCGTCGGCCGAGCTTAAATGTCAGGGGACGGGCCGGGCCCGTCCCCAAAAGCCTGAGGAGTGAGTTATTTTGGCCAAGCTGGACAAATTTATCAAAGCCTTCGAACTGGCGGAAAAGGTGCTTCTGAGCGCGCCTTTCATCTTCCTGTCCTTTGCTATTGTCACTGACGTCGTTTTGCGCAAGACCCTGGCGACCAGCTTTTCCTGGCTGGAGGAATTTTCGCGCTACATCTTCATCTTCGCCACCTTCATGGGGGCCAGCATCGCCGTTTCCTCAGACCGGCACCCCAAAATGACCGCCCTGCAAAACGCCCTGGGGCCCCGCCGGGCTCTGTACATGAAATTGGCCGCCAATCTTTTCTGTTCCGGCCTGATGATCTATGTCGGCAACTTCGCTTTTCTGCAGGTGGGCAATCTGATTCGCATGCAGACCATCACCAGCGCCATGAATATTCCCCTTTACACGGTTTACCTTATCATTCCCGTCAGCATGTGCGGCATGGTGGTCCGTTTTTTCCTGCTGGCCGTCAAGGACCTGCGGGCCATATTGAAGCCGGGGGGGCTCCCGGCCGACGGTGATGACCCGGGCCGGGGGAGGATCGCCTCATGATAGTCGTTCTGGCCTTTTTCGGTCTTCTGCTTCTGGGCCTGCCCATCGCTTTCGTCATCATCTCGGCGGCCGTGGTCGGGGTCAGGGCCTTTACCGACACCTCCATGATCATCGTCATTCAGCAGATGTTCGGCGGGCTGGACAATTTCGTGCAGCTGGCCATTCCCTTTTTCGTCATTGCCGGCAACATGGCCGCCAACGGCAAGACTTCCGAGCATCTGATCAAGGTCATGAGCGTGGTCTTCGGCCGCCTCAAAGGCGGCTCGGTCATCGCCACCATCGCCGCCTGCGCCTTTTTCGCGGCCATCAGCGGTTCCGGCCTGGCCACCATCGTGGCCATCGGCACCCTGATGATCCCCGGCCTGATCCGCGAAGGGTACCCGGACAAGATGGCCGTGGGCACGGTCTGCTGCGCCGGCTCCCTCGGCATCCTCATCCCGCCCAGCGCCCCCATGATCCTCATCTGCGTGGCCATGGGCACCTCGGTCGGCAGGCAGTTCACGGCCGGCTTCATACCGGGCATCTTCCTGGCCATCTGCTGGAGCATCTACGTTTTCATCGTCAGCCGGAAGCGCAATTACGGCGGCGAGATCAGCTATAGCGCCCCCGAGGCCGCCCAAATCTTTCTCAAGGCCGTGCCCGCGCTTCTGTTCCCGATTATCGTCCTGGGTTCCATCTACACCGGCTGGGCCACGCCCACCGAGGCCGCGGCCATCAGCGTGGTCTACGTCCTCTTTCTGGAACTTTTCATCTACCGGACGGCCAGGCTCACCGAAATTCCCAATATGTTCTATCAGGGCCTGATCAGCGCCTCCACCCTGGTTCTGATCATCAGCGCGGCCCAGGTCCTGAACTGGCTGATGACCGTCCAGCAGGTGCCGGTGATGATCTCCACCATGCTGGCCACCGCGGTCAGCAGTAAAACGGCTTTCATCCTGTTGATGTGGCTGGTCTTCCTGGTCTGCGGCTGCTTTGTGGACCTGGTGGCCCTGATCGTGGTTCTGGCCCCGATCCTGGTGCCGTCCCTGGCCATCTACGGCATTGACCCCATCCATTTCGGCATCATGGCCGTCATGGCCACCCAGATCGGCTGCATCACGCCGCCTTTCGGGGTCAACCTCTTCGTCACCATGAACGTGGCCGGTAAAAACTTTACCGAAGTCGTGGGCTCGACTTTCCCCTATCTGATCATTCTGGTCATTGTCAGTATGGTGGTCTCTTTCATACCTGAAATCGCCATGTTCCTCCCGAACCGGATGTGATATAATCGGGACTTTGATCCTTCGGGGCGGCCTTTCCGATTGTCGCCCCGGAACATTCGGCCGCTTGGAGGAACTTTCAGATGGTTTTCGGCCAGTCCCGAACGATAGCCATGGTCGAGCCGGGCCCCAGCCCTATTTCGGAAAGGGAGTTCCATCGCTACAGCCTGGACCGGGCTTCAATTCTGACCACCCGCATTCCCTTTGACCGCATGACCAATGTGGGCTTAAGGGAGATGATCGACAAGCTGCCCTTCGCCGTGGGCTGCATTGTCGGGGCCCGGCCGGGGGTCATCGCCATCAACAGCTTCACCGGCAGCTGCCTGAAAGGGCGGGAAATCGTCAACACCGTCCAGCAGCTTACCGGGGCCCCGGCCATCGTGCCGGCCGACGAAATGGTCAAGCACCTGATCCGGCTGCGGGTCAGCCGGATAGCCCTGGTCTCGCCCTTCAGCGCCGAGTTCAATATGCTGGAGCGCATCTACTTCGATTCCCGCAACATCGAGGTGGCCGGGGTCATATCCATTCACAGCGGGCTGGAACGTTTCCGCCCGGACGACCCTTACATCATTACCGGCATCACCCCCGAGTCGATTCTCCGCCAGATCCGGGAGGCCAAAAATATCGGCGGCGTCGGGGCCGTGGTGCTGGACAGCCCGACTTTTGTGCTGGGCGACCTGATTGACGAGCTGGAGCTCTTTATTAAAGTGCCGATTATGTCGACCAATCAGATTCTCTTATATTCGGCTTTTAACTGTTTGGGCATTCCGACTGAAAATCTGGTCGTCTCCCGTTACCTGGACCAGGGGCCTGAATTGGGGGCCTCCGCTTATATGAGCAGGGAAGTCCGTTGAGAATTCCGGAAAGAAGGGCAAAATGCATTACGGCTGGAGAAAAAAAATAGGTTTGATCTTCCCTTCCACCGGCAACGCCCCGGAAGTGGAGTTCCATCGCTATGCCCCCGAAGGGGTGGCCGTCTCCACCACCCGGGTGCTCTTTGAACGGGTGACCCCCGAGGGGCTGGAGGAAATGGGCGGCCGGGTGATCGAGGCCGCCAGGCTCCTGGCCACCGGCCAGCCCGATCTTCTGGTCTTTGCCTGCACCACCGGCAGCCTCATCAAGGGCCTGGGTTACGATCGGGAGATCATTGACCGCATGGAGCAGGCCAGCGGGGTCAAATCCATCACCACCACCACGGCCGTGATCGAGGCCCTGAAAACGCTGGGGGCCGGGAAGCTGATCGTGCCCACCCCGTATTCCGGCCAGGTCAATGCCATCGAGAAGAAATTCCTGGAAGACAGCGGCTATGAGGTGCTGGCCATCAAGGGCCTGGACTATCTGGACCCGGCCCTGATGCCCAAGGTGACCCCGGACCAGATGTATCGCCTGACCGAGGAGCTTTTCACCCCGGAGGCCGACACCATTTTCATCAGTTGCACCGGCCTGGGCATTTTGGACGTCATCCCCATGATGGAACGTGATTTCCAGCGCCAGGTGCTGACCAGCAACCAGACTTCGCTCTGGCACGCGCTGCGCACTCTGTCCATTCGGGATCAGCTTCCCCTGGGGCATCTGTTTACCCGTTGATTTCCGGAGAGGGCGCCGGTGAAGAAATACGCCATAGTCGGGTTCGGCTGCGCCGGTTACCGGGCGGCCGAGGCTATCCGGGCCGGGGACGGGCGGGCCGAGATTCACGTTTTCTCCGAGACCGGCGAAGCTCCGGCCAACCCCATGCTGACCACCTATTACGTCCGGGGGGCCATCGGACGGGAAGGCCTGTTTCCCTTCGGCCCGCTGGAGGAAATTATCGAAAATCTCGGGCTGATCCATCGGGCCGAAGCGGTGCGCCGGCTGGACCCGGCCGGCCGGCGTCTGGAACTGGATTCCGGCCCCGTCGGCCCTTTTGACTCCATTTTGCTGGCCACCGGGGCCGAAAGCCTGGCGCCGCCGGTGGCGGGCCTGGATCATCCCCGGGTGATCCAGATGCGCGGCAGCGCCGATGCCGACCGCCTGAAGGCCATCATGGGCGATGCGCCGCCCGAAAGCGTCTTGGTGGTGGGGGCTTCCATGACCGGCATCAAGATCGCCGAGCTCATGCACGCCGCCGGGCTCAAGTGCACCCTGGCCGATCTGGCCGGCTGGATATTTCCCCTGGCCGCCCTGGAACCCGTCGGCCGCCGCATTATGGGCCGGCTGACGGAAATGGGCCTGACCATGGGCTTCGGCCTGGCTTTGGAGCATATCACCCCCCATGGAAAAACCCTGACCGCCCGTTTCCGGGGCGGCCGGGAAATCGAGGCCGATCTCCTGGCCCTGTGCCTGGGCGCCCGGGGCCGCACCGCCCTGGCCCGCGAAGCCGGCCTGGCCGTGGGCCGGGGCATCACCGTGGACCGGGCCATGCGCTCCAGCGCCCCGGGCATCTACGCCGCCGGAGACTGCTGCGAGGCGCCGGAGATCCAGTCCGGCCGGCCGGCGGTCATCGGCCTGTGGGCCAATGCCGGTCTGCAGGGCCGGGTGGCCGGGGAAAACATGGCCGCCGGCGGCGCTGGGGAGGCCGCCCCCGCCTGCTGCCGGCCCGGAGTCCTGCAGAACCTCAGCCACTTCTTCAATATGGACTTCATCGGCCTGGGCGACGTGCGCCGGGCGACCGGAGAGACTCTGGTATTTGAAAACGACGACTATTACCTTGCGGCCGCCGGCGAGGGCGGCCGCCTGAACTGCCTGAACCTGCTGGGGCCGCCTTACGGCGGCGGGATTCTGAAAAGCAGGATGGTCAGGGCTTTTAGCGGCCTCCGGGACAATCCGTCCGAACAACTGGCTCTTCTGGCCCAGTACGGTTTGCCCGGCGATTTTCTGGCCTGGCTGGACCAGGCTTAACGGCCGGCCGGGGTCCGCCCCTTTTCCGGGTCTGGCGGCCGTCGGCCAAAAATGGGGGAGACCAATGGCCAGCAATTTGGATCGCCTGATCAAAGCCAAGATTCCCGGCGACGAGACGGGGATCAGCATCAGGCACAGCTTATGCGACATCTGCACGCCTGTCCACCACTGCGGGGTCGATGCCTACGTTAAGGACGGCCGGGTCCTGAAGGTCGAAGGCACGCCCGACAATCCTTATAATCAGGGCTTTCTCTGCACCAAGGGCCTTTGCAACCGTCAGTACATGTATCGCGAGGACCGGCTGCGCACGCCCCTGAAAAGGGTCGGGGCCAGGGGGGAGGGCCGTTTCGAGCCCCTCGGCTGGGACCAGGCCTACGCCGAAATCGCCCGGGGGCTCGGCGCGGTCAAAGAGAAATACGGCCCCCACGCCGTGGCTTTTTTCTCCGGCTACGCCAAGTGGTATCGCCCGATATTCCAGCGTTTCGCCTTCGCCTTCGGCTCGGTCAACTACGGCACCGATGACAGCGTCTGCAACAATTCCGGGGTCATGGGCCTGAAATGCACCGTCGGCCGGGTGGCCAAGCCGGACCTGAAGAATTCCCGGGTCTTCCTGGGCTGGGCCTTCGGCGGCTACTATTCGGCCCACATGGCCGTCCGGGGCCTCCGGGGCTTTAAGGACCGGGGTGGCAAGGTCATCATCATCGATCCCAAAATCACCCCGGCGGTCAAGCATTTCGCCGACCTTCACCTGATGATCAAGACCGGCACCGACGGCGCCCTGGCCCTGGGCATGGCCAGGCTGATCATCGACCAGGGCTGGGTCGACCGGGACTATATCAGAAACCACACCTGCGGCTATGAGGACTTCACCGGCCTGGTTCGGGATTTCGATCTGGAGACCACGGCCGGAATCACCGGCGTCCCTCAGGAATTGATCTATGAGGCCACCCGTCTCTTCGCCACCATCAAGCCAGGCTGCATCAACGATTCCAGTTCCACCGTGGCCCACCACGCCAACGGCTTTCAGAACTACCGGGCCATTGCCTGCCTCCTGGCCCTGACCGGCAATTTCGACGTGGCCGGCGGCAACCTGCCCGTGCTGGATACCTATATTTACCGGCCGGCCGGCTTCAGCATGCGGGCCGCGCATTTTGCCGGCGAACTGCGCCCCGACTATCGGCACATCGGCGCCGGCCGTTTCCCCATCTGGGATGAACTGGTGCCCGAATTCCAGGCCGTGGATCTCGCCCGGCATATCCTGGAGGAAAAGCCTTACCCGGTCAAGGCCCTCTTCACCCTGGGCATGAACGTCAAGATGTTCGCCGGCACCGACCGGATGATCGAGGCCCTGAAAAGCCTGGATTTCTTCGTCAACACCGACCTCTTCGAAACCGACACCAATAAATACGCCGACCTGGTGCTGCCGGTCTGCTCGTCGCTGGAAAGGGTCGACTTCAAGGTCTACCCCGGGGGCTACGCCTTTCTGACCAAAGCGGCGGTCGAGCCGCTTTACGAATCGAAACGCGATGTGGACATTCTTTTCGACCTGGTCAAAGTCCTGGGGATCAAGGACGAACTGCTGGAAAAAGGCTATGAGGCCTGTATGGACTATATGCTGGAAGGCTCGGGCCTGACCATGGCCGAACTGAAAAAACACGACAAGCCCGTTAAGGCTCCGGCCTTCAAGCCTTACGTGCCCGGCGATTATACCCGGGAGGGCTACGCCACCCCCAGCGGCAAGTTTGAGTTCTCTTCCCGCCTGATCGCCAAATACCGGCAGAGCCACGGACTGGATCCGCTGCCGGCTTACCGCAGCCCCTTTGCCGACGAACCTGACGAAGAGGGCCGCCGCAAAAAGTATCCCCTGGTGCTGACCACGGGCACGCGCCTGCCGAACGCCATTCACTCCCGCCTTCACGGCGTGCCCTGGGCCCGCAGCCTCAGGCCCGAGCCCACGGCCGACGTCAACCGCCACGATGCGGCGGCCCGGGGGGTGGCCGAAGGCGATGACATTGAAATCGTCACTGACTATGGCCGTCTGAAAGTCAAGGCCCATCTGACCTCCAAGGTCGGTTCCGGCAACGTGCATTTCTTCCACGGCTACTCCGAGGCCAACGCCAATCTTTTGATCGGGCCCCACCGGGTCGACCCTTATTCGGGCTTCCCGGCCTACAAATCCAACCTCTGCGATTTTATGAAGAGCTGAATGAGAGTCGCCATGAAATACGTCATCGTCTTCGATCCCGACCGCTGCTCGGCCTGTTCCGCCTGCGCCGTCGCCTGCATGGATCAAAATGACATAGACATCCAGGCCGGGGAGAGGGGCTATCGCCGGGCCTTTGAATGGGAAAGCCAAGTCGGCGGTCAGGCGCTCTGCGCCTATATTTCGGCCTCCTGCCTGCACTGCGGCGACGCCCCCTGCATCATGGCCTGCCCGACCGGCTGCCTCAGGCGCAGCCTGACCACCGGCCTGGTGATCTACGACAACAGCGGCTGCATCGGCTGCCGCAGTTGCTCTCTGGCCTGTCCCTTCGGCGCGCCCCGCTTCCGGGCGGACGGCAAGATGGTCAAATGCGACGGCTGCCATGTGCGTCTGGAAAACGGCCTGAAACCGGCCTGCGTGCGGGCCTGCGCCTTTGACGCCCTGATCTGCCTGACCGGCGGGGAGTATCAGAAGATGCTGGAGGAAAAGGCCGAAAGCAGCCTGGTCAAGGCCCTGGGGGTCTGGGGACCGCGTGGCTGACCGGTTCAAGAGATGCGGCGCGGCCATCCTGTGCGGGGGGCGGAGCCGGCGGATGGGCCTGGACAAGGCCCTCCATCTCCATCGCCGGGACGGCCGTCTCTTGCTGTCCTATCTGGCCGGGGAACTGGCGGCCCGTTTCGGGGAAACGGTTCTGCTGGTCAATGATCCGGCCAAGCTGGAGCCCATCCCCGATCTGCGGGGCTATGGCCGGGTGACCGACCTCTACCCCGGTTCCGGCCCGGCCGGCGCCATTTACAGCGCCCTGGCGGCCCGGCCCGGGCGCCGCTTCTTCGTCATGGCCTGCGATCAGATGGTCATTGACTGGGATCTTCTGGGCGCGATGCTGGAGAGGATGACCGCGACGGAAGCCGAGGCGGTCGTCCCCAGGCACGGCGGCTTTCTGGAGCCGCTCTACGCCTTTTACGGGCCGGGCGCTGAAACGGTGCTGGCCGGGAACCTGAATCAGGGCCTCCGCTCGATCCGTTCCATTTACCCGTTTTTGAAAATCGAGTATTATGATCTGTCGGCTTCAGATCTGAAGCCCGGGCTTTTCGACAATTTCAACCGCCCCGAAGAAGCCGCCCGGGCTGGTCTGGTCATTAAATAAATCTTATAAAAAGGAGGCCGGATCATGGAAAGCAACCTGGACCTGGACAGCGCCCGGGAGCTGATGATTTCCCTGGTCCGGCCCACGGCCTCCGAGGAACTGCCCCTGAGCGGCTGCCTGGGCCGTCTGCTGGCCGGGGATGTCCGGGCCCTGACCAATGTCCCCCCTTTTGACCGCTCCCCCTATGACGGCTACGCTTTTCGTTCCGCCGACAGCGTCGGGGCCGGGCCGGACAGCCCGGTCACCTTGCGCATTATCGAGGAGATTCCGGCCGGGGCCGTTCCCAGGCATAAAATCGGGCCGGGCACGGCGGCCAAAATTTTGACCGGGGCGCCAATTCCCGAGGGGGCCGATGCGGTGGTCATGTACGAGCTGACCGTCTTCACCGCTGAAACGGTCAGCCTTCTCGCTCCGGCCGCCCCTGGTTTGGATATTGTCCCGGCCGGCGAAGACGTTCAGGCCGGCAGTCTGATCGCCCGCCGGGGCGACCTGGTCGATCCGGCCCTGGCCGGTTCCCTGGCCGCCCAGGGGCTGGCCTGCCTGTCGGTCTTCAAAAAGCCGGTGGTCGGCCTTATTTCCACCGGCAGCGAACTGGTGGAGGCCGACGAGGCCCTGTTTCCCGGGGCCATCCGCAACAGTAACCGTTACGCGCTGGAGGCGGCCTGCGCCGCTCTCGGCGCCGTGCCCCGCTATCTGGGCCGGGCCCGGGACGATGTGGCCGAAATCGCCGGGCTCCTGGAAAAAGGCCTGGCCGGCTGCGACCTGATTTTCACCTCCGGCGGGGTTTCGGTGGGCGATTATGACCTGACCCCGGCGGCCATGGAAGAGGTCGGGGCCAGGATTCTGCTGCGGGGCTTGCGCCTGAAGCCCGGCGGGGCCTGCGCCTATGCCGAAAAAGAGGGCCGGCTCATTTTCGGGCTGTCCGGCAACCCGGCCTCGGCCATGACCAATTTTTACGCCGTGGCCTGGAGCTGCCTGCGTAAACTGGCCGGTCACCGCCGCTTCCGGCCGCGGCGCACCCGGGTCACCCTGACCGACGCCTTCCATAAAAAGAGCCCCAATCCCCGCCTGATCTGCGGCCATCTGGATCTGGAAAGCGGGCAGGTGCTGATGAGGGCCGCGATGGTTCAGGGCAACGCCATTTTACGGACCCTGATCGGCTGCGACGTGATGGCCCTGATCCCGGCCGGCTCTCCGCCGCTGCCGGCCGGCGCCGTTCTGGACGCCTTTCTCCTGTCATGACGCTTTGGTCAAATTTTAAGGATTCACCCCGCCAAAATGCGGCTTGCCAAGTGACACCTTTACTTGCTATGATGATCTGGCCGGGCTGGGGTCCGGCTGAAGGAAATACTGAAAGTTAAGGATTTTTTTTCATGAATCCAGATCAGCGCCCGATCATTATGGCCGTCGACGATGACCCGGTTTTGTTGAATATGACCGTGGGCCTGCTCCGCCGGGACTATCGCCTCCGGCCCTTCACCTCCGGCCGGATGGCCTTCAAATACCTGGCTTTGCCCGGGCCCCGGCCGGATCTGGTTCTTCTGGACTACCAGATGCCGGAGATGGACGGACCGGAGGTCTGGCGCCGGCTGCAAACCGAGGCGGCCACCAGGAATATCCCGGTGGTCTTCATGACCGGCCTGGACGACCTGCGGAGCGCCTCCGAGCTTCTGGCCCGGGGCGCCGCCGCCTTCATCGCCAAGCCGCCCCGGTCGGCCGAGCTTCTGTCTGTTTTGCGTTCTATACTGCCCGAATCGAGTGAAGACCGTGGATAAGTATTTCCAGATCACCGCCCATCAGAGCACCGCCCTCCGGGAAGTGCTCTGCGGCGTGACCACCTTCCTGACCATGTCCTATATCCTGTTCGTCAACCCGTCCATTCTGTCGGAAAGCGGTCTGCCGGCCGGTGGCGTCTTTGTGGCCACGGCCCTGAGCGCGGCCCTGGGCGCCGTGCTGCTGGGCCTTTTGGCCAATGTGCCTCTGGCCATGGCCCCGGGCATGGGCCTGAACACCTTCTTCACCTACACCGTCTGCGCGGTGATGGGCTTTCAATGGCAGGAAGCCCTGTCCCTGACCTTCATCAGCGGCCTCCTGCACGTCGCCATCATGGCCACCGGCCTCCGGAAGGCTCTGGTCAAGGCCATTCCCGGCCATTTGAAACTGGCTTTCGGCGTGGGCCTGGGCCTGTTCATCGCCTATGTGGGCTTGAAGAACGCCGGCTTTCTGACCTTCACCATCGCCCCGGGCCAGTACCGCTTGCTCGACGGCGGCACGGTCATTGCCGACGCCTCGGCCGTGCCCAGTTTTGTCAGCGTCGTCGGGTCGGCCCAGATCATCGCCCTGATCGGCCTGGCCCTGATAGCCGCCCTCCTGGCCCTGGAGAAAAAGACCGGCGACAGCTACGCGGCCCTGCCGGTGGGCATCATCGCCGCCACCGCCATCGGCATACCGTTGGGGGTCACCAAGATGACGGGCCTGAATTTTATCGACCTGTCGGCCCTGGGTGAATTCAGCCGGGTTTTCATGGCTTTCTGGGGCCGCCCGGGCCTGATGTCGCTTTTTGACGATCCCGGCCGGCTGACGGTGGCCGTTCTGGCCGTCATGATCACCCTCCTGACCAATGTCATGGATTCCATCGGCACGGTCATGGGCATCGGTCAGATTCGCGACGCCGAGATCTTCGACCAGGCCGATATGGAGAAATTCGGGCGGCCGGGCTGGGCCTCCAAGCTCGACCGGACCTTGATCATCAACTCCCTGGGCGGCAGCCTGTCCGCGGCCATGGGCAGCAGCACTTCGACCGTTTTCATGGAATCGGTCACCGGAATCGCGGCCGGGGGGCGCACCGGTCTGTCGGCCGTGGCCACCGGGCTGATGTTCATTCTTTGCCTGCCGCTGGCCAAATTTTTCAGTTGCATTCCCCCGGCGGCCATTGCGCCGGCTCTGATCGTGGCCGGGGCCTTCATGATTCCCCTGGCCGCCCGCATTGACTGGAGCAGTTTCGAAGAGAGCTTTCCGGCTTTCATGACCATAGTCTGCATACCCCTGACCTACGGCTTTGTCTACGGCATTGCCGCCGGAATTCTGTCGCACGTCGTCATCCAGGTGGCCGTGGGCCGGAGCCGCTCCGTCCACCCGGCGCTCTACGCGGTGGCCCTGATCTTCCTGGCCGTCCTGGTGGGCGAAGCCTTCTGATAATTTATACGCCCGCAAGGCCGGAAAGCATGGTGGCCTGGCTTTCCGGGTGCTCGTATGATATGTTAAAAACAGGGTTTGTAATGAAAACCACCATTTTCGTCCGTCTGCTGCTGGCTACTCTCCTGCCCATGATTCTGGTGCTGGGCCTGGTGATCGCCACCATTCACAATATCGTCTACGAGCGGGGGGCCAACTTCGCCCGGGGGATGGCCCTGACTTCCGCCCGCCAGCTTTCAAAGCAGATTTCGGTCAAGGTGCGGGCCACCGCCAGCCTTCTGGAGGTCGCCAGCCAGGGACTCAGCGGCGCGGATTATAATTCGCCGGAAGCCCGCCTGAAGCCGTCCCAGACCCTGCGCACCCTTCTGAACGCCGACGCCGCCATTTTCAGCGCCTGGTTCGCCTATGAACCCGGCACCTTCCTTGACGGGCGGCATTATTATCAGACCCTGATCAGGGACGCCGACGGCTTCCGGGAAATTCAGGACCTGAGCCCGGAGATTCTTCGGGACGCCCGAAAATCGCCCTGGTACAATGAAGCCCTGTCCAGCGGCCGGCCCTATATGGATATGATGGATTATTACGACTACGGCCCGGGGCAGGGCACGGTTCTGACGGTCAACCAGGTCTATCCCATTTTCGCCTTCGGCTGGCCGATCGGCTGTCTGGGCCTTGATTTCAGGTTCGAGGACCTCTTTGATACCCAGACTCTGCAGTTCGGCCAGGGACAGAAGCTGATCCTGGTCTCCGACCAGGGGCGGATCCTGTCCTCCAGCGACGGGCGGAGTCTGGAAAGCGACAACCTCTTCGGCTTTTCCTTCCTGGAACCCCAGGCCATCAGGCAGGCCCTGGCCGAAGGCGGCACCTATCTGGGCGAGACCCTTTCGCCTTTTAGCGGGGTGCCGGCTTTCATCTGTCTGACGCCCGTCATCCTCGACCGGGGGCAGGGTTCCATTTTCCTTTATATGGACATTCCCGCCGAAGAACTTTACGCCAGCACCCGTTCCTCATTGGAGCTGATCGTCTCCACCAGCGTGCTGGGCCTCCTGCTTCTGCTTTTCAGCGTTTTCGTGGCCACGCGCAATATTGTCCGGCCCATTCGCCAGCTCACCTCGGATTTCAATAAAATCTCCCACGGCGACCTGGATATCGCCTCCCGGAAGGACGATGAAAACCAGGCCGGTTCCAGCCGGCTGGTCGAACTGGATATTCTGCGCCTGGCTCTCCTGAAGATGCTGGATCAGATCAACCTGACCCACGAACTGAGTCTGGCCGCGGCCGAGGAAAAGGTGGAGAAGGAAAAAGTCCTGGCCGCCTCAGAGGCCAAGACCCTGTTTTTCGCCAAAATGAGCCATGAGATCCGCACGCCCATGAACGCCATTTTGGGCATCAGCGAGATACTGCTGCGCGATGAGCCCCTGACCGAAAAACAGACCGCCTACATAAAAGACATCAAAATTTCCTCCGATTCCCTTTTGGGCATCATCAACGATATTCTGGACATCTCCCGCCTGGAAACCGGCAAGCTGGCCCTGTCGCCGGTCAACTACAATTTCCCAAAATTCCTGGGCCATCTGCGTTCCCTGGTCAGCCACCTGGCGGCCGGAAAAAACCTGGAATTCAACTATGAGCAGGAAGGGGAATTGCCGGCCTGCCTGTTGGGGGACGACAGCCGCCTTAGGCAGGTGCTGCTGAACATCATCGGCAATGCCGTCAAATTCACCGCCGAAGGCTCGGTCACCCTGAAAGTGAGCGTGACCGGGCCGGAGTTGAGCTTCACGGTGGTCGACACCGGCGTGGGCATCCGCCAGGAGGAACTGGCCTTTCTTTTCGAACCCTTCAAGCAGGCCGACAATCCCAAAAACCGGAGCATTCAGGGCAGCGGCCTGGGTCTTTCGATCGCCCGCAACCTGGTGGAACTGATGAACGGGCGCATCGAGGTGAAAAGCGACTTCGGGCACGGCAGCAGCTTCCGCGTCAGCCTGCCCTGGACCCCCGGGGAAAGCCCCGAAGCGGACGGGCTCTGCGTCGCCCGGGCCGTGGCCTTTTCGCCGCAGCTGAAAATCCTGATCGTCGACGACAACGCCATCAACCTGTCGGTGGCCGCCGGTCTGTTGAAAACCATTTACGGCCTGGACAGTGATCTGGCCTCTTCCGGGGCCGAGGCCCTGGAGAAAATCAAGAAAACCGATTACCATCTGGTTTTCATGGATCACATGATGCCCGGGATGGACGGCCTCGAGGCCACCGCCCGCATCCGGGCCCTGGGGGGCAAATACGCCCGCCTGACCATTGTGGCCCTGACGGCCAACGCCGTGGCCGGCGCCCGGGAAATGATGCTGGCTTCGGGTGTTGACGATTTCCTGACCAAGCCCATCGTCAATGAGGATCTGGACGCGGTGCTGGACCGCTGGATTCCGGCCGGGTTCAAAACCTACCCGGGCGGGCCGGAGACGGCGGCCCTTAAAGCCCCTGAAAAAGATGGGCCCGCGCCGTCACCTTCGCCCCTGATGGCCCGCCTGGGCGATCTTAAGGAACTGGAGCCGGCGTCGGCCCTGGCCTCCCTGGCCGGCGAAGAAGCCCTTTACCTGGGCATGCTGGGCCTGCTGCGGGACGAGATCCCCGCCCAGGTCGAGCACCTGAACCAGGCCTGGGAACACGGCGACCTCAAGGCCCTGATGATCCAGGTTCACGGCCTGAAAAGCGCCCTGGCCAGCATCGGCGCGCTTTCCCTCTCGGCCCTGGCCCGGGACCTGGAAGAGACCGCCGCCGACGGCCGCCGGGATTTCTATGCGGAAAAAATACCGCTTTTCACCCGCCGTCTGGCCGAACTGGGCCGGCGCCTGGAACCGGCTCTCAGTGAGGCCGAACTGGATGGAAGCCGCCTGGCGCCGGATGAGGATGACCCGGCTCTGGAACAGGACTACGGGCGGCTCGCCCAGACCCTGGCGGTCTATGACTACGAGGCCATCGGCCGGAGCCTGGCCCGGCTCCAGGCCGCTGAAACGCGGCCCCAGGCCAGGGAATTATTGAAAAAAATCAAAAAGACGCTCCGAGATTTCGACTATGAGCGGGCCGCGGAAATCCTGGCCGATTTTCGCGCTTCAGCCGACCGGGCCGCGACTTAGGGCCGGTCAGGAAAGCGGTTATTACTATGGAAACAACCTGGCAGCAGGATTTGGAACGCGCGATAGCCTATCACGGCCACCTTTGCGGCGGGCAGATTTTGGGGGTCAGAATGGCCAGGGCCGGCCTCAGGTGGCTGGGCCTGGAGCAGGGGACGGACCTGAAGGACCTGGTGGTCTTTCTGGAATCCGACCGCTGCATTGCCGATGCCGTGTATGTCATAACCGGCCTGACCCTCGGCCGGCGCCGGGTCAAGCTGATGCCGTATGGCAAAACCGCCATGTCTTTTCTGGATCTGGCCACCGGCCGCGCCTGCCGCCTGACGGTCAAAGTCAAGGATCGGGCGCCCAAGGGGGTTGACCTGGTGGACTTCTGGTCCGGGTATTCCGATGACGAGCTCCTTGACTGCCGGGCGGTTGAAATCAAGCTGCCGCCGGAGGAGGGGCCCGGCAAGCCGGTTTTTGTCGCCAGATGCGATCAATGCGGCGACGAAATCATCGACCGCCGGGAAGTGCTCAGGGAGGGCCGCACCCTCTGCCGGGCCTGCCTGGGCGACTGTTATTACCGGGTGATCGGAGCGTGATCCGGCCCTCGATAGAGCTGTTCACCAGGCACTGGCGGCTGGAGGGCCGGCGGCCTTCGACCCGGGCCGAGTTCTGGGACGGCCGGGCCGATTCGTTTCAAAACCATAAAGAAACCGTCAATATTCAAAGGCGGCGTGATTTTGTAACCTGGCTGGCCGGAAAATGCGGCCTCGGCCCTGGCGGCCGGGTTCTGGATCTGGGCTGCGGAACGGGTCACTATTCGATGCTTTGGGCGGAATGGGCCGATGAGGTTCAGGGCTTTGACCTCTCGCCGAAAATGATCGCCCTGGCCGAAGAGAATGCCCGTCGGGCCGGGCCGGGGCGAAAAATAAAGCTGCGGGTGCTGGATTGGCGCGAAGCCGACCCGGTCGCCCTCGCCTGGGAAAAGCGTTTTGATCTGAGCTTTGCCTGCCGCACCCCGGCTATTTGCGATCAGGGCACTTTGGACAAGATGCTGGCGGTTACCAGAGGTTTCGGCGTGCTGGTCGGCCTGGCCGGGCAGAGCGGTTCCCTCAGGGATGATTTGAAGAAGTTCATTCATCGCCCTGATGAAAGCATCCGGGCCGCCCGCAGCGTTTATTCCGCTTTCAACCTGCTCTGGCTTCAGGGCTTTTTCCCGGAAATAAGCTATTTTACCCAGCACTGGGTTGAAAGGGTGACCCTGGAGGAAGCGGTGTCGCTTCAATCCCGCGGCTTTGAGTCCCACGGCCCGCTGACTGACGACGAAGTCGGCCTGATCGCCGGCTACCTCCAAAGCCGCCTGGTGAACGGTCTGATTGAAGAGGAAGTGACGGCCACCAGCGCCGTGCTGATCTGGAATATGAATCCTTAGGAATTGTTAAATAATAACTTATGAAAATAATGTATAATTCCATGGAGTGTATGCGGACCGGCAAGGCTTACAGAAAAGCCCTGTATGTAATATCGAATATTTTGGACAGGCGTTTGGCCATAGCCACGCTGATGTGGCGTTTTCCGTTTTCCAATTCCGACACGCGGGTTTGGGTGATCGCCAGGCGCTCGGCCAGTTCTTCCTGGCTCCATTCCTCTTTAAGCCTGAAGCCGCGCATGACCAGGCCGGGGTGGGCTTCAGGAAAA
>JAISFR010000001.1 GCA_031263565.1 Candidatus Adiutrix sp. | reverse complement strand
GAAATCAAGCGCGGGGGACCGTCATCCGGCAAAAAAACAGTGAGCATGAAAGCCGTGCCCAGGGCATAAACGCCAACGCAAATGCCGGAGATCGTTTCGATATAGTCTGTCTGTCCTGAAGCTTCCCTGGCCAAAACTACGAATTCACCTACTCCGGAAACTGTGTATTTAAATGTACTGATAACGGCTGATTTCATTTTTTTAACGATTTCCGGGGGCGCCGCCTTGAAAATCGACAACACCTCTTTCCTGGTATATTTCTTACTTTCAAAAACTTCACTTAAATAACAAACCCACCCAGCTTCGGAAGAGTCCGCCGGCAAGTCAACAGTTGTGTCCAGATCAGCCGCAGAAGGTGTATCAGCACAGGAATTAAGATAATCATAGGCCGAAGCCCGATCCGTCCAATTATATTCCGGATCCGGTTTCGTTGCTTGAGCCTGGAGGCCATCGCTGTTATAGTTGGGCGGATTTATTGCTTCTTCAAGGCGGTCACCGAGATATTGTTTCAGTTGAGTTTCAACAAGCTGATATCGCGCCATATCACACAGAGAACTTGATGCTCGTCCGAAATTGGGGATATTCATTAAGGCCAATATTTGGAGGTTGCTGACTGAAAGCCGGGAAAGCATTAAAGAAGCGCAGTCCGGGGAATGATATAGTAACTGGCTGATCATATAGTGCCAACAATCATCGTTGACGACTCCCGTTGAGACTACGGCCGGGCAGGCCACCTCAATTGATTTACATGGCTGCTCATCCATTGCTTGGGTCAGGGTGGGCAGCCATAACCAAAATAATAAAAAAATCAAATTTCCGGGAATATTATGCTTGATACTCACAGACGCCTCTGAAGCCGACCAGGCCTTTCTGCATTTAAGAGCGAAGCGGTTCACCGCCATTTATAAAGGCGAACTGACCGGTTCCCTGATGATCCGGCCGACGGCCTCCCGGGCCGCGGCCCCCAGCCGGCCGGGGGCCGGAAGGCCGGAAATCTGGCGCAGGTGATCGGCGACCCGCAAAGCCAGCATGGCCAGATCGCCGGCCCCCAGGCCCAGAAGTTCCACCGCCTCGTCAAAGTCGCCCTGGCCGGCCCAGGACCACATGGCCCAGGCCGGGCGCAGGTTGAAGACCGGCGTCGCGAAGCCGGCCGCCGCCAGACGGTCCATCATCGGCCCCACGGCCAGAACCAGGCCGGTCAAAGCCGAGGTCAGTTTGACCGGGGGCTTGCGGCGGGGCGGCGGCTTGTTGGATTCCTTGTCCGCCGCCAGGCCGGCCACCGCGGCGGCCAGGGCGGCCGGTTCCAGGGGCCAGGCCCCGGCTTTGAGGCCGGCGTGGAAGACCAGGGGATGGTCCAGGCGCAGCTCGGCCGCCCATTCCCCGTCCGGCGTCAGGCGGTCTTCGCCGTCCACCAGGCCCTCGGCCCGCAGAAAGGCCAGGTGACGCTGAAAGTCGGCCTGGATTTCCCGGCCGGCCCGGCTCAGGGCCCGGGCCTCGGGCCGGCCCCGGCCGCCGGCCCCGGCCGCCTGCCAGACGGCCAGGGAGGCCGACAAAAGGCGGCGGATCCCTTCGGGCCGATGGGCCTTCAGAAGGTTCAAAGTCATGGAGAAGTTGAGGCTCAGGCCGCTCCTGACCGGGTCGGGCGGCGCGTCCATCAGGGCGGCCATGAGCCCCAGGTCCATATGCGGCCCGGGGATCATCAGGGCGAAGCCGATCAGGTCGCGGCCCCGGCGGCCGGCCCGGCCGGTCATCTGGGTGAACTCGTTGGCCGTCAGATCGGAAAAACCCTGGCCGTCAAAGCGGTCGCTCTGGCGGACGACCACGCATCTGGCCGGAAAATTGACCCCGGCCGAGACGGTGCTGGTGGCGAAGATGGCCTCCAGAAGCCCCCGGCTCATCAGCTCTTCCACCAGCAGCTTGAAGTGGGGCAGATGGCCGGCGTGGTGGGCGGCCACGGCCTGATGCCGGATGCGCCCCAGTTGGGGGTGCCCGGCCAGAAAGGGGTATTTTTCCAAATAATCGTCCAGCAGTTCCTGGCGGGCCCGGAAGCGTTCGGGGGCCTCCCGGGGGGCCGCCCCGATACGGCCCAGGGCCGAGTCGCAATCGGCCCGGGATTTCAGAAAGAAAATCGCGGGCAGCAGGTCCAGTTCCCTCAAGGCGCCCATAATCTCGCTGTTGGGCATCTGAAGGTCGAAAAAGGCCCGGCGGCCGCCCCCCCGCCCGCCCGCGCCGCCCGGCCGGCGGGCCGCGGAGCCCAGATCCGCCAGATGCCCCGAGGGCCACAGGCAAAGGCCGGCCAGGGGCACCGGCCGCTCGCCGCCGTTGACCACCGCTGTTTTCCGCCGGCGGTGGCTTTCCAGCCAGGCGGCCAGCTCCCGGCTGTTGGCCACGGTGGCCGACAGCAAGAGCAGCCTGACCCGGGGCGGCAGATAGATCAGCACCTCTTCCCAGACCACGCCCCGTTCCGGGTCGCCCAGGTAGTGGGCTTCATCCAGAATGACCAGCTCGCGGTCCAGGTCGCGGCCGTCGCTCATGGAGTCATAGAGCTGGTTGCGCAGTATTTCGGTGGTGCCGATAATGACCGGCGCCTCAGGGTTGACTTTATGGTCCCCGGTCAGGAGGCCCACCTGCTCCGGGCCGAATATGGCCCGGAATTCCAGGAATTTGGCGTTGGACAGGGCCTTCAGGGGCGAGGCGTACCAACAGCGGCCACCGCCGGCCAGTTCCCGGGCGACGGCCTGTTGGGCGATCCAGGTTTTGCCGCTGCCGGTGGGCGCGGAAACGATGACGTCATTTTTCTCGCCCAGCCTGACCGCCGCCAACTGAAATTCATCCGGCACAAAAGGCGCCTCGGCCGGCAGGCCGATTCCGGCCAGGGCCCGGGCCGCCCGGGGGGCCACGTTCAGATGAAAGGCCCAGGCTTGGCCCCGGGGGGGGCGCTCCCGGCGGGCCGGCTGAAGCCGGCGGCCGCCGGCCCCAGCCTCTTTTTTGGGAAAACGGCGGCGGGTCTTGATTTTTTTTTCGCTCAAGGCGCTGATCTCCCCGGCCGGCCAAGCCTGACCTGTTTTAAAAAAACACAAAGGCGATCGCCTAATCGCCTTTGTGTCTTTTGGTCATGCCCAGGACGCCGAAGCTCTGACGCCCGTCTCAACCAAATTCGTGGCCGCCAAAATTCCCTGGCGGATCAGGTCCCGGCCCGCCAGGGGGCCTGGATCAGCCTGATTTTACTTTTTCTTTCCGGAATTGCTCCGTTTGGGAGAACTGATCCGGCGGTCGAGTTTGTCGTCGGGACCCAGTTCGGCCAGGGCCAGCTTGACGGCGCTGCTGGCGGCGGCCATCTTCTGGGCGTCGGACAGCGGCGCGGCCTGGGGATCGTCATAATAGCGGCGACCTCCCAGAAAATAAGGTGAATATTGAGGGCCGAAAGCCGCTGTTTCCGTGACGACCCCCGCTTTGGCCGCCGCGTGGAGAAAATTGCCCTGGCCGGTATAAATGCCGACATGATAGTTTTCGCTTTTGTTGGTCAGGTCGCGATAGATCAGCAAATCGCCCGGCCGCAGTTCCTCTTTGGACACCAGGCGGCCGCCGGCTATCTGCTGTTTGACGTCCCGCGGCAGGTTGATGCCCCGCTGGCCGTAGACCCAGCGGGTAAAGCCGGAGGAGTCGAAACCGGTGGCCGGGGAAATGCCGCCGACTTTATAATGGCGGCCGGTCTGCTGGTAGGCGGCGATCAGCAGGGCTTCGGTGGCCCCGGCGGATAGATTAAGGGAAATCGACAGCGGCGCCGAAGGCAGGCTTTCCACCGCCCCGGCGCTGGGCGCCGGGCTGGAGGCGGCCAGCAAAGCCCCCGGGGTGAGCCGGTCAGGGCCCGGGCCTTCGGCCGCGGTCTCTTCGCCGCCCAGGCCGTTGGCCAGCAAAAGGGCCAAACCGGCCTGGCCGGTGGCCAGGTCACCCTGCAAACCCTGGGTGCAGAGCCGCTGATCAATGACCGATTCCTCTGAGGCGGCGGCCGGCGCGGCCGCGGGTTCGGTGGCCGCCACGGCGACAGGTTCGGCGGCCGCCACGGCCACGGAGGCGTCCGGGGCGGCGGCCGGCGTATTTTCGGCCGCCGGGGCGGCTTTTTCGGCGCTTGAAAGATTCTGGCTATAGGAAGCGGATGAGGTGGTGGTGGAGGCCAGACAGGCGCTCAGGGTCAGGACGGAGCAAATGGCGGCCAGACCCTGCAGCGCCGCCCGGCCTTTATATCTTATGCTGCTGAGCCATCGACAACCGCTCTGGGCTGGCGCATCGGGGGCCGTCATATAGACTCCTTTGACTGCGACTCTCCGGGGAGGGACGATGAAATCGAATCAATCGCCGGCGGCGCGAAAAACTGCCGGGGCTTTTAAGCCGGGCCGCCCGAAAACGGAACTGAAACAGAACCGACAACTCGTCCTCTGACCCCTGACGGCGGGCCGGGAAGAGCGCGGCGGGTCTTTTCTTCTTGGCTTATGTTAGCCCATAAACGGCTCCAGGTCAAGCTGAAAACCGACTCTCAGATAAAGGGCCGACAATTTTAGTAAAAAAGCCTGGAAAGGGCCCGCTCGGCCCTTTCCGGCCGGGGCCTTTTCAGGCCTTCAGATAGTAGTCGGAGTGGATCTTCTCGGCCAGCCGGCGGTGGGCCCACCACTGGTAGGCGATGACCGCCGGCACGAAAATAATGGCCACCACCAGCATGATCAGGAGGACCTTGGGGCTGGAGGCCGCCTTGGCGATGGTCACCGCCCCCAGCGGGTCCAGGCGCGAAGGGATGAGATTGGGGTAGATGCCCATCACCCCGGTCAGGGCCAGGCAGATGATGCCCAGGCCGTTATACAGGAAAGCCTTTTTCAGATGCCCGGTCAGGTAAAGCTGCCAGCCGGAGGCCAGAAAGGCCGCCAGGCAGGCCACCGGCAGACAGAACATCAGCGGGGAGGCCAGGTAACGGTCCCAAAAACCCACCCAGAAAAAGGTCAGGATCACGTAAAGCAGGAAACAGAGCATAAAGGCCGGCCAGCTCAGCTTGGCCGCCAGGGCGGCTTTGACGGACAGGTCGCCCGTCACCCACTCGGCCAGATAGACGGCCCCGTGATAGACGAACATCAGCACGAATAGCAGCCCGCCCAGCAGGGCGTAGGGGTGCAGAAGATTGAGGATGTTGCCCTGAAAGACCTGGTCGGCGTCCAGCGGCAGGCCCCGGAAGATGTTGGAGAAGGCCACGCCCAGCAGCAGGGCGGCCAGAAAGCCGCAGCCGGCCAAGGTCAGGTCCCAGAAGAAAAGCCAGCGGCCGTCCTGGAACTGGTGCCGGAACTCGGCCGCCGCCCCGCGCAGGATCAGGGCCAGCAAAAGCAGCATCAGGGGGGTATAGAGGCTGGAAAAGAGAACCGCGTAAGCCACGGGAAAGGCCGCGAAGGTGACCCCGCCGGCGGTGATCAGCCAGACCTCGTTGCCGTCCCAGAAGGGCCCGGTGGCCTGGTGCATGGCCGCGCTTTCGGTGCGGCTCAGGCCGATGACCGGCGCCAGGAGGCCGATGCCGAAATCATAGCCGTCGAGAGCGAAATAAATGCCCCACAAGAGTCCCCAGACGATAAACCAGACGTCGCCCAAATATTCCATCACGCACCTCCCTGAGCCGCGTCATAGCCGCCCGCGTCATAGTCGCCGGGATTCTTCAGGGCGGCCCGGCCCATCAGGAAGAAACCCAGGACTGTCAGAACCGTGTAGACCCCGCCCATGACCACCAGCGAGCCGGCCACCTGGTACCAGTCTATGGGGCTGCCGGCCGCGGCCGTGCGCATCAGGCCATAGACCACCCAGGGCTGCCGCCCGATTTCGGTCACCGCCCAGCCCAGTTCCAGGGCCAGGTAAGGCAGGGGGATCATCAGCACGAACAGTAAGAGGCTGTATCTAAGTTCCGGGATGCGCCTCCGGAAGAGGGCGGCCAGAACGCTGACGGCCACAAAGAGGGTGCCCAAGGCCACCATCAGCCGGAAAGAGAGGAAGACCGGCCAGACCGGGGGACGGTCCCCGGGGGCGAAGGACTTCAGGCCCCTGACTTCTGAAGAAGAGTCCCCGGTGGCCAGAAAACTCAGCAGGCCCGGCAGGGGCAGCTCTTCGACCAAATTTTCCTCCCGGTCGTCATAGGGCGGAATGACCAGCAGATGCATGGGCGCGTTAGTCCGGGTCTCCCATTGGGATTCCATGGCCGCCAGCTTGGCCGGCTGGTATTCGGCCGTGATCTGCCCCAGCTGGTGACCGGCCAGGCCGGCCAGGATGGAGAAGGTCAGGGCGAAGCAGAGGCCGAGCTTGAAGGATTTATGGAAAAATTCCACGTTCCGGCGCCGGAAGATATGCCAGGCCGAAATGCCCATGACCAGAAAGCCGCAGAGCAGCATGGCCCCGAAGACCGTATGGAAGTACATGCCCCAGCCGTAAGGGTTGCCTAAAACGGCGGTGAAGCTTTCCAGCACCACCCGCCGGCCGGCCGGATCAAATTTGAAACCCACCGGGTTCTGCATGAAGCCGTTGGCCAGGATGATCCACAGGGCGCTCATCAGCCCGGAGCCGGAGACCAGCCAGATGGCCGTCAGGTGGACTTTTTTGGAAACCTTGTTCCAGCCGAAGGCCCAGACCGCGATGAAGGTGGATTCCAGGAAAAAAGCGGCCGTGGCTTCAATGGCCAGGAGCGAGCCAAAGATATCGCCCACATAGCGGGAATAGCTGGCCCAGTTGGTGCCGAACTGGAACTCCAGGGTGATGCCGGTGACCACCCCCAGGGCGAAGTTGATCAGAAAAATCCGGCCCCAGTACTTGGCCTGGGCCCGGTAGATCTCCTGGCCGGTCCGCACGTAGCGGGTCTCCATGACGGCGATGAAGAAAGCCAGGCCCAGGGTCAGCGGCACATAGAGGAAGTGAAAAAAGGTGGCCAGGGCGAATTGCAGCCGGGACAGAATAATTGGATCCATAGTCAAATCCTCCAGGCCCCGGAGGGGGGTCTTGCTTTCCTAACTCAGCCTGTCAGCGTTCCTGTGCGCCTATTATAAGCCTAAGACGGCCGTGCGGTCAAGGTCATTTGTTGCCGCCTGGGCAATTCTCAAAGTAGCTTTCCATCTTCAAATGCTCTGGTCGTAGCCGGGCCAAAAGTGCGATTTTGGCCCGGCAGGGGACGAATTGGCCGACCGCACCGGTCGCTCCGCTCCGTCGCCCTCTCCGGGGCGACCGGCTATTTTTATAATCGGGCGTACTTTTCAGGTGTTGCAGACCTGGCAGGCGCCGGTTTCGCAGGTCAGCATGGAATTGTCTTCGGCCGGGCCGTCGCCTTTCCAGAAGGGGGACATTTCCCGGAGCTTGGCGATGATGGGCGGGAAGGCCCTGATGACGTAATCGACCTCCTCGGCCGTGTTGTAGACCGAGAGCGACAGGCGGATGGAGCCGTGGGCGGCGGTGAAGGGCACGCCCATGGCCCGCAGGACATGGGAGGGCTCCAGCGAGCCGGAGGTGCAGGCCGAGCCCGAGGAGGCGCAGATGCCGGCCGCGGCCAGATGCAGCAGAATGGCTTCGCCCTCTATGTACTCAAAGCTGATGTTGGTGGTGTTGGGCACCCGGTTGGCGGGGTTGCCGTTGATGCGGGTATAGGGGACGGCGGTCAGGCCGGCCTCCAGCCGGTCGCGCAGAGCCCTGACCCGGCTGTTTTCGTCGTCCAGCCTCTCCAGGGCCAGTTCGCAGGCCCGGCCCAGGCCGACTATGTAAGGCACGTTTTCCGTGCCGCCCCGGCGTCCGCTCTCCTGGTGGCCGCCGACCATGAAGGGTGAGAATTTCACGCCCCGGCGCAGATAGAGCACCCCGATGCCTTTGGGGGCGTGCAGCTTGTGGCCGGAGAGGGCCAGCAGGTCGATTTTGGTCTTCGACAGGTCAATGGGCATCTTGCCGGCCACCTGAACGGCGTCGGTATGAAAGAGTATGCCGCGCTCGGCGCAGGCTTCGGCCATTTTTTCCACCGGGAAAATGGTCCCGGTCTCGTTGTTGGCCCACAGGAAGGCGGCCAGGGCCGTGTCCGGGGTCAGGGCTTCCAGGAACTGGTCCCACAGAAGATCGCCCTTTTCGTCCACGCCCACTTCCGTGACCTGATAGCCCAGTTTGCGCAGCAGCGGCACGTTGTTCATGACGGCCGGATGTTCCACCCGGCTGGTGACGATATGGCGGCGTTCGGGCTGGGTGCGCAGGGCCGACCAGATGGCCGTATTGTCGCTCTCCGTGCCGCAGGAGGTGAAGATGACTTCCCGGGGCTCGCAGCCCAGCAGGGCGGCCACTTTTTCCCGGGCCTTCCTGATCTCGGCGGCCGCCTCACCCCCCAAGGGGTACATGCTGGAAGGGTTGCCGTAGCCCGGCCCGAAAAAAGGCCTCATGGCCTCGGCGACCTCCGGGGCGGTCACCGTGGTGGCATTGTTGTCGAAATAAATCAGCTTCTTTTCGTAGCTCATTACCGCACCTCTCTGACGGTGATGGAATCGGAGACCAGCTCCCGCAGTTTCTCGGTGACGAAATCGGCCAAAGTGCGCTTGGCCGAAGGGCAGGAGGCGCAGGACCCTTTCAGCCTCACCTGCACCTCGTCGCCGTCGATATCCACCAGCTCGATGTCGCCGCCGTCCCGCATCAGGGCCGGGGCGATTTCGTGTTCGATGGTCTCTTCAACCAGCCGGGCCTTCTGCAAAAAAGTCATTTTTTTGGGCGGGCCGTCTTCGGCCGGCGTTTTTTTGGCCGCCCGGTCGCCGTGAAGGACCCGTTCCAGGATTTTTTCAATGGCGGGCAGGCACTTGCCGCAGCCGCCCCCGGCCTTGGTGTAGGCGGTGATATCTTCAACCGTGCTCAGCGAGTTTTCGCGGATGACCCTTTCGATGCCCTTTTCCGTGATCCCGAAACATTCGCAGACAATGGGGCTGTCGCTCCTCGGCAGCGGCAGGCCCCGATAGTTGGCCACGGCCGCCTCCAGGGCCTCGCGGCCGAGCACCGAACAGTGCATTTTTTCCCTGGGCAGGCCCCCGAGATAATCGGCGATATCTTGATTGGAGACTTTCAGGGCTTCGTCCAGGCTCTTGCCTTTGATCATTTCGGTCATGGCCGAGGAGGAGGCGATGGCGCTGGCGCAGCCGAAGGTCTGGAACTTGGCGTCTTCGATCCGGTCCTGGCTTTTATCGACCTTGATGGTCAGCCTCAGGGCATCTCCGCAGGACAGCGAACCCACCTGGCCGTCGCCGTCGATGCGGTCCACGACCCCCACGTTGCGGGGGTTTTCGAAATGGTCTTTGACTTTTTCAGTGTAATCCCACATTTGCTTGCTCCCTGGCGGTGATTTGCGGCCCTTGAAGCGCCCGGCGCCGGTCGCCGCCATCCGCCGAATAATTCATTCTTCCAGAGGGTAAGCATTATATCAGAAAAAATAAAGGGCTTCCGG
>JAISFR010000033.1 GCA_031263565.1 Candidatus Adiutrix sp. | reverse complement strand
GACCACGGCCAGGGCGCCGACGCCGGGGCGGTGGGCACGGCCCACGAAGCCCTGCGGCCCATGGGGGTGAGCCCCGAGCGTCTGAAATTCACCTGGCCGGACATGGTCAATCCCCCGGTCTCCGGCCCGGCCGGCGGCTCCCGCTCCCAGGTCATGACCGGCAACGCCATCCGCGTGGCCTGCGAAAACATGCTGGCCGGCCTCGGGCAGCCCGACGGAAGTTTTATGGACTACGACCAGGCCAAAGCCGCCGGGAAACCCCTGCGCTATGAGGGCACCTTCTCCGTTCCGGGCGTGCCGCTGGACGAAAAGGGCCAGGGCAAGCCTTTCATGGTCTATATGTACGGCACCTGCCTGGCCGAGACCACGGTGGAAGTGGCCACCGGCAAAGTCACCGTGGACAGGATCACCATGATGGCCGACATCGGCAAGGTCAACAACAAGCTGGTCACCGACGGCCAGCTCTGGGGCGGCATCGCCCAGGCCATCGGCCTGGCCCTGTCGGAGGACTTTGAGGACATCCAGAAGCACGCCTCGCTCATCGGCGGCGGCTTCCCCTTCATCAAGGACATTCCGGACAACATCGAGCTGCACTATTTCGAGACCCCCCGCGAATACGGCCCCTTCGGCGCCGCCGGGGTGGGCGAACTGCCCCTGGTCGTGCCCCAGCACGCGGTCATCAACAGCATCTACAATGCCTGCGGGGCCCGGGTGACCCGCATCCCGGCCACCCCGGAACGGGTGCTGGAAGCCCTGAACAAATAGGGCGCCCGCCTCAGACGCCGAACTTGCGCCGCCCCCCGGGCGGCGCAAGTTTCAGGCGCCGCCATTCCCGGGGACCGCCCCTCATCCGCCCGGCCGCCGGTACCGGCTTTTAAGTTGAAATAATTGTCAGACATGATATATTCTGTACAGCCATGATGAGGGATTGGCCGCAATCAATATCATGATCGATATCAATGGATAAAGAAACCCTTCAGCAATTCGAAGCCCAGTGCTTCCAGGAGGAACCGCCGGCCTGCCAGACCTCCTGCCCGCTGCACCTCGACGCCCGGGCTCTGGCCGCCTGTTTGAGCGCCGGAAAAGCCGCCGAGGCCCGCAAGATTCTGGACCGGCATATGCCGCTGAGCGGGCTTTCGGCTTATCTCTGCGAAGGCCCCTGCCAGGCCGGCTGCCGCCGGCAGGAACTGGACCGGGGCCTTGATTTGCCGCTTCTGGAGCGGTACTGCCTGAGCCGGACCCGGGCGGCCCGCTTTATGGCCATGCCGCCCACCGGCCGGAAAATCGCCCTGCTCGGCGCCGGCCTCAGTTCCCTGGCCCTGGCCTGGGAGCTGGCCCGGAAGGGGCATCAGGTCAGAATTTTCCATCAGGGCCCGCCCGGCGGCCGCCTCAGGGCCCTGCCCGAGGACCGCCTGCCGGAAAAAGCCCTTAGCGAAGCCCTGGAAGGTTTGGGGAAACTTAAGGCGGCCCTGGCGGAAACCCTTTATTCCCCTGAAAAATTTAAAGAAATTCAAGCTGATTATCCGATTGTCTTTCTCGGCGGGGACGATCCGGAGCTGAGGCCGGACCTGATCGGCCTCCGCCGGGCCGATATCCAGCCTGATCCGACGACCTTGCTTCTGGCCGGCGGCCGCCTTCTGGCCCGCCCGCCCCTGGAAGACGGCGGGCACCGCTATATTGACGACCTGGCCGCGGCCAGGCGGGCCGCCGGTTCCATCGAGCGCCTGCTGCAGGGCGTGCCCCCGGATTCGGCCCGGGCCGGGGAAGAGGTCTACGCCACGCGCCTCCAGGTCAACCTGGAAGGGGTCGCCGTCAAAGAGCCGGCCCCTCCGGCCGACCCCCGGCGGCCGACCGAAGCCGAGGCCGCGGCCGAAGCCGGGCGCTGCCTCCAATGCCAATGCCTGGAATGCGTCAAAAACTGCGTCTATCTGCGCCACTACCAGGGCTACCCCAAAAAAACGGCCCGGGAGGCCTACGGGCTGATTTCCACGGCTTTCGGCATCCACACGGCCAACACCATGGTGCTGAGCTGCGCCGAATGCGGCCAGTGCCGCGAAATCTGCCCCAACGGGGCCGATCTGGGGCGGATCATCGGCCTTTTGCGGCAACAGATGGTCGAGACCGGCCACATGCCGGTCTCGGCCCATGAATTCGCTTTGGAAGACATGCTTTTCAGCAATTCCATCGCCTTTTTCCGCCACCAGCCCGGCCGGACCCGAAGCCGCTGGCTCTTCTTCCCCGGCTGCCAGTTGCCGGCTTCCCTGCCCCGGGCCGCGGCCCGGCTCTATGAGCATCTCAGCGGCCATCTCGACGGCGGCCTGGGCCTGATGGCGGCCTGCTGCGGCGCCCCGGCCCGCTGGTCGGGCCGTCCCCGCCTGACGGAGGAATCGGCCGCCTTCATCGGCCGGGCCTGGGCGGAGGCCGGCCGGCCGACGGTCATTACGGCCTGCCCGTCCTGCACCCTCTTTTTTCAGGACCGACTGCCGGATATGCCGCTGAAGAGCCTCTGGACGGTCCTGGCCGAACTGCCGCTCCCGGAAGGGGCCGTCACCGGACCGCCCCTGGCCCTGCATGATCCCTGCTCGGCCCGGATGGACCAGGCCACCCGGAAAAGCGCCCGGGATTTAATGGCCAAACTGGGGCAGCCTTTTTCCGAACCGCCCCTGGGCGGCCGGCTGACCCGCTGCTGCGGCTACGGCGGCCTGGCTTCGGCGGCCAACCCCGGGCTCGCCGATGATTTCGCCAGGGACCGCTCGGCCGATACCGAGGCGCCCCTGGCCGCCTATTGCGTCATGTGCCGCGACCGGCTGAGGGCCGTGGGGCACCCGACCCTCCACCTTCTGGATCTTCTTTTCCCCGAAAAAAGCCCGGCCGAGGCCCTGAAGCGGCCCGGGCCGGGAATTTCCGACCGGCAGGAAAACCGCCGGGCTTTCCGCCTGAACGCCCTGAAGGAATTCTGGGCCGAAGAGCCCGAGGAGGACCAGGCTATGGACGTGACCATGCATATCCCCGAAGAACTGGCGGAGCTTCTGGAAAAACGCCGCATTTTGCGCAGTGATCTGGCCGGGGTGCTGAAAGCGGCCCGGGCGGAGGGGCCCCAGTTCGTCAACCGGGAGACCGGCCGGCATCTGGCCTGCCTCAGGCCCCGGCAGGTGACCTTCTGGGTGGAATACAGCCCCCGGGCCGACGGCTCCTTTGACATTCACGACGCCTACGGCCACCGGATGCTGGTGCCGGGCGTGCCCGGGGAGGGGGCCGACAGCGCGGCCAGCCGGGAGGGTTTCGACCCCATGGGCGGCCGCCGATGAGCACCATCAACCGGGAGCTGCCGGAAATAAAGGCCGGGGGCTGGCGCTGCCGAAAATGCGGGCGCGATCTCCAGCCCGTGACCGTGGACCTGACCTATGTGGGTTCCAGCTTCAGGGTGGAACTGCCGGGCTGCCCGGACTGCGGCCTGGTCTTCATTCCCCCGGAACTGGCTTTGGGCAAGATGCTGGAAGTCGAAAAACTGCTGGAAGACAAATAGGGGGCCGGCCTTGTCCTCCCGGAGCGGAGCGCCGCCGGCCAAGCCCTGTGAAGCTGAAGAGCTTCGGTCGCTTTGCGGGCCGACCCTCAGGCCCGGGGGCCTGGCCCTGACCCGCGAGGCCCTGGAACTGGGCCGCTTTCCGCCGGGCGCCCGCCTCCTGGACCTGGGCTGCGGCCCCGGCGGCACCCTGCGCTTGCTGCGGGAATCGGGTTATGAGGCCCAGGGGCTGGATAAGTCCCCGGAATTCCTGGCTGAAGCCGGGCTGTACGGCCCGGTGCTGGAAGCTGATTTTCACGACCTGCCCCTGGATGACGAATTCTTTGACGGCGTCTTCTGCGAGTGCGTTCTGAGCCTGTCCCCCGACCCGGCCCGGGTCTTGGGCGAATGCGCCCGGGTGCTGAAAAGGGGCGGCCTTCTGGTGGTCAGCGATCTGTTCAGCCGGCAGTCCGGGGGGCGGCCCGGCCCGGAGCCCGGGACCCTGGCCTTTTTCAGGGCCCAATTGGCGGCCGCCGGTTTTTCTCCGCGGCAGAGCCTCGACCGCAGCCGCTGTTTGAAGGAACTGGCCGCGCGTCTGGTCTGGCGCTCCGGCTCGGCCGAAATACTGGCCAGGCTCCGGGGCCCGGCCGGGGCCCGACCGGGCCCGGGGACCTCCTATTATCTGCTGATCGCCGAAAAAACAGGGGAGGCTTAAATGTTTGACGACACTCAGATGATGGTTATGGAACTGGCCGGCCAGGGTTATTCCTGCGCCCAGATCGTGGTCATCGGCGGCCTGCGTCTGATGGGCCGGGAAAACCCGGATCTGGTGCGGGCCATGGGCGCCCTGGCCAGCGGGGCCTCCTGCGGGGATATCTGCGGAGCCCTGACCGGCGGACTCTGCCTGATCGCCCTCCACACGGCCAAGGGGCTGGACGACGAGCGGCCGGTCCTGGGGGCCGGAATGATGAGCGGGGCCCTGATCAAATGGTTCCGGCAGGATGAGCTCCAGGACCGGGTCAAGCCCGGCTGCGCGGCCATTTTTGAAGCCGCCGGCCTCAGCTTCGAAGCCGGCGAAATGAACCCGGCCGCCGGCTGCGCCGACCTGGTGGCCCACACCTGGAGCCGGGCCATTCAGTTGCTTAAGGAGAACAATCTCGACCCCACCCTGGGCCGGCCGGAGTCGTGACGCCCGGCCGGGAAGGGACGATGGCCGGGGACTGGCTGGACAGGCGTTTTCGCGAACGCCCCGATTCCGGATACGCGGGCGGTTCTTTAAGCGAGGCCTGGCAGCGCTGGCGGGCCTCCCGGCTGGCCCGACTGCTGCTCCGGGCGGCCTCGGCTTCCCGATGGTACCGGCAGCGCCTGGAGGCCGGCCTGGCCGCCCGTTTAGCCGGGCGTCTCCGGCGCGGGCGGCCGGAGGAATTTCCGTCCCTGCTGGCGGAACTGCCGTTCACCGGCCCCGAGGATCTGGCCGCCGATTCCGACGCTTTTCTGGCGGTCGGCCAGGGCCGGGTGGCCGGCGTCGTCTCGGTGCCGACCTCGGGCACCAGCGGCCGTTCCAAGCGCGTTTATTCCACGGCCGCCGACCTGGAAGAGACCGTCTCTTTTTTTGAATACGGCATGCGCTTTCTGGTCAGCCCCGGCCGCGACCGGGTGGCCCTGGCCATGAGCGCCGCCCGCCCGGGCAATGTGGGCGATTTGCTGGGCCGGGCCCTGGCCCGCTGGCAAATCCCCTTTCTGGCCCACGGCTTCGTGCCCGCCGGAACGGCGGAGGAGGAAAGCTGGCTGGCCGGGCTCCTGGCCTGGAAGCCCAGTTGCCTGGTGGGCGTTCCGCCGCAGATGCTGTCCCTCGTCCGCCACCCCCGGGGCGCGGCCCTGGCCGGAACCCTCCGCACCCTGCTCTTGAGCGGCGAGGTGGCCGATGACCGGCTGGTGGCGGAACTGGAAAAAAGCCTGCCCGGCGGCCGGGTTTTCCGGCATTACGGGCTGACCGAGACCGGCCTGGGCGGGGCGGTGGAATGCGGCCGGAGAAACTGGCCCCATCTGCGGGACGATTTATGGGCGGAGATAATCGGGCCGGACGGAGCGCCCCGCCCCGACGGGCAAAGCGGGGAGCTGGTCGTCACCCCCCTGACCCGCCTGGGCATGCCCCTTTTGCGTTACCGCACCGGAGACGAGGCCCGGCTCTTGAGCGAGCCCTGCCCCTGCGCTTCGATTTTCCCGCGCCTGGAGGTCTTCGGCCGCCTCTCGGACCGTTTGACCCTCGGCGGCCGCTCCCTGAGAGTCAGCGACTTTGAAGAGCCCCTGCTGGCCCTGCCCTTTGTCCGCGATTTCAGCCTGACCCTGCGCTCGGAAAAGCCGCCGGAACTCGACCTCCGCCTGAACGTGACCCCCGGAACGCCGCCGGAAGCCGCGGCCGCAGCCGTCTCGGCCTTGAAGCGCTGGCTGGGCGAAGACGGCGGCCGGGTGAAGCTGAACCTGGAATTGAGCCTAATCAGGGAAAACGATCCGGCCGCCGCCAGGGCCCTGGGCGGCAAGCGGCGACTGGCCAGAGGCGCGGCCGAAACCCGGGCCTGAGCGGGCTCTGGCCGATATCCTTGGCCAGATATTTCGGCGCCGGGGGCTGTCTGACGACCTGCTGTCTGACGACCTTGACAAGGCCGGGGGAAAGGCGTAAAGTTTAAAAAGATGGGCGACTCCCATCAGTCAGGCTGATTTGTGAAGAGTTCCGTTTGGCCCCCAGAGGAGTACCCGTCCTCTGGGGGCCGTTTCGTTAGCGCCGGCCGGGGTTTGCAGGTCAAGGCGCTTAACCTGCCGGCGTTGATTTCACAATCTCCCAACAGCCCGACCTGGCCGAACCGACGCGCCGAACGACCTCGGAATCACGAAGCCTCTTCAATTCGCGGGCGACGGTGCGTACTGACAACCCGGTTTCGTCAGCCAGTCGCTTTTGCGTGATTTTCGGGTCGGCGGAAATGGCGTTCAGAATTTTTTCGGTATTTTTTTCTATGCCATTTTCTATGCCCTCATCTATGCCATCATCTATGCCATCATCAGGGCTGCCTGGCATAGATGATTGACGGAAGGTCGTCAATGTTCAGGTCCTGTATCCGCCTATCCGCCTTCAAGCCCGCCCTCCGCTGTCGCCGGCCAGCAGGGTCCTGGCCAGTTCCAGTTCGTCGGCCTTGCTCCTGACCCGGCCGTCGAGGCGGGCCAGCAATATTTTTCCCAGAAGATGGCGGATCTCCGGCCCCTGGGGCAGATTAAGGGCGCTCATCAGATCCCGGCCGCTGACCAGGGGGCGCACGTGCCGGTAGGCGGTCAGGTAGGATACCCCGGCCTGGGACAGGTCGGGGTTTTCAGTCTTGGCCATGATGAAAAGTATGGTGGGCCAGCTGAGATTTTCAAAAAGCCGGTAAACGCGGCTGGGGGGCAGAGCGGCCGGGCTTTTCCGGTGGCCCAGGACTATCCCGTCGGCCAGGGGGCGTTCCCCGGTCAGCATCCGGGCCTCTTTCTTCTTCAGGCCCAAAGAGGCCGCCAGGTCGGCCAGCTCAGAGGGCCGGAGGCGGTCGGTCAGGGCCATCAGGTAGACGATCCAGGCCCGGTCCAGCCTTTCGGGAAAGGTCAGGGCCAGCCAGTCCCGCACCCGGCGCACCCGCCGGAAGAGCTGGCTGTGGGCCGGGCTCAGGCCTATTTTGGGGTGGACATAGGGCAGAAGCCCGAAATCATTCAGGCGCTTGATGGCCGGGCCGGGGTCGTCTTCGCTGAGGATGATCTGGAGTTCATGCAGCAGGCGGCGGCGGTCGAGGCTGGTCAGAAAATTGTTGCGCACCGCCCCTTCCAGGAGACTGGCGGTCATCTTGCTGATTTTGAAACCCAGGCGGGCCTCAAAGCGCACCGCCCGGAAAGCCCGGGTGGGGTCTTCGACAAAACTGAGGTTGTGAAGCACCCGGATATAGCCGTCCCTGAGGTCCTGATAGCCCCGGTAGAAATCCATCAGTTCCCCGAAATTGCCGCGGTTGAGGGCCACGGCCAGGCTGTTGATGGTAAAATCCCGCCGGTAGAGATCCATGCGCAGGGAACCGCTCTGCACCACCGGCAGCGCGCCCGGGTGTTCGTAATATTCCCGGCGGGTGGTGGAAAGGTCCAGGCGGTAGCCTTCCGGGGTCTCCAAAGTGGCCGTTTTAAAGCGGGGATGGCGGATAACCTTGCTCAGGCGGTGAGAGGCGGCCAGGCGGCTGATGAATTCGTCGAGGTCGCCGTCCATGGTCAGGTCGACGTCGTGGCTGGGCTTGCGCATGATCAGGTCGCGCACGCAGCCGCCCACGGCGTAGAGGTTGATCCCGAGCTGGCCGGCCAGATAGCCGAGCTGCTCCAGGAGCCCCAGCAGCGGGGCCGGCATTTTCTCCCGCATCAGGGCGACCACATTGCGGCGGCCGGGCTCGGGCCGGCCGGCCGGCAAGCCGTCGAACTCGCTGTCGCTGCCGGCCAGGACCTGGAGAAGGTCGGTGCGGGTGATGACCCCCACGGCCTTGTCGTTTTCAATGACCGGCAGCACCCGCTGCTTGCGGTCGACGATGATTTCCTTGATCTCCGTGAAACTGGCTTCGGGACCCACGGCCAGGAATTCGGAATTCATAAAGGCGCTGACCGGATAATCCAAAAGGCCGTGGTAGAGGGCTTTGGAAATATTGTGCTCGGAAATGAAGCCGATGACTTTATCGTTCCGGTCGACCACCAGAAGCACGTTGATGCTGAATTTGATCAGCACTTCCCGGGCCTCCTGGAGGGTCTGCCGCTCGCCGATGCTGATGGGCGGATAGACCATCAGGTTCCCGGCCCGGTAAAAAGAGCCCAAAGTCTCCACCAGTATTTCGTCGAGCCTTTTTTTGACCTGGGTCAGGCTCAGGTTCTTGATGCTGGCCGCCGCCGCCGAAGGGTGGCCCCCGCCGCCGAACTCCCGGGCGATGAGGGCCGCGTCCACCGTGCCCAGGCGGGAGCGGATGACCAGTTGGACCTTGTTGTCCATGGCCACCAGGACGAAAAGAATGGACAGGCCCATGATCTCCATCATCTTGTGGGCCAGCACGGCCACGTCATCGACGTAGCGCTCGGTCTGGGCGGTGGCGATGACGAAGCTCAGGCCCCTGGCCTGGCGGGTTTCGGCCGAATCGATCAGTTCGTTCAAAAGGGCCAGTTGCTCGGCGGTCAGTTCCCGCACGGTCAGTTGGGAGACCACGGCCAGATCGGCCCCCTGCCGCAGCAGCTCGGCCCCGGCCAGATAGTCGCGCCCGGTGGTGGAGCTGAAGGTGAAGGAGCCGGTGTCCTCATAAAGGCCCACGGCCATCATGGTGGCCTCCTCCGGCAGGAGCGCAAGGCCGCGGTCCCGGATCTGCTCGGTCAGGATGGTCACCGTGGAGCCGACCATGGCCACCAGTTCCGCCTGGCCCCGGATATCGCCGGGGGCGTCGGGGTGATGGTCGTAGAGATGGACGTCCAGGCCGGGATTGTCCAGAACGCTTTTCAGGTCGCCCAGGCGGGCGGGCTGCCGGGTGTCGACCACCACCAGGCGGCCGACCCGGCTTAAGTCCACATCCTTGACCCGGGCCGGCTCGATCATGTGGATCAGGGACTGGATGAAGAAATGCCGCAAATTTTTCTCCGAGCCGCCCGGAAAAACCAAAAGGGCCCCGGGGTAGAGCTTGCGGGCGGCCACCATGGAGCCCACCGCGTCATAGTCGGGGTTGAAATGGGTGGTGATGACGGTCAGGGGGCGACCGGCTTTTTCAGTATTTTGGGGCGTCTTCTGGCTCATGCTCTTTCCGGCTGGTCGGTTTTTTAACGGTCGGGAAGCTCCCCGGAATCATTTTGGCGGCTCGTCGCCGGCCTTGGCGGCCCGGGGGTGAAAATCCCGGTGAACCCGGCTGAGGCGCTCGGCCCCCACCTTGATGTAAATTTCCGTGGTGGCCAGGCTGGAGTGGCCCAGCATCATCTGCACCGCCCGCAGGTCGGCCCCGCCTTCCACCAGATGGGTGGCGAAGGAATGCCGCAAGACGTGCGGAGTGACCCCGCTGATCCCCAGTTCCTCGGCATAGCGGCCCAGGATGCGCCAGAAGTACTGGCGGGACAGGCGGCCGCCCCGGTGGTTGAGAAAGACCAGGGCCCCGCTTTTGGGCCCGGCCAGATGCGGCCGGGCCCCGGCCAGATAGCGGGCCAGAAGGTTGACGGCCACTTCGCCCACGGGGCTCAGGCGTTCTTTGTCGCCTTTGCCCCGCACCCTCAGAAACGAATCTTCCAGGTTGACCATCGACAGTTTCAGATCCAGGAGTTCACTGACCCGGAGGCCGGCCGAATACATGAGCTCGAACATGGTCCGGTTCCGGAGGCCCAAGGGGCTGACCGTCTCCGGGGCGGTCACCAGGCGCAGGATATCGGCCGGCCTCAGGGCCTTCGGGAGGCTCCGGGGCAGTTTGGGGCTCTCAAAGTCGTGGGCCGGGTTACAGCTCAGAATTTTTTCCTCTTCCAGAAAATGGAAAAAGGCCCGGATGGCCGACAGGGCCCGGGCCCGGCTGCGGGGCGAGAGCCTGGCCGACAGGTCCAGCATATAACTCATCAGGCGGCCCCGGTCCACCTTCTCCCAGTCGCGCAGGCCGCGCTCCGAAAGCCAGGCCAGAAAGGCGGCCAGGTCGCGGCCGTAGGCCATCAGGGTGTTGCCGGACAGATTGCGTTCCACCCGCAGATGCCCCAGATAGAGATCCAGGGCATTGTCCAGAGCTCCGGCCGGGTCGAGCTCAGCCATGTCGGCCCGTCAGGGCCAGGGCCGAATTGGCGGCGGCCCGCTTTTCGGCGGGCCCGACGCGGGAACCCGCCGGCCGGCCAAGGCTTGTCTCTTTCATTATCGTCTCCCTGAGGCGGCATTATTGCCAAAAAGTCAATTATTGTATAATATCACAGTTATGGTCAAAGCAAGCCGAAAATATGGAGCCGGCCCGGCCGCCGCCCGGATGGAAGACCTTGCCGGCCAAAGGCCGGACCCGGCCGCCTTTGACGCCCTGTTCAGGGGCCGGGCCAGGTTTCTGGCCGGCGCCGACGAAGCCGGGCGGGGACCATTGGCCGGACCGGTGGTGGCCGCGGCCGTCATTCTGGACCCCGGGAGGGCTTATCCGGGCCTGGGCGACTCCAAGAAGCTCTCGGCCGCGGCCCGGGACCGGGCCTTTGAATTGATCGGCGAGCGGGCCGTCGCCTGGGCCTGGGCCGCGCTTCCGGCCGAAGAGGTGGACCGGCTCAACCCCTTGCGGGCCGCCCTGGCGGCCATGAGCCGGGCCGTGGCCCGACTGGACCCGGCCCCCGACCTGGTGCTGGTGGACGGCAACCAGCGGCCGGATTTGCCCATGCGGCTGAGCGCCGTGGTCAGGGGCGACGCCCGCTCGCTGTGCATCGGGGCGGCCTCCATCGTGGCCAAGGTCGTCCGGGACCGCCTGATGCTGGACTGGCACCGGCGCTACCCGCAATACGGCTTCGACCGCCACAAGGGCTACGGCACGGCCGCCCACCTCCGGGCCCTGAGGGAACACGGCCCCTGCCCCATTCATCGCCTGACCTTTCGCGGGGTCAGGCCCGAGGCTGAAAAACCGCCCGGCCTGTTTTTCGGCCCGGAGCCCTGAGCATGGACCAGAGACATGAACTGGGCCGCCGGGGCGAAGACCTGGCGGCCGACTATCTTCAGAGCCTGGGCTATAAAATTGTGGGGCGGAACCTGGTCAACAGCCTCGGCGAGCTGGACCTGGCGGCCCTGGACGGCGCGACCGTGGTTTTAGTCGAGGTCAAAACCCGCCGCAAAACCGGCCGGCCGCCTTCGGAGGCCGTCAACTATCGCAAGCAGCGCAAACTGACCCTGACGGGCGAACTGTTTTTGCAAAAACGCGGCTGGCAGAATCGCCCGGCCCGCTTCGACGTGGTGGAGGTCATCTGCCCGCCCCAGGGGCGGCCCCTGATCCGCCACATTAAAAACGCCTTCGAGGCCCTTTACTGAGAGTACGATGACCGGGAAAACCGACCTCGCCGCCGGGCTCTATCTGGCCCCCAGCCCCCTGGGCCATCTGGGGGACCTGACCCTCAGGGTCATTGAAACCCTGGGGGCCGCCGACCTGGTGCTGGCCGAGGACACCCGGCGCAGCCTGAAGCTTCTGAATCACCTCGGCCTGCGCCGGCCGCTGATCAGCTACCGCGAGCAGAATCACCAGCGGGTCTGGCCCAGAATCGCCCGGGCCCTGGCCGACGGCGGGCGGGTGGTTCTTTTGACCGACGCCGGCGCGCCGGCCGTTTCCGACCCCGGCGCGGCCCTGGCCCGGGCGGTCCGGGCCGCCGGCTGGAAAGTCCTGGCCCTGCCCGGCCCCTCGGCGGTCATCACCGCCCTGAGCGCCTCGGGCTTTGAGGCCGACCGCTTCAGCTTCGCCGGCTTTCCGCCGGCCGGCCGCCGGGAGCGCCGGGCTTTCCTGGCTTCTCTGGCCCGCCACCCCTGGACCCTGGTTTTTTTTGAAGCCCCCCACCGCCTGGCCGAATCCCTGGCCGACCTGGCCGAAATATTCGGCCCCCGGCCGGCCTTCCTGGCCCGGGAGATGACCAAGCTTCACGAGGAGTTTCTGGCCGCCGACCTGGCCGCCCTGGCCGGGGAGGTCCGGCTCAGACCCCGAAAGGGCGAAATAACCCTGGTGGTGGAAGCTTATCAGGGGCGGGACGAATCATCGGGCCCCGATCCCGGCGAACTGCGCCGCCGGGCCGGGCTCGACCCCCGGCCCACCAAAACCCTGGCCGCCGAACTGGCCGCCGAGACCGGGCTGGGCCGCCGCGAAATTTACCGGCTGATCCTGGAAGCCCGCCGGCCGGACCGGGAAGAGAACGACCCGTGAGCGCGGTCGTCAAAGACTGGGACGCCTTTCAAATCCTGGCCCCGCCCCTGGACGGGGCCAGGCCGCTGAAAAGCCTCCGGCGGGGCCAGGCCGTTTCCGCCGGGGAAAAGCTGGCCCTTGATCCCCGGCCGGGGCACGGCGACCTCCACGCCCCGGCCAGCGGCCTGATCGAGGAAATCAACGAGCTGGAAATCGTCATTCGCCGCGATGAAGAGGCCGTGGGGCGGCCGCCGGAAGCGCTCGACCTCGGCCGCCTCCCGCCGGGCGACCTGGCCGCCGCCGTCAAAGGCCTGGGGCTGGACCTCCCGCCCCAGCCGGCCGGAACGCCTTTGATCGTCAACACCCTGAAAGCGGAGCCCGGCCTGGACCTGGCCCCGGCCCTCTTCGGCGAGCGGCGGGAAACCCTGGCCGCCGGGCTGGAAGCGGCCGCCCGGCTCTGGCCGGCCGCCAAAATCATCTGGGCCGTGGCCCGGGCCGGGGAGGCCCCGGCCGAGTCGGATTTCCGCCTGATCAGGGCCGCCTATCCCCACGGCCTGCCGGCCCTGGTCAAAAAGAAAATCACCGGGCAGAGCGACCCCCGGGGCCTGGGCGTCCGGGGCGGCCGGGAGCTCTACCTTCTGGGCCGGATCTGGCGGACGGGCCGGCCGTTGACCGCCATGCCCCTGACCCTGGGCGGCGCCAACTATTTCGTGCCCCTGGGGGCCAGGGTGGCGGATCTTTTAAGTTTCGCCAATCTGGTCCCCGGGCCGGACGACCTGATCGTCCTCAACGGCCTGGTCCGGGGCCGGACCCTGGGCCGCCTTAACCGGGGCCTGGGCTTGTCGGCCGCCGCCCTGCACCTGGTCCGAAACGGCGGCCGGCCCGGGCCGGCCGCCCCCTGCCGGCACTGCGGACAGTGCGGCCGGGCCTGCCCGGTCTCTTTGCCGGTGGAGGCCCTGGCCGCCGAGGAGCCCCGGGAGTGGCTGAAGGAAGCCGGGCCCCGCCTGGCGGGCTGCCTGCTCTGCGGCCTCTGCGCCCTGGTCTGCCCGGCCGGCCGGCCGCTGATGGATATGATCCGTTTAAAGGCGGGCTGAGAAATGCGGCCCCTGAAAAGCAGCCCTATCCTGCGTAACGGCCCCTTCCTTTCGGAGGCCGGGCCCAACCGGCTCAATCTGGGCCTTCTGGCTCTTTTGCTGCCGGCGCTCATCAGCGCCCTGGCGCCCGGCGCCCGGCCCGGGGGCCCGGCCTGGGCCTGGCCCCCGGCCCTGCTCGGCGCCTTTCTGAGCGCCCTGCTTTTCGCCCCCCGCCGCCGCCGGGCCCTGCTCGACCTGGACTGGGCCGCGGCCGCCGTTCTGGGCGGCCTCATGCTTAACTTTCCCGGTCAAAGGGAGCTGGAACCGGCGGCCGGTTTTTTCTGCGGCCTTCTGGCCGGACTGATGACCGTCAGGGGGCCCGGCCGGAAGCTTTTGTGGCTGCCGGGCCTGATTCCCCTGGTCGCGGCCCTCGGCGCCCTGGCCGGGATCTCGGCCGTCCGCCATTTCCTGGCGCCCGAGGCCCGGGGCTTTTTCCCGCTCTGGGGGGCCGGCGGCCGGGCCCAGCTCTGGGCCCTGGCGGCCGCCGGGCTCTGCCTGGCCGGCGGCCGCCGGCCGGGGCTGCTTTTGGCCGTCCCCTGGCTGGCCGCCGTCTGCGGCTGGCTTTTTTTACCGCCCTGGTCGCCCGGGCCCCAGGCCCTGTCGCCGGCGGCCGGCCTGCTCTGGCCGCTTTTCTTCATTCTGCCCCAACTGTTTCACCGCCTGTTTCTGAAGCGGCCGCCGGCCGGCGGCCGGCCCGTATTTGAAAACTCGCCTGAAAAGGCCTATCTCCAATGCGCCCACCAGGGCCGGGCCCCCAGGCTGGCCGAATGGGCCGGCCTCCCCAGTTGCCGCCTGGCCGCCGCCCACGACGGCGGGCCGCTCTTGTGCCCTTACGGCTGCCTGGCCCTGGGCGACTGCCTGCGGGCCTGCCCTCAGGGGGCCATCAGCCTGAACGGCAACGGTTTTCCCGAAATCGACCGCTCTCTTTGCCGGGGCTGCGGCCGCTGCCGGGCCGTCTGCCCCAAATCCCTTTTCGAACTGGGGCCGCCCCGGGCCAGGGTTTTCATCCCCTGCCGGGCGGCTTCCCCCTTGAAGAAAAACGCGGCTTACTGCCCGGCCGCCTGCCTGGGCTGCGGACGCTGCCGCAAGGCCTGCCCGGCCGGGGCCGTCGGCCGGGCAGGAACTTTCGGGGCTCTGGCCATTGACCAGGAACTTTGCCGGGCCGGCGGCGACTCCTGCGGGCTCGCCTGCCTGGAACTTTGTCCGCGCCATATAATTCGAAACATACCCGGCTCCTAAAAGGCTTGATTGTTCAGTATCGTATGTGGTACTGTAAAATTGTTCTTTTTACTTACAGCTTGGGAGCTTTTTTAAAATTCCCGGAGATTTGATGATGGACCATAGCTTCTTTGACTTGCTCCGTTCCGGGACGCTTGATGTGCAGATCAAATCAAATATGCCCGGCCTGCATGAAATGGCGGATCGAATCGAACGTTTATTCGCCAAGGATTATTCCCACATTTTTTGGAATATGAAATCCAGGACGAAATGCGATGACGACCCCCATTACCTTGCCGCGGCCATTAAGCGGATAAAAAAAGCCTCGTCGGTTCAGGGCTTACGTCTGCTCGCCAGTTGTATTGACGAGTGGGAAAAAAATTTTTCATAGCCGTGTCGGCCCCGGGCGGGGGCGTGGCTTGAAACCATGCTCACTAATATCCAAAACAAAATTATTCAAGCCCTGGTCAACAATAGACATGAACACAGTTTCCTGTCGGGCGGGGCCCTGCTTAATTCCGATTCGTTTTTTTCCAACTCTTAAACATCCACAATTCGGATATATACCCCACATCTATGATCAAGTGACAAACAAGATCATGGCCTGCGCTTCTCGCAGAGAGGTTCGGGATTATTACGACGTCTGCTCCCTGGCCGCCCTGAACTTTCCCATGCTCCCCTGCCTCTGGGCCGCCTGCGCCAAAGACTTGGGCTTCACCCCCCACATGATACTGGATCAAATGGCTTTTCACTCGCATTATACGCAGTCGGATTTTAAACTGCTTGACTTCGGAGCCCGAACCCCGCCCATACCCGGACATCCGCTTTCTCCGGTTGAATGTAAGAAGGCTTTCCTGGGCCTTATGGACGCCGCGCAAAAAGCCTTTTCCAACCTGCCCATTACGGAAGCAGGAATTCTTTATATCAATAAAGACAGCAATGAGGCTTTCATCCCCACTGCCGACGACTTCAAACATAACCGAACTATCAAAAACGCCGGAGGCACATACGGCGTACTTCAACTCAAGCCGGACGACAACCTTATTGAAAGTCTCTACTCCCTAAACCCGTTAAATAACCTAAGGCCTTGACAAATCCGGGCCGAACGGGGTACTCTTGGAAAAATTATTTTGTCCGAGACTAAGTCCGCTATAATATTTTTACAAGAGTTATGGAGTAGCGCCTTGAAAAAAAACACTGTTATTCAGCTTATCAACCTTCTGTCTCTGACGGCCCTGCTGGTTCTGGCCGCCCCCGGCGCCGCCCTGGCCGCGGGGGAGCACGGCGCTTACCACCTCAACGGCAGCCTTCTGTCCGGCTGGTGGGCCCTGCCGTTCGCCGGCATGCTGCTGTCCATCGCCCTGTGCCCCCTGTTGACGCCCAAATTCTGGCACCACCACTTCGGCAAGGTCTCCCTGGCCTGGGCCCTGATCTTCCTTATTCCCTGCTGGCTGGCCTTCGGCTGGGGCGTGGCTCTTTACACCGCCCTGGAGACGATTTTGTGCGAATACCTCTCGTTCGTCATTCTGCTGCTGGCCCTGTTCACCATCGCCGGCGGCATCCGCCTGACCGGTTCCCTGGTCGGCACGCCGAAACTCAACACCCTGCTCATCTTCATCGGCACCGTGCTGGCCAGTTGGATGGGCACCACCGGCGCGGCCATGCTCTTTATCCGGCCCCTTTTGCGGGCCAACGCCCACCGGCGCCACCGGGTGCATACGGTGGTTTTTTTCATTTTCCTGGTGGCCAATATCGGCGGCTCCCTGACGCCTCTGGGCGACCCGCCGCTCTTTCTGGGTTTCCTCAAAGGGGTCAGCTTCTTCTGGACCACCACCAACCTTTTCACGACCATGGTTTTCCTGACGGTGCTGCTGCTGGCCGTCTATTTCATCGTGGACAGCGTGCTCTACAATAAGGAAGGCCGGCCCCGGCCCGACCAGACCGGCCCCCAAGAGCCCTTCGGTTTCCAGGGCCAGGTCAACTTCATTCTGCTTCTGGGCGTGGTGGGCATGGTGCTCGTCAGCGGCCTGTGGTCGACCGAGGCGGCCGTCAATGTCTGGGCCGACATCACCCTGACCGTGCCCAACATGGTGCGCGACCTGGTTCTTCTGGGCCTGGCCGGCCTGTCGCTGAAGCTGACCCCGTCCGAAATCCGCCGGGGCAACGACTTCACCTGGGACCCCATCGTGGAGGTGGCCAAGCTCTTCGCCGGCATCTTCATCACCATGACCCCGGCCATCGCCATTCTGAGGGCCGGCCCCGACGGGGCCTTGAGAGACCTGGTGGCCCTGGCCACCACCGCCGACGGCCAGCCCATCAACCATATGTACTTCTGGATGACCGGGGCCCTGTCGAGCTTTCTGGACAACGCCCCGACTTATCTGGTCTTCTTCAACATGGCCGGGGGCGAGGCCGACACCCTGATGAACGTCATTCCCGGCACCCTGGCGGCCATCAGCACCGGGGCGGTCTTCATGGGCGCCAACACCTACATCGGCAACGCCCCCAATTTCATGGTCCGCTCCATCGCCATCGAGCAGGGCGTCAAGATGCCCAGTTTCTTCGGCTACATGGCCTGGTCGGTGGGCATCCTGATTCCGTCCTTCATCCTGGTGACCCTGATCTTTCTGATTTAGAAGTCATCGGACCACCCCTGGAAAGGGGTGCTTTGGAAGAAGCCCCCCTTACAGGGGGCTTCTTTGCGTGCGCCCGGCATGGCGCAGGCGAAGGCCCGAACCTGTGAAGCGTGAGAGGGACTGGAGTTTTCAGATGAGTGCAGAAAAAGAAGCGCGGCCTGAGATGGCCGTGTCCAGTCGGAGGGCCGGCGATGGCGGTTGTAAATAATTCAGTCCTTTACTTGCTGGTGATGGGTGGTTTGATTCTGACAGCGCCCGGCTTGGCGGTCGCGGAATCCGGCTTGTGCCGCAAAGGCGAAGTGGTTTTTGAAGGCGGGGCTATCGCTTGCCCCGCCTGCCAGGACCTGGGCCGTGACTATCAGCCGAACCCGAAGTACGGTCCCCAAGTGAACGGGCACATGAAAAAAGCTTTGAACAATGATCTGAAGTCCGCCAAGTGGCTGATGGCTTATTTTTCAAACCCGGCTCATAAGAATTACGCCGAGGCCAAAAAATGGTTTGGCCGGGCCTTGGGCCTCGGGGCGGCGGGCCGGGATTTGCCGCTGCCCGGCGGCTATGACGAACCCTATCTGGTGACGGCTTATCTGCAATGCGGCCCGGTCAGACATCAGATTATTTCCTCTTGTTTTGACGTCGACCGGAATTGGCGGCCCCGCTGTTACAGTTTTATGCTCTCTTCCGCCCAATTGAAAAATCCCCAGGCCAAATTATGGCGGGATAAATATATCCCGCATAGATTGCAGATGACGGATGTAAATTTCAGGGAAAATAAATTTTCTATAGATCAGGCCGTCTGCCGCCGTGACGGTGATCGCTTCCTGCTGACGGTGACCTCGCACAGCGCCGCCCCGGGCTATGAACGGAATGACTACTTTTCTGACGGCGCCTACATTGGATCCGACCTTCAGAATCCCGGGCTGGTCTTTCTGGACGAAAAACACCCCAATGGCTACGGGCGCAGCCCGGGGGGCGATTACCTGGCCCTGGATTCGGAGATGCTGTTTAAACTTCACGACAGAGCCGGCCTGAACGATGCGGACTGCCAGACTTTTGAAATCGGCGCCTATCCGGCGGCGCCGATTATTGGCGGCTATCAGGGGTATTACTATGAAGATTAGCCTGTTGAAAAAGGCCGCTGTCGCGCTGCTAATATTTTTTACGGCGCTCGGTCCGCTTTGGCCCGGCGCGCTTCCGGCTGAGCCCGCCGATGAGAATACGGGTATGCTTCGATATGACAGCTTTGGCGACCTGCCCCCCGCCCAGCCGTTAAAATTCATTACCCATAAGGGCGGGGCGCCCGGCGATCCGGCTTCCGGGAAGCCGGCCGAGGCGGCGAACGGCGGTTTGCCCTATGAATACAATGACGCCTATGATGAAGACGTCAATGAATGGCTGAGGGCTCTTTTTTCAAGTTTTTCGCCCCTGGTGAGTGATGATGTTTGGAGGATATTGAACAATCGGCGTCAGGTTCCCTGGAATATTTTGAGCCAGGAAATACGCCAGGCGGTCTGCCGGGGCTTCTGGTGGGACACTTTTAACGATTATCGAGATTTCCTGTCGGCCTTTGATCAGCCTTATATGACCACGGCCAGCTTTGAATGCGGCCGGGTGAAGGCCAGCATCAGCAGCAGTTGCCAAAGGGTTTCGACTCATAGGGGGCCTGAGTGTGGGGCCACTCAGATAAGACTTGATGACGGGGAAAAGCAAAGCGAACATTTCATCTTCGGCAGGGTTAAAAATCTTGCCCCCATTGGGTCCGCCGCCTGTTATGTTGTAGAGGGGCAGAG
>JAISFR010000027.1 GCA_031263565.1 Candidatus Adiutrix sp. | reverse complement strand
GACCACGGCCAGGGCGCCGACGCCGGGGCGGTGGGCACGGCCCACGAAGCCCTGCGGCCCATGGGGGTGAGCCCCGAGCGTCTGAAATTCACCTGGCCGGACATGGTCAATCCCCCGGTTTCCGGCCCGGCCGGCGGCTCCCGCTCCCAGGTCATGACCGGCAACGCCATCCGCGTGGCCTGCGAAAACATGCTGGCCGGCCTCGGGCAGCCCGACGGCGGTTTTATGGATTATGACCAGGCCAAAGCCGCCGGGAAGCCCCTGCGTTATGACGGCACCTTCTCCGTCCCGGGCGTGCCGTTGAATGAAAAGGGTCAGGGCCGGCCTTTCATGGTCTATATGTACGGCGTCTGCATGGCCGAGCTCACGGTGGAGACGGCCACCGGCAAAGTGACGGTGGACAAGATCACCATGATGGCCGACATCGGCAAGGTCAACAACAAACTGGTCACCGACGGTCAGCTCTGGGGCGGCATCACCCAGGCCCTGGGCCTGGCCCTGTCCGAAGATTTCGAGGACATTGAAAAGCACGCCAGCCTCATCGGCGGCGGCTTCCCCTTCATCAAGGACGTGCCGGACAACATTGAACTGAACTATTTCGAGACCCCCCGCGAATACGGTCCCTTCGGCGCGGCCGGGGTGGGCGAACTGCCCCTGGTGGTGCCCCACCAGGCCATCATCAACGGCATCTACCAGGCCTGCGGGGCCCGGGTGACCCGCATTCCGGCCACCCCGGAACGGGTTCTGGAGGCCATGCCCAGGTGAGGCCCCAAAGGGGCGGGCCCTTGCATTTTTTGGAGCCGCCCCCGGGCGAAAAAAACTCGGCCGGAGAAGAGCCGCTTCTCCGGCCGAGCCGCGCGCGTGCCGCATTTTTTCCTGAAGGAGACACGCGTTTTATTTGTTGAAGACCCGCCGCATGACCATGGTTTTCAACTGGCTGAATTCTTCCAGAGTGTAGCTGATGCCTTCGCGGCCGATGCCGGTCATCTTGTAGCCGCCGAAGGGCTGTTCAATGTGGCGGTAATTGCCCTGCCCATTGAGAACCACGCAGCCGCATTTCAGTTGGCTGGCCAGGCGCATGGAGCGCACGACATCCTTGGTGATGATGCCGCCCTGAAGGCCGTATCGGGTGGAGTTGGCGATCTCCACGGCCTCCTGGTCGCTGGAGAAGGGAATGATCGGAAAGACCGGGCCGAAGATTTCCAGGTCGACGGCCACATCCATACTTTTTTTGACCCCGCCCAAAACGGTCGGCGTGACTACCGCACCCTGACGCTGGCCGCCGTAAAGAACTTTGGCGCCCTGTCCCACCGTGTGTTCGATCTGTTCCATGACCTTGATGGCCGCTGATTCGGAAATCAGGGTGCCCATTTCCGTTTTCTCGTCCAGCGGGTCGCCGATGAGCACCTTTTTAAGGCGGGCGATCAGCTTGTCGGTGAATTCGCCCACCAGGCTTTCGTGGATCAGGAAACGTTTACAGGCGCAGCAGGTCTGGCCGGTGTTGTAGATCCGGCCGAAGGCGATCTCTTCCACCGCGTAATCCACATCAGCGTCGTCCAGGACGATGGTCGGGTCGTTGCCGCCGAGTTCCAGGAAAACCCGCTTCAGGCTTTTAGCGCCGCCGGCGGCCATTTTCAGGCCGGTGGCCGTGCTGCCGGTCATGCTGACGATCTTAACGTCAGGATGCTCAATCAGGTTGTCCTGGCAGACCTTCCGCTCGCAAACCAGACTCTGGACCACCCCGGCCGGGCCGCCGGCCTTTTCAAAGAGTTCACTCAACTTCAGCATGGCCAGGGGATTGGCCGAAGGGGCCTTGATGATGACCGGGTTGCCCATGATGACCGCCGGGGCCATCTTGTGGGCGAAAAGATCCAGGGGGAAATTGAAGGGAATGACGCAGGCGGCCACCCCGATGGCTTCGCGCACGGTAAAGATGAAGTCGCTTTCCAGGCCGGGAAAGTTGTCGGCCGGGAAAACGTCGCTGTAAAGGTGACGGGCCTTTTCGGTATAGCCCCTGACGATGTTGGCGGCGGTGATGGCGTCGATGCGCCCCTGGCGGATGGTCTTGCCCATTTCCCGGGCGTGCAGCCGGACCAGGTCTTCCATGTTCTCAATGATCAGGTCGGCATAGCGATACATGATTTCGGCCCGCTTGAACATGGGGGCGGCGGCCCAGCCCTCTTTGGCGGCCACGGCCTTGGCGACCGTGGCGTTGATGGCCGATTCGTCGGCCAGGGTCAGGGATTCGACCAGTTCTCCGTTAAAGGGGTTGATGACGTCAAGTTTTTTGCTCATAACAGTACCCAAATCCTTTCCTGTTGAAAATGCTGCCCTTCAGGCCGGCTAAATCAGGCAAAAGCGAAACCTGAGCCGAAGGTCAACCGAATTGCGCTTAACACCAAACATTATTAAAGTCTAATATTTGGCCATTTAAAGGACTTCAAAAAAACTTCACTGGATTTTGGCCGGCCTCAGCGGCCTGGACAGTGAAGCTAAAAAGCAACCGTTCTTAATGCAAACACCATGCTTTGAGTGGTTTCTGAGGGTTGGCGGTATCAGAGTCCAGAGCCAGCGCCATCTGGAATAGCTATAACTTTTTGGGAATTTGAGTTATCAAGGAGCGCTTGAGAGTGCGTCGCCTTCTGGTGTCTTCGGAAAGAAGCCTCGACGGAAAGCTGTTTGTGGAGTTCATCGCTCTCATTTCCTGTCCTACATCAAAAAGCAAATGCAGGACAAGGAACTGTTCGAAACCTACACCCTCACCGACTTGCTCGACGAACTCGAAACCATCGAATGTTTCAACCGCCAGGGGCGCAAAACCAGGTTCAGCGAAGTCACCAAAAAACAGCGCGAATTATTCAATGCAATGGAGGTCCGACTCCCAGCCTCGTTATGTTGACGCGGGATATTTTCTGGAATTCAGGTCTTATAATATCCGCACTCCGCTTTGCTGGAAGGTGGACCGGAACTCTTCAGGCAAGGCCCTGTCGGTGGCGAGATGGCTGATGTCCCCTAAAGGGCAGACCTGGACCAGGGCGTTTTTCCAGAATTTGCTGTGGTCGGCTATGACGGTGCTTTGGGCGGCGTTCCGCACCATGACCCGAGAGAGGCCCGCGTCGTCTTCGGTGAAGTTGGTGAAGCCGCGCTCCAGACTGATGCCGCCGATGCTCAAAAAGGCGTGATCCGGGGAGAAGATCCCGGCCTGTACTATGGTGCCGTGACCGGCCGTGGCGGCGGCGTCGACATTCAGCCAGCCGCCCAGCATCAGCACCTTGTGCCGGCCGCCCAGTAAGGAGGCAATGGCCAGCGAATTGGTCAAAATGTTCAGATCCTCCACTTCACGCAAGAGTTCCGCGAAGATGAGGGTGGTGGTGCCGCTGTCGATGAACAGGCTGTCTCCGGGCCTCACCAGAGGCAGGGCTTTTCTGCAGGCCGCCAGCTTTTCTTCGCGCATGGCCTGGACACGCTTTTGAAAATGTTCCTCAAAGCCCCTGGGCATGGCCACCGCACCGCCGTGAACTTTGCACAGGAGCTTGCGCTCGGCCAGAAAAGCCAGGTCCCGACGCGCCGTCTCCCTGGAGACGCCAAAGGTGTCGGAAATTTCCTCCACCGAGAGCATGGAGCGCTCCAAGAGCCCTTTCAAGATCTTTTTATGTCGTTCGGCCGCGTTCATAATGCCTCACATCAAGTAACGATAACAATATTCATCGAAAATAACAAGGCACGATCAGCCAGTGTCCAGGGCTGACGCACATTAAATTCCGAGATATGTTTTGACGATGTCTGGGTTAAGGTTGTTTATCGACAGTCCCTGAGGCGGGCCTGAGACGCCGGTTCAACTTGCCTTGAGATGTGACTATTTATTCAATAAAATGCCCATACAGTCAAAATTCATGTTGACTTTTGCCCGATTTTGTCTTAAATTTTATCCTACATCTATAACCTAAATTCCCGGTATTTTATACATATGATTTGTCGATACGTTGCGAATGTATTGAAATATTAATAAAAACAAACGCTGAATAAGCTTGACGTGCCCGAGTTCCATATGTATAATTGCTATGATTATACATATGGAAAGGGCGAGCCATGGCTTCTTTGGTCTACGTAAA
>JAISFR010000051.1 GCA_031263565.1 Candidatus Adiutrix sp. | reverse complement strand
CCTGTACATCTCCCTGGCGGCGTTGCTCCGGCTTTGGCCGCTAACAATCCGGCCAAAGCCGGAGCGCCTGGCCAGGAAAACGTACAGGTTATTTCTTAACAAGCCCTAAGGGCCGGCCGCGGTCGTTCGGCGCCCGGTCCCCAATTCAATTTTCCGGCGGGCCCGGAGGCGCCGCCGCTTGGGAGGAGGATCAAATGAAGAAAATCGTCAGCATCCTGGCCGTAGGGCTCATAGGCGCCCTTTTCAGCACCGGCGCCCTGGCCCAGGACCGGATCAGGGTCGGCACCACCGCCGGCAGCGACGTGGCCATTTTGGAAAAAGCCAAGGAAGTCGCCGCCCGGGACGGCCTGATCGTGGAGATCATCGAGTTCAGCGACTATGTGCGCCCCAACCTGGCCCTGGCCGACAAGGAAATCGACCTCAACGCCTTCCAGCACCTGCCTTATCTGGAAACCTTCTGCCGGGACCGGGGGCTGGACCTGGTCAGCATCGGCCTCACCTATGTGGCCCCCTTGAGTTTCTATTCCAAAAAAATCAAATCTTTTGACGAGCTGAAGGAAGGCGACACCATCACCATCGCCAACGACCCCACCAACGGCGGCCGGGGCCTGATGCTGCTGGAAAAAGCCGGCCTCATCAAGCTGAAAGAGGGCATCGGCCTGACCGCCACCCCCTTTGACATCGTGGAAAACCGGCTGAAGCTGAAAATCGTGGCCGTGGACGCCGCCCAGACCCCCCGGACCCTGGAAGACGCCGCCGCCGCGGCCGTCAACAATACCTACGCCACCGACGCCGGCCTGCAGCCCGTCCGCGACGCCATCTACCGGGAGGAAGCCAAGGGTTCGCCTTACGCCAACATCATCGCCGTCCGGGCCGAAGACAAAGACAACCCGCTCTATCACAAATTCGTCAAAGCCTACCAGAACAAGGAAGTGGCCGACTTTATCATGGAGCGCTATGAAGGGTCCTCTCTCCCGGTCTTCGACTATTGAGCCGGCCCCGGCCTTCTTGGAGCACCTTAGACCCTGATTTTCAAACCCTCCGCCTCCCTGATTTCCGGGGGGGCGGTTTTTTTTGGCCGGCCGTCGGCCGGGCCGGGCCCTGATCGGATTAATTCATAATTTATTTGACTTTATTCCGGGTTATGGATATAATTCTGAACACTCATTAATATTTGCTTAAAAATCGGTTTGGCCTGGTCGGTTCGGGCATGATCCGCTCCTGAACGGCTGAACTACTCTAAATTGCCCGGACTATGGTCCGTGCCAGTCGCATATGTGCCAATATCGACAAGAAAAGGTGAGCGCTATGGCCAATGATTCCAAGAAAACCGGCGCGGTAATGGTAGTGGGGGGCGGCATCGCCGGGATGCAGTCCGCCCTGGACCTCGCCGAGATGGGCTTTTTCGTCCATCTGGTGGAAAAAAACCCGGCGATCGGCGGTCGCATGGCTCAGTTGGACAAGGTCTTTCCCACCAACGACTGCGCCATGTGCATCATCTCGCCCAAGCTCAACGACGTGGGCGGCCACATCAATATCGGGGTCATGAACAACGCCGAGGTCGAAGAGGTCACGGGCGAGCCGGGCAACTTCAAGGTCAAGGTCCGCAAGCGCCCCCGTTTCATCGACAGCGCCAAGTGCACGGCCTGCGGCGACTGCGCCAAGGCCTGCCCGGTGGATATCCCCAGCGAGTTCAACCAGGGTCTGGGCACCCGCAAAGTGACTTTCAAATCCTACGCCCAGGCCTACCCCAACTCCTACTCCCTGACCAAGGAAGGCGTCAGCCCCTGCGTCCTGACCTGTCCGGCCCACGTCAACGCCCACGGCTATGTTTCCCTGGCCGGCCAGGGCCGCTGGCAGGAGGCCCTGGAAGTCATTCTCGACGTGCTGCCCATGCCGGGCTCCCTCGGCCGGGTCTGCGCCCATCCCTGCGAGACCGAGTGCCGCCGCAAGCAGATGGAAGCCCCCCTGTCCATCAAGGACATCAAGCGTTATGTGGCCGACCACGCCGACCTGAAGGCCGCCGGCGAAACCTTCGTCAAAGATGAAGCCCGCCCGGAAAAAGTGGCCATCATCGGAGCCGGGCCGGCCGGCCTGTCCTGCGCCTATCACCTGGCCCGCCGGGGCGTCAAAAGCGTCATCTTCGAAGCCGCCCCCGTGGCCGGGGGAGCCATGCGCCTGGGCATCCCCGATTATCGGCTGCCCCCGGAAGTCATTGAGGCCGAAGTCAATTTCATCCTGGAATATTCCGGGGCCGAAATAAAATACAACACCGCCCTGGGTCGGGACATCACGGTCGACGGCCTTCTGGCCGGCGGCTACCAGGCCGTCTTCCTGGCCATGGGCGCCCACAACAATTCCAAGCTGGGCGTGGAGGGCGAAGATCTGCCGGGCGTTCTTTCCGGCGTCAAATTTCTGCGCGACATCAATCTCGGCCAGCGTCCGGATCTCAAGAAGAAAAAAGTCCTGGTCCTGGGCGGCGGCAACGTGGCCATGGACGCGGCCCGCTCGGCCATCCGCCTGGGCGCCGAAGTCACCCTGGCCTACCGCCGCGGCCGCGGGGCCATGCCGGCCTGGCCCTGGGAAGTGGACGAGGGCATTGAAGAGGGCCTGAAGCTGGTCACCCTGCGTTCGCCCCGCAAGTTTGAGAGCAAGGGCGAGAAGGTCCTGGCCCACCTGATCAAGGTCAAGTGCGACGGCGACCCCAACAGCCGCAAGTCAAAGCTGACCGATGACGCCAGCGACATTCTCAAAGAGGAATTCGATCTGGTCATCGCCGCCACCGGCCAGACCCCCTCCAGCGAATCCGTGGCCGACCTCGAAGGCGTTAAGATCGGCCGGGGCGCGGTCGTCGAAGCCGACCGCGTCACCCTGGCCACCGGCAAGGCCGGCGTCTTCGCCGGGGGCGACCTCCAGATCGGCCCGGCCCTGGCCATCGACGCCATTGCCGCCGGCAAGGAAGCCGCCGTCTCCATTGCCCGTTACCTGGCCGGAAGCGATTTGGCCGCCGGCCGCGAGCCTCTGACCTATACCGGTCACGAGACCTATCGCGACGTGCCCCTCCACGAGCCCAAAAAGGCCCGGGCCCACATGCCCATGCGCAGCGGCGAGGAACGGCGGGGCGACTTTAAGGAATTCGAACTGGGCTACAGCCAGGAGGCGGTCATGGCCGAAGCCGGCCGCTGTATTTCCTGCGGGGCCTGCTGCCAGTGCTATCGTTGCGTCAAGGCCTGCCTGCCCCAGGCCCTGACCCGGGAATCCCACGCCCAGAAAGATGAAATCGTCGAGCTGGAGGTGGGGGCCGTGGTCATGGCCACCGGTTTCGATCCCTTCGACCCCGCGAGCAGCGAAACTTACCGCTACAGCCAGTGGCCCAACGTGGTCACCTCCATGGAGTTCGAACGTATCCTGTCGGCCTCCGGCCCCTTCCAGGGGCATCTGGTGCGGCCCAGCGACCACAAGGAACCCAAGCGCATCGCCTGGCTGCAGTGCGTGGGCTCCCGCGACATCAACCGTTGCGACAAGCGTTACTGCTCGGCGGTCTGCTGCATGTACGCCATCAAGGAAGCGGTCATCGCCAAAGAGCACGCCGGCGGCGCCCTGGACGCCAACATCTTCTATATGGACATCCGGACCTACGGCAAAGATTTCGAGAAATACTACGAAAGAGCCAAGGTGGCCGGGGTCCAGTTCGTCCGCAGCCGGGTCCACACCCTGACCCCGCAGATCAACGGCGATGTGGCCCTGGAATACATCGACGACCAGGGCAACCGCCAGAAGGAATACTTCGACCTGGTGGTCCTCTCGGTGGGCCTGACCCCCAGCGCCAGCCTCCCGGAACTGGCGGCCAATATCGGCGTTCAGCTCAATGGCCACGGCTTTGTCCAGACCGGCCACTTCACTCCGGTCACCACCAGCCGCCCCGGCATTCACGCCTGCGGCGTGGTCAACGAACCCAAGGACATCCCCTACACGGTCATGGAGGCTTCGGCCGCGGCTGAAGCCGCCGGGCTGGAAATCGCCGAGGCCCGCTTCACCCAGACCAGGACCGTCAGCTACCCCGACGAGAGGGACATCAGCGGCGAGACCCCGCGCATCGGCGTCTTCGTCTGCCACTGCGGCATCAACATCGCCTCCATCATCGATGTGGCGGCCGTGCGGGAATATGCGGCCACCCTGCCTTTCGTGGAAGTGGCCGAGCGCTACCTCTTCACCTGCTCGCAGGACAGCCAGGGCAAGATCAAAGAGGCCATCATCGAGAACAAGCTCAACCGGGTGGTGGTGGCTTCCTGCTCGCCGCGGACCCACGAGCCCATGTTCCGGGAGACCCTGGCCCAGGCCGGCCTGAACAAATACCTCTTTGAAATGGCCAATATCCGCGACCACGATTCCTGGGTCCATCAGCAGGAACCGGGCAAGGCCACCCAGAAGGCCAAGGACCTGCTGCGCGGAGCGGTGGCCAAGGCCGCTCTTCTGGAGCCCATGTACCAGACCGAAATGGGCCTGGTGCACGAGGCCCTGGTGGTGGGCGGCGGCGCGGCCGGCCTCAACGCGGCCCTGTCGCTGGCCGATCAGGGCTTCCCGGTCCACCTTCTGGAAAAGAGCGGTCAGCTCGGCGGCAACGCCCACAAGATCTTCCCCCGCGGAAAGGACGTCAAGGGCTATCTGGCCGACCTGATCAAAAAGGTTCAAAACCACGACAAGATCACCCTTTATATGAACACCCAGCCCAAATACTCCGGCGGTTTCCTGGGCAACTTCGAAACCACCGTGGAAGGGCCGGACGGAGAAACGGTCATCAAGCACGGCGCCACCATTCTCTGCGCCGGCGGCCATGCCCACGAACCCCACAGCTATCTCTACGGAGAGAACGACAAGGTCATCCTCTCCCTGGATATGGACGCCAAACTGGCGGCGGACGACCCGGGCCTGACTTCCGGGCCCAAGACTTTCGCCTTCATCCAGTGCGTCGAATCCCGGGAACCGGACCGGCCCTACTGCTCCAAGGTCTGTTGCACCCATTCCATCGAGAACGCCCTGATGCTCCTGGACCGCAACCCTGAGGCGGCGGTCTACATCCTCTACCGCGACGTGCGGGCCTACGGCTTCCGCGAGGAACTCTACCAGGAGGCCCGGTCCCGGGGCGTGCGCTTCATCCGCTATGACGTGGAAGACAAGCCCGTGGTGGAAAACGGGCCCGACGGCAAGGTGCGCGTCACGGTCAAGGACCACGTTCTGATGCGGCCCCTCCAGATCGACGCCGACCTTCTGACCCTGGCTTCGGGCATCGACCCCACCCCCATGCGGGATATTGTGGAGATCTTCAAGGGCCAGTTGACCGCCGAAGGCTTCCTCCTGGAAGCCCACATGAAACTCCTGCCGGTCGATCTGGCCACCCACGGCCAGTATCTGGCCGGCCTGGCCCACTATCCCAAGCCCCTGGAAGAGAGCATCACCCAGGCCAAGGCCACCGGCGCCCGGGCGGCGGGCATCCTCTCCCAGGAGACTATCCATGTCGGCGGCATAGTGGCCGTGGTCGACCCGCCCAAGTGCGCGGTCTGCTGCACCTGCGTCAGGGCCTGCCCGGTGAGCGTGCCCAAAATCGTCACCAACAAGGACGATCCCTCGGCCCGGGGCAACGCCTTCATGGAGCCGGCCATCTGCCAGGGCTGCGGGGTCTGCGTCTCGGAATGCCCGGGCAAGGCCATCAAGCTGCAGTTCTTCACCGACGACCAGATGGTGGCCAAGATCCTGGCCATGGCCGAAGGCGCGGGCCAGGCGGCGGCCAACTGAGCCCGAAGGGCTTTTTATTCCGCCGCCGCCGGAGAGACGTTCCGGTAAATTGTGGCCGGGCCGCGGCCAACAAGGCCCCCCACACCTTATAAATAAAGCCCGCGCGCCGGAAGGGCCGCGGGCGGGGAAGGTCGAGCATGAGCGATTTTGAACCGAAAATAATTGCCTTTTGCTGTCAGTACTGCGCCTACAGCGCGGCCGACATGGCCGGGTCGATGCGGCTGCAGTACCCCACCAACGTGGAGATTGTGCTCATACCCTGCACCGGGCGCTTTGATATGCTCTTCGCCCTGAAAGCCTTTGAAGGCGGGGCTGACGGCGTTTACGTGGCCGGCTGCCTGGAAGGCACCTGCCACTTTCTCGACGGCAATATCAGGGCCAAAAAAAGGGTCAACTACCTCCGTAACGAGCTTAAAAACATGGGCGTGGAGGAGGAAAGGCTGCGGATGTACAATCTGTCGGCCTCCCAAGGGCCCCGCTTTATGGAAATAGCCTATGAATTCACCGACCTGATTAAACAACTCGGCCCCAGCCCCTTCAAGAAGAAGGACGCGGCCTGAAGCTGACGGAGGTTAAATAGAGATGATAATAGCGGAACGTAAACCCTTTGAGGAGCTGAAAGGCTTCGTCGCCGACAAGAAAAAGGTCCTGGTGGTGGGCTGCCGGGGCTGTGTGACGGTCTGTAACGCCGGCGGCACCAAGGAAGTGGGCATCCTGGCCTCCGAACTGCGCCTGGACGCCGGCAAGGACGGCCGGGAACTGACGGTCGACGAGCACACCCTGGAACGCCAGTGCGACCCCGAATATATCGAGGAGCTGGTGGAAATGGTCGGCAAAAACTACGACGCCATCCTCTCCATGGCCTGTAGCGTCGGCCCCCAGTTCATCAGCACCCGTTACCCGGATCAGACCGTTTATCCGTCCCTGAACACCCTCTTCATGGGCGGGGCTTTGCAGCACGGCATCTGGGCCGAGCGTTGCCAGGGCTGCGGCAACTGCGTCATCCACAATTTCGGCGGCATGTGCCCCGTCGCCCGTTGCGCCAAGAGTCTGCAGAACGGCCCCTGCGGCGGTTCGGCCAACGGCGTCTGCGAAATCTCCAAAGAAGTGGACTGCATCTGGCACCTGATCGCCACCAAGATGATGGAGACCGGCAAGGTCGAAACCGACTTCGCCCCAGTCCAGCCCATTAAGGACTGGTCCACCAGCCGCGACGGCGGCCCCAGAAAAGTTGTGCGGGAGGATCTGGTAAAATGAGCCGTGAAGTAAAAACCAAGAGCAATCTGGAAAAAGTTCTGGCCGCCGGCCTGTTCGCCGTCACCGGCGAACTGGGCCCTCCCCGCAGCGCCGGCGCGGCTGAAGTCGAGGAAAAAGCCAAGCACCTCCACGGCAACGTCGATTCGGTCAACATTACCGACAACCAGACCGCCGTGGTCCGCATGTCGTCCCTGGCCGCCGGCCTCATTCTTCAGAAGACCGGCACCGAGGCCAACATGCAGATGGTCTGCCGCGACCGCAACCGCATCGCCATGCAGTCCGACATCCTGGGCGCGGCCGCTCTCGGCATCAACAACCTTCTGGTCCTCTCCGGCGACCACCAGAAGTTCGGCGACCACCCGCAGTCCAAGAACGTCTTCGACCTCGACTCGGTCAACCTCATCAAGATGGTCAAGGCGATGCGCGACGAGCGGCGCCTGCTCTCCGGCCAGGAAATGCACGAAGGCGAAGAACCCCGCCTCTTCATCGGCGCGGCCTACAACCCCTTCGCCGACCCTGAGGACTACCGCGTGCTGCGCGTGGCCAAAAAAGTCGAGGCCGGGGTGGACTTCCTGCAGAGCCAGTGCATCTACGATATGCCGCGCTTCAAAAAATTCATGGCCCGGGCCGTGGACCTGGGCCTGACCGAAAAAGCCTATTTCATGGCCGGCATCACCCCCCTCAAATCTCTGGGCATGGCCAGATACATGAAAAACAACGTGCCCGGCATCACCGTGCCCGATGAGCTCATCGACCGCATGAAGGGCGTCCCCAAAGACAAACAGGTCGACGAAGGCATCAAAATCGCCTGCGAACAAATTGAGGAACTAAAAAGCCTGCAAGGCATCGCCGGCGTCCACCTGATGCTCATCGAATGGGAACATATGGTCCCCCGCCTGGTCAAAGAAGCCAAACTCGGGCCCAGCCAGAGAAAATAGAGATTGGCGGCCTGGGGCTTCATAACCCTGCAGCCTCTTGAAAAGGATAAGCCGAAGGCCGGGCCAAGCGCCCGGCCTTCGGCTTATTCGGCGTTTCTGGGCAAAACAGCCAAAATGGCCGGAAGGGTGGGGTGGTAGCCGGGTATGTAGACCGCGCGTTGCTCGGTGATGGAGAACTGGCCTCCGGAGAGAAAGGGGGTGCCGTTCTGGCGCAGAAGAAGCTGGCTTTCAAAGCCGCCATCCAGACCCATGACCTGCCTCAGTTCCAGGGCCGGGCTTTTCAGGACCAGGGCCAGGTCGTGGAGGGCGATGGCCGCCGGGGTCATGATCAGCACGATGCGCCCGGCCTGGTCCTGGCCGACGGCCGCCCGGCCGGCCAGGTTGTGGCTGTTCCTGACTCTGATCTGGCCTTCCCGGTCCAGCAGCATGAAAGACTGCATGGCGCTCTGGTAATACTCGGCTTTCAATACGTCGTCTTTTTGGAGGTCGATGATGGCCGCCGCCGGGAGCCCCTCCGGAGCTTCCGGCCGGGGGTCGGCCACCAGAACGCCCTTCCACTGGGGATGAGCGGCCGTGGAAAGGCGCTGCCCTCCCCGGCTCAGAAGCCCCATGTAGCTGCGGTCCGGATAATACTGGCCGCTGTTGATCAGAGCCGCCGCCTGAGTCAGGCGTTCGGCCCAGCCGCCGATGTTGACCTGCTCAAGCTCCGGGTATTCGCTTTCGTGATAGGGCCGGAAGGTGAAACGGGCCGGGTCGAAACGCACCAGGAAAAGATCGGCCGGCCCCAGACGGGCGCCGAAGAGCAGCCGGACACAGGCGGTCTCAAAGCCGGGAGCGTTTTCCCGCCAGTCAATCGGCCCCAGCCGGGGCCGGCGGGCCAGGAGGCGGTCGTTTAAGCGGTTCAAAAGGTCCAGGAAGAGGGCGGCCGGCTCGTCGGCCTCCCGGCCGCCGGCTTCTTTGACCGGCGGGCCCTCCAGCCTGAGGTTGGGGCCGCCGAAAGGCCGGCGGTCGCTGACGATGAAATAGGTCGGGGGTTGAGACTCTTCGGCCACAAAGCTCAAAGTCAGGCTTTCCGGCCAGGGGTCCAGAACCTCGTCAAAGCCCAGGGTGATGGTCACCGGCGGCAGACCCCGCACACCCTCGACTTTCAGACCGCGCTCCTCCAGATCGCCGGGGATGAAGGCCGCCAGACGCCAGATGGCCTCCCTTAAGCGGCTGTTGCCGGAAAAAGATTCCAGGCCGCCGCCCTGGGCCGCGGCCTGGCCGTTGAACCAGAGCCCCCCGGCCAGAATCGACAAAAAAAATATTTTAATTTTAGGCCACATGGTGTATATTATCTAAGCGACCCCATATTGAAATATCCATCTTGAAAAGCAGCGCCAGTGGCTTTCCCGGCGTTCCGGCCTGTCTTGGAATTGTAACATATTCAGCCCGTTTGCGAAACAGAATCATTCCTTAACCGCGCAACGCTGTTTCGGCGTTGTTTTCCAGAAGAGGAGTTACTATGCCCGCCGAAATTATTAAAGGTCTGCCCGTGGCCACGGCCATGCGTGAAGAAATCGCCAAAAAAGTTGAAGCCCTTAAGGGCCAGGGCGTTCAGCCCAAGCTGGCCGTGGTGCTGGCGGGTGACGACGAGGCCTCCCGCGTCTATGCCCAGTCCAAGGAAAAGGTCGGGGACAAGATGGGCATCAAGGTCGATCTGCATGTGCGGTCGGCGTCGACCTCCGAAGCCGAGATCATCAGGCTGATCGACGACTTGAACGCTGACCGCGCGGTTCACGGCATTCTGGTGGAACTGCCGCTCCCCAAAGGCATTCAGAAGGAAAACGTCATGAACCGCATCGACCCCAAAAAGGATGTCGACGGGGTTCATCCGGTCAATCGGGGTTATCTGCTGGGCGGTCAGGAACATCTGGCCCTGGTGCCGGCCACGCCCCTGGCCTGTATCGAGCTGATTCAGAGAAGCGGCCTGGAACTGAAAGGCAAGCGGGTTACCCTGGTGGGCCGGGGCGATACCGTGGGCCGGCCTCTGGCCAGCCTCCTGATCACCAAGGGCCGCGACGCCACCGTGACCATCTGCCACACTCGCACGGTGGATCTGGCCGCGACGGTCAAGGCCGCCGAAATCGTGGTGGCCGCGGCCGGTTTCCCCAAGCTGGTCACGGCCGATATGGTGGCCCCGGGCCAGACGGTCATTGACGCCGGCATCAACCAGTTGGCCGACGGCAGCCTCTGCGGCGATGTGGACACTGAAGCGGTCAGCCAGATCGTCCGGGCCATCACCCCGGTGCCCGGCGGCGTGGGCTCCCTGACCACTACGGTCATCATGCAGAACCTCCTGAAGGCCATCGGGCTTCAGGGTCTGTAAAAACAGCGCGAGGAGCGAATCATGCACGAGATCCCCAAAGATTTTTATGCCATGACCATCAACTCTTTCCTGGAGGTCGCGGCTTCCAGTTCCCACGTTCCGGGCGGGGGCAACGTCTCGGCCGTGGTGGCCACCCTGGGGGCCTCCATGGGGGCCATGGTGGCCAGCCTGACCGAAGGCAAGAAGGGTTATGAGGAACACCAGGAGGCCAACGCCGCGGTTCTCAAGGCTTTCATGGCCGGCATCGAAAACCTCAAAGTCCTGACCCGGGGCGATGTGGACGCCTTTGACGCCTACATGAAAACCTTTAAAATGCCCAAAGAGACCGATGAGGAAAAAAAGGCCCGCTCGGCGGCCATCCAGGCCGGGGTCAAGGTGGCCACCCTGGCCCCCATGAAGATCTGCCGTCAGTGCCTGGACCTGATGCGGGAGGCGGCCAAGCTGGCCCCCTTCGGCAACAAGGGGGCCATCAGCGACTGCGGCGTTTCGGCCATCATTCTGGAGGCCGCCATCCGCGCGGCCATGCTGTCGGTGGATATCAATCTCCCCGCCATTAAAGACGAGGCCTTTGCCGCCGACATCCTGAGCGAGCGCGGCCGCATTTTCGCCGAAGCCGGGGAAATCAAAGCCAACGTGTTGACCCACATGCGGGCCCGCTGGTAAGCCCCGGCCCTGGTCGGCTATAAAACGCGATCAGGCGGGCGGACGCGCCTGGCGCTGAGCCGCCCTTCGTCAAAGGCCGCTGCCGGCTGGAGAACGGTCAAAGCCGCCCTCCAGCCGGCAGCGGCCTTTGACGGCTTCCGCTTCAAAATATCTGCCCTCGGTAAGTATATATTTTTATTGATGTTTAATTGTGATTCCCGATCCGGCGAGCGGGCTTGTCTTGATTTTTGGGTCAATTAAGGGCAAAATCATAAAATTGACGGCCGATCACGGCCGGACTGGTTTCCCCATGATTCGGCAGCAATGACCGCGGGAATACCGGCCGCGCCTTAATTTTCCTTGGAATCGACAAACGGATATGTTGAAAAAGAATACTCGGAACGGGCTGATATGGTATGAATTTTCCATATTCGATTCCTGCCCGGAACTTCGTCACGGGGTTTTTACCCGCCACGGCGGGGTCAGCGGCTCCCACGGCCGGGATCTCAGCCTGGCCTTCAACGATTTTGACCCGCCCGACAACGTCCGGCAAAACCTGGCCAGGGCTGAAAAGGCCCTGGGCCTCACGCCGGCCGCCTTCGTCCGCCAGACGCACAGCGCCAATATAAGCGTGGTCCGCCCCCAAGACGCTTATCAGCCCCGGAATCCTTCTGAAGTCCGTCAGGACTGCGACGCCCTGATCGCCCCGGAGCCCGGCGTCAGCCTTCTGATCAAAGTGGCCGACTGCCAGGGGGTCATTCTCTACGACCCGGCGACCAGGGCGCTGGCCCTGGTTCACAGCGGCTGGCGGGGTTCGGTTCAAAACATCATCGGCCTGGCGGTCGACCAACTGATCGGCTTCGGGGTTCGCCCGGCCGATATTCTGGCCGCTGTTTCGCCCTCCTTAGGGCCCTGCTGCGCCGAGTTCGTCAACTATCGTCGGGAATTGCCCGAGGACTTTCAGGCCTTCATGGTCCGCGAGGGGTATTTCGATTTCTGGGCCGTCAGCCGCCGGCAGTTGACCGAGCGGGGCCTTTTGCCCGAAAACATCGAAGTGGCCGGGATCTGCACCAAGTGCGCCCCTGATTTTTTCAGCTACCGGCGGGGCGACCGGTGGGAGCGCTTCGGGCTGATGGCCGCCGTGGAGGGCGCCGGAGACCGGCCGGGCCTGGCCCTGGCCTGATTGATGAGCTGTGCGCATGATCAATGAAATATCGGTCTCAGGCCCGTTGATAAGGGAAGTTCAGGTGCTGGAAAACCGGCCTCTGGCTCAGGGCGCCTGTCTGATGACCATGGACTGCCCGGAAATAGCCGCTCTGGCCGAGCCGGGGCATTTTGTCAAGATACGCGCCTGGCCCGAGGCTGAAGACGGCGGACGGCCTCTTCTGGATCGCCCCTTTTCCATCCACCGGGCCCGGGACGGGCAGCTGTCGATTCTCTACCGGATTCTGGGCCCGGCCACTTATCAGATGAGTCTGGCCTCGGCCGGCAGTTTGGTCAAAGTCAGCGGCCCTTTGGGCCGCAGTCTGGCCGAAGCGGACTTGAACCCGGCGGCCGGGTTTTATCTGGCGGCCGGCGGGATAGGCCTGGCGCCCATGGCCCTGGCTCTCGACTGGCTGGGGGGGCGGGGGGCGGCCACCCTTTTTTACGGCGAGCGCCGCGGCGCGGCCCAGGTCGATCGAGCCTGGCTGGAGTCCTGGGCCGGGGACCTGTCGGCCACCGCCGAGGCCAGCCCGGCTTACGGCCGGACCGGCCTGCTGACCGGGCCTTTGGAAGAGGCCCTGAAGCGCCAGATACGCCCGATTTTCGCCTGCGGCCCGACGCCCATGCTGGCGGCCGTCTCCGACTTGGGCGGCCGTTACGGAACGCCGGTCTGGGTTTCGGCGGAGGCCGGCATGGCCTGCGGCTTCGGGGTCTGCCTGACTTGCAGTCTGCCGCTGAAAGGCGGCGGCCGTTTTCGGGTCTGCCGGGAGGGGCCGGTGCTTGACGGCCTGACTGTTGACTGGGGGAAAATCGGATGAGCCGTGAACTTGATCTCCGAGTCAGAATCGCCTCCCTGGAACTGAAAAATCCGATTCTCAGCGCTTCAGGCACTTTTGGCTACGGCCTGGAACTGGCCGGCTTTTGTCCTCCGGAAGCCCTGGGCGCGGTCATTGCCAAAGGGGTCAGCCTCCAGCCCTGGCCCGGCAATGAAAGCCCGCGGGTGGCCGAGTCGGCGAGCGGCCTTCTCAATGCCGTCGGCCTGGAAAACATGGGGGTGGAAGCCTTCATCGAAAAGGCCCTGCCGCCCTTAAAGGCCGCCGGCGCCACGGCGGGGGCCAATATTCTGGGGCGCCGGCCCGAAGAGTATGCCCGTCTGGCCGCCAGGCTTTCCGGGACGCCGGTGGATTTTCTGGAAGTGAACGTCAGTTGCCCCAATGTGGCCTGCGGCGGGCTGGCCTTTGGGGCCGACCCGGCGGCGGTGGGCGAGGTGACCCGGGCGGTGGTCGAGAACTGCGGCGGCAAGCCGGTCGTGGTCAAGCTGACCCCGCAGGCTTCCGACGTGGCGGCTGTGGCTCTGGCCGCCGAGAAGGCCGGGGCCTCGGCGGTTTCCCTGATCAATACCATCCCGGCCATGGCCGTGGATCTGGAAGGCCGCCGGCCCAAGCTGGCCAATGTCGTCGGGGGCCTGTCCGGCCCGGCGGTCAAACCGGTGGCCTTAAGGCAGGTCTGGCTCTGCGCCCGGACCCTGTCCATCCCGGTGATCGGGCTGGGGGGCATCTGTTCGGCCCGGGACGCCCTGGAATTTATTCTGGTGGGCGCCGCCGCCGTGCAGGTGGGCACGGCCACCCTGATGGACCCCCGGGCGCCCCTGAAAATCCTGGAAGGGCTGCGAAACTGGATGCTCAGGGAAGGCCTGGATGATTTGAGCCAACTGCGGGGGACGCTCCGTGTCTGAAAGCAGGCGGGCCGGCCGTCGCTGGCGCTGGTATGCGGCGGGCCTTCCGCTCCTCCTGGCCGGGCTGCTTTTCGCCCTGGGCCCCAGCCTCTTGCTCAAGGCCCTGCTGACCTGGACCATCCCTTCGGGGACCGGGCTGACCATCAGTTACCGGGAGGCCGATGCCGGCTTCCTGTTCCGTTCGGCCCGGGTCCGGGGGCTGAAAATTGAGGCCGCTGCGGGGGAACTCTTTTCCGTGGACCAGATGGAAGTTCAGGGACTTTCGGTCCGGAATTTTCTGAAGCTGGTCCGAAACCCGGAAAACCTGCCGGCCGGGCCCCTCTTTCTGGCCCGGGAACTGACGCTGCACCGCTTCAGCCATGAAAGCCCCCGCTTTAACAGTTCCCTGCAACTGGGGCAGATTCGTGATCTGGAACTGATGATCAGGGCTCCCCGTTATCAGGCCCCTCTTAGTTTTGAGAAGCTGGAACTGCGGGGCCTCAATCTGGCTCTGGCGCTGAACCATTCAGGCGGCCGGCTGGAACTGGGCCTTCTGGAGGCTCGCAAGCTGGCCCCGGAGAGCCTGGGAGCCCTGCTTGTTCAAACCCTGACCCTGGACGCCGCCGACGAGCGGCATAAGATCGAATTCAGCCTGACCGCCCTGACTGTGGGCGGCCTCCAGACTTCGGCCCTGGCCCGGCTTTTTTCCAGGACCGGAAACAGGCAGTTTCTGTGGGGGCTGCTGTCCGGCTGCGACCGCCTGGAACTGGCCCAGGCCCGCCTGGAACTGGACCGGCGGGAGGCGGTCAGCCTCAAGTCGGCCCGCTTCGACCTCGACGTCTCCCCCGGAGGTGAACAGACCCTTTTTACCCGCCGCCTGAATTTCGCCGCCGACCCGGAGGCCATTCCCCTGGATTGGCGGACCGGCTTCAGCGACGGCCTGCGGGATATCCTGGGCGGTCCGGTTCAGGGTGAACTGAATCTGGAACTGGCTTATCAAAAAAGAGGCGGCCGGGCCGATCTCAGGCGGGCCGTTCTGGATCTGCCGGCCCTGGGGCGCCTGAATTTTAACTGCCTTTTGAGCGGCGTCTCCGGTCTGAAGCCCCACCAGAATTTCTACCAGATTCTCTACGGCCCGGCGGCCAGGTGGCGGTTGGAAAAACTGGGGCTGACCTATGAAGATGACGGCCTGGCCGGAAACATTTACCGCCGTCTGGACCAGACCGTTTTCCGGCAGGCCCCCGGGCGCCCGACGGCCGACAACATTCTGGCCTACTACCTGAATCCCCTGGCCCGCAACTTGGAATACGAACAGGGGCTGTCCAATCTTCCGGCCATCTTAAGCGAGGTGGAAACTTTTCTGCGCGACCCCCGGAGCTTCGGCCTGAGCGCCGAACCGGCCCGGTCTCTGGTGGCGATCTTTAAGAATCCGGACAAGTATGATATAATCGAAAAATTACATCCGACCATTACAGTCAACCGGCGAGCCCCGGTGACCATCGGGGTGGCTTCCGGCGTTTTCCATGAACGGCTGCCCATCAGCCCCCAACCCATGGAAAAAGCCTTCACCGAAGAAAATTTTTAGACGCCGATGCGACTTTTCCCGACGGCGCATTGGCCAGGCCGGGTTGGGGCCGGCCAAGCCCTTAGACCTTTATTCCGATATCACGTCCCTGGCGGGTATCCAAATCACCATAAGAGGACCCTATGAAAGCAAAAAAACTGAGCATCGCGGCGGTGGCCGTTCTGGCTTTGGCGGCTTTTTTAAGCGCCTGCGCCGGTTCCGACAAGGCCTATGAAACATTCTCCCTGGCCATGGACAAATTGGCCGGACCAGGCAACTGGACAGCCAAAAACCACAGCGGGTCCTCCGGTAAATTGACCGTCAGCGGCCTGAGCGTCAAATTCCCCGCAGCCCCGGCGGCCGGCGCCGGGCAGGAGCCTGAGGCCGCGGCCCGGAAGGCGCCTTTCGGTTCCGGGACCCTGGAAGTGGCCACTGTGGAGGTTCAGAAAATTCTTGACCAAAAAACCCTGGAAACTCTCCTGGCGGCCAGCTCCTGGAAGGGCGGCCGGGAAACCGAACTGTCTGAGAAGATAACTCTCAAAGGCGTGTCCCATAAATTCGAAAATCTGCCCGCCTATACCCTGACCATAGAAGAAGCGACCCTGGACAAGGCGGTGCTGGGCGCGGCCCCGGCCGATACTCCGGATGGCCCGGCCGGGTTTTTAAAAGCTTTTCGGCTGGGCGCCCTTTCCTATAAGAACTTAGAAGTCAAGAACGAATACGAAGGGCTTTCCAGCGTCTCCAAACAGGCTTCGGCCCGGGTGGAAGCCCTGCAGTTCGGCGGCGAAGGCCTGCCCGGCCTGGAAGCCCTGGATCCCAGCGGCCTGTTGACCGTCATGAGCGGGGTGACGGCCAAAAAAGCCGACCTGAAAGGCCTGACGGTCACCTTCAGCGGCCAGGGGGGGGATAAGGAAAAAGTTAAGGGCAGCTTCACCATCGTCAGTATGGAAGAGAAGGACCTGCTCTCTTTCGGGGCCGTGGGCGAACTGAACCTCGAGGGCTTCAAATTGGAAATGAACATCGAGGACGGGGCCCGGGAGATGCCGGTCGGCTTCAACCTGGACAAGCTTTATATGAAAGGCTTTGACGCCGGCGATTATCTCCGCAAATACCTGCCCGTCATCATCGCCGCCGGCAGCGACCCCGACCGGAGCAGCGAAATGCTGGCCGAGATCCATACCCTGGGCGATTTCCTGGTTTCACCCGTCTCCCTGGACGAAGCCCTGCTCAGCGGCTTTGAGATCAAGGTGGGCGATTTGATGAGCATCAAAATGGCCGAGGCCAAGGCGGTCGGCCCCTACCGGGCCGGTGAGCTGCCCCTCAAGCAGACCAGTTATCTTAAGGGCGGCGAGATCGTTCTGCCCGAAGACGCCAAGTATGCCCAGGGCGACACTAAGGACCTCTATGATTTCGGCCAGTGGTTCGGCCTGACCAGGTTCAAGATCGAGGCCGAAGGCGAGGGCGAATATGATCCGGCCAGCGGGCTGCTCAAAAGCCGGGCCAACAAGTTGAACATCGCCGACGTGCTGGATTTCAGCGGCCGGTTCGAGGTGGGCGGCCTGGACGCCCAGCGCCTGGAAACTTTGAAGAACACGCCCCTGGGCATGGTTTACGCGGCCATGATGGCCCCTGACGTGATCTTCGGCGACCTGTCCGTCAATGTCCTGGACTGGAAAATCGTGGACCGGGGTCTGATTGACCGCTCTTTTAAACTGGCTTCCGCCATCCAGAAGGAAGAGCGGGGCGAGGGGGCGGCCAGCCCCGAGCAGCTGCGCATGCAGGCTGTGGCCGGGCTGCAGCTGCTGTTGGCCCTTGAAGGCGGCGAGTATCTGGAAAAGCCCGAACAGTTGGGGCAGACCCTGGCCACCTTTTTATCCAAGCCGGAGACCCTGGAAGTGAGACTGGCGGCCGATCCGCCGTTGAGCCTGAAATCGGCCGCCGCCATGGGCTATGACCAGACCCGGATACTCAATTCCCTGAACCTGGTGCTTGAGGCCAACGGCGAAAGCGCGCCGCCCCTCAAGTTCGTCTCCCCCGCCTCCAGGCCGTCATCATCCGGAGACGATCTGATGATGGACGAGGAAGATGAGGAAGACGGGGAAGACGGGGAATAAGCAGCGATTCTCAAAGTACGCCCGATTATAAAAATAGCCGGTCGCCCCGGAGAGGGCGACGGAGCGGAGCGACCGGTTCGGTCGGCCAATCCGTCCCCTGCCGGGCAAAAATCGCACTTTTTGCCCGGCTACGACCAGAGCACTTGAAGATGGAAAGCTACTTTGAGAATCGCCGGGGAATAAGCCTCTATCTAATTGGATGACAATGGATCAGGCCCGGGAAATGGACG
>JAISFR010000037.1 GCA_031263565.1 Candidatus Adiutrix sp. | reverse complement strand
GTCAAGAATTTAGGGCAGAGGGGGAACTTCCGTTTAGGCTTCAGTTTAATTTACATTGACATTTAATTTAAATTGCGCTAAAGTTAAAAAAATTTGAACATTTTATCTTGTAGATAGATATGAGATTTCAACCGTTTACTTATTATAGCCAGGGGAAAGGCTTTGACACACCTAAATTTAGCTACCATTAAGCTCAAAGGCTGGGCTGACTTCCAGGGCTGCTTTGGATATATAAAGTATGGCGCCCCCAGAAATTCCCCTTGCATGTTTTTTTGAGGGGCCATAGTGAAGAGAGCCGCATGAACTCGGGTAATCATGAAAAATTAATAAAAAAAATCGTTATTGCCGCTTTATGCGTTTCCGTTTTTGTAGGCACAAGTCTGCTGCTTCTGACTTATATTTATTTCCCTCGCTGGGTAAAATCATGGGTTGACTTCAGACCGCGCCCCCCTTACTTGCCCATCAGCGTGCCTTTCACTGCTGATCAGGCGCCCTGTACGACGACCGCTTACTTCGTTGCATCTGAAGACGACGAACGTTTGACGCTTTATCTGCATTATAATTATGACAGGGTGAACTATGACGATCTGCGAAAGGAGCTGGATAAAAACAAGCCACGTAAAGAAAAAAATCCGGAAACCGGCCGGTGGGAACCACTTCCAATGGCCGAGAATGATATTCACCAACAACTTGAAATTGAACTATGGACAGTGCGGAGTGGGCGTGAGGAATCCGTATTTACCGGTATCGTCACCAATCCTATCATTGACGGCAGTACAAGAGAATTTATTGATTCTATAGTTTTAACTTTCCCATTCTCTCCCCAGGAAAATGAAATGTATAGAATCGAAGTGGGCAATGCTCTGGCAACCCCGGCTTTGACGGCCCTGTCGGAACCGGAAATATATATATGCCAAGGCTGCCTTCCAGGTAAATAAATAATAAAGAAGATAAGGAATTATCATGGCTACTGTAACCATTAAAATCGCATCAGCCGGTACGCCTTTGAGCGATGGCAAGAAATCAATCGCTGGGCATGTTTGGTATTCTCTGGATAACGGCCAAAGTGATCCATTAAGCTATGGTTTCACTTCCCAGAACGGCAAGGCAATAGACACAGGAGATTCTGTTAAGAATGATAATAATTTATCACATGCATCCAAGATAACAAAAATTGGCCGAATGGCACTTTGCAAGCAGCTGAATTTATGTGATTTAATTTTTGGGCCTCGACCATTTTAAAAACGAGCTCCCTTACAGGCAAAATTTCGGCATGGCTATATAATTGAAGGCTTTTCAGAGATTACTAAATTTTATTTGGGACACGTGTGGTTCGCAATGGACAATCATACAATATAGAAAGGAAAATAAAATTATGTTTAATTATTTTATATGCTTGACAAGCAGGGGTTCATCGGTTATCGCCTTGATTTTATTGTTGTCATTCCAGCCGACCATTATTTTGGCGGACTTGTCTGATAAGAATGAACCAGAGGGAATATGGCTGGGCAGCCATTGGAAGAATATGGAAGAAATAGACATCACAAAAACGGCGGTCGAAAACAGGGCTAAACCTGATAACTATTCCCTGCTCTGCCATCGCGATAATTTTGATTTATTCTTCGCTCTTTTTTCTGAAGATCCTGACTTTCAGCGCCATGCCACGATTTTTCCACTCAAATATTCAATATATACCCCTGAAGAATTTAAAGCTCAGAAAGATGACCCTGATAAAGAAGTAAAATATTTCATTCCGTCAGCGGATAAAAAAATGAAGGTCGACATTTTCCCAAGCAGATATCAACGATTACAGGAAAAATTGCTCTATACTTACATTGGATTATGTGAATCAGACTGTAAGGTTGGTTTAACAAAAGATGGGACCGGAGTCGGTATCCTTTATATTTTTGAATGGAACGGTTGCTGGTTTTTGCGGGAAATAGACGACCACTCGAATTAAGCCTAAGCCGTAATTCTCATCCATACCTAATTGGTTCAATTGAGGGGAGGCGCCGTGAGTTGGGAAAAAATATGGAGGCCAATATGCGGATTTATGGTCGGATTTTTACTTTATATTTCCGCTTTGTCACCAGGTACGATTATTAAGGCCACAGAAATAAGTGCTGGGCCTCAATCGAAGCAAATCAATGAGATATATTACGTTGACAATCTGTCTATAAATATTCCCAAGGGCACCTTTGATTATATAGGCCATGGAATATACTTGCCATTTGGGGATGAAACAGAGATCGGTTTGCAAGAAAATATTTTCTCTGACCCCGCTGAAGCGGAGTCAGAGTTTCAAAATGAATACCACAAAGCACGCCAGATAGCCCATAACAGTAATTTACCAAATGCCAGAAGCAATATAAGCTCACTAGATGCTATATTGGAATGCCCTTCTTTTTTATTAACGCTCTTTGATGCTACTAGCGACAATAAATCCGACTGGGGCATCTCATTGCGGGCCTGGGTCAAGCTGGATAAAGGGTTTTTGTTATTTTCCTATCTCAGCCAAGACTATGATTTTAAAGAACACAAGATGGATATTGAAGAATACAGCAATGACAAGAGCACACGACTGATACTCTGGCTCAAAGATTTTTTTAAAAGATACCGGTGGGTTGGCCAAGATCAAGTTTCTATTGGGGAAAACTATAGGACTTGGCTCGGCTTGCTGTCTTTGTCGAATAATAATGTGTCAAACCCAAATTTTATGCTGTTTGCTAACAGACGAGATGATGATGCTGACGCTTATGTAGAACTGATCATAGAAGATAGCAGGCTGGATGATCACCTGCAAAACTGCGAAGAAACAGTGAAGCAGTTTATAAGACGATTTAATGACAATGCTCGCCATGATGAACCGTTTTCATTTCTTTTCCCCTTCCGTCGTGTAGGCAATAGACTCGGCATTGTAGCTGTTGAAAATTTTGACGAAATAGGACACAAGGTTACTTGGTCTGAATTGCCGCCCCCTGAGGCTCAAGTTCTTCGCAATCCCTTGACAATAGAAATGACTTTTTTATATTCAGCTAATAGGCCTAAAGACGATCGACGCAAATATCGATATCTTTGGGAAAAAATTATTAATAATGTCACAGAAATAGAGCTGCCCTGAAGACCGGAATATCCACAGGGAAAACGTATAGGGTATTTTCTTGACAACCCCTCAGGTCTCAAAAATCGGCCGGCCAAGGCCATGACCGCCAAAGCCCAAAAAATCCTTGCCGGGCGCCCGGGCCTTATGATATTCTAAAAGATGCTGGCCAGTAACGGCCGACCCGTCTGGCCAGCGCCGGAAATTTCCGCTGACGGCCGGTCCCGCTGCCGGCCCGGCCGGCCGTCATCCCCTGGCCCGCCGCCCCTGTTTGGCGGCGGGATTTTTTCGTCGGCCCCAGGACAACCCCCATGCCCGCACCCATCGACTCGCCAGCCGGCCACCAGAGCGCTGAAATTCCGGTCCCGGCCTCGCTCAGATCCACCCGCCGCCTGCGACTGGGCCGGGTGGAGATCGGCGGCGGCGCCCCGGTGGCCGTCCAGACCATGACCAACACCGACACCCGGGACGCGGCCGCCACTTTGGCCCAGATCGGAAGCGTGGCCCGGGCCGGGGCCGAAATCGTGCGGCTGGCCGTGCCCGATCAAAGGGCGGCCGAAGTTTTGCGGGAAATCGCGGCCGACTCGCCCCTGCCCCTGGTGGCCGACATCCACTTCGACTGGCGCCTGGCCGTCAAAGCCCTGGAGTCCGGGGTTCAGGGCCTGCGCCTGAACCCCGGCAATATCGGCGGCCCGGACAGGGTGCGGCTGGTGGCCGAGTCGGCCGGCAAGCACGGGGCGGTCATCCGGGTGGGGGTCAACGGCGGCTCCCTGGAAAAGGCCGTGCTGGATAAAAGGGGCGGCCGGCCCACAGCCGGGGCCATGGTCGAAAGCGCGCTGGGCCAGGTCAGGCTGCTGGAGGAGAGCGGCTTCAGGGATATCAAGGTTTCGCTGAAAGGCTCCAGCGTCATGGAGACCGTGGCCGCGGTGCGGCTCTGGTCCGAGGTGAGCGACCTGCCGCAGCATATCGGCATAACCGAGGCCGGCGAGCCCCGGAGCGGCTCGGTCAAGTCGGCGGTGGGCCTGGGCCTGATGCTGGCCGAAGGCTTGGGCGACACCTTGAGGGTTTCCCTGACCGGACCGCCCGAGGAGGAAGTGCGGGTGGCCTGGGAAATCCTCAGGGCCGTGGGCCTCAGGGCCCGGGGCGTGGAAGTGATTTCCTGCCCCACCTGCGGCCGCACCGAAGGCCCGCTTCCGGCGCTGACCGAAGAAGTCAAAAAACGCCTGGCCGACATCAGCGAACCCCTGACCGTGGCCGTGATGGGCTGCGTGGTCAACGGGCCGGGCGAAGCCCGGGCCGCCGACGCCGGCCTGGCCCTGGGCAGGAGCAGCGGCCTTTTGTTCGTCGGGGGCCGGCCGCTGGTCCGGGCCCCCTTCGATCAACTGGTCAATCTTCTGGAGCAGGAAGTGCGCCGCATTCTGAAAAACCGAAATTCGAGCCCAAAGACGATGAAATACCGCGGGATGAAAAATGCCAACTGAAATGAAATTCGATGTCCACGGCCAGCCCCTGGGCCTGCGCCTCAGCCGGGCCCTGACCCCCACCCTGAAGGAGGACCCGGCCGAGGCCGAGGTGGTCAGCCATAAGCTTCTGATCCGGGCCGGCTTCATCCGCAAGCTGGCCGCCGGCATCTACAGCCTCCTGCCGCTGGGTCTGCGCTCCATCCGCAAGCTGGAACGCATCGTCCGCCTGGAAATGAGCCGGTCCGGGGCCGTGGAAGTGCTGCTGCCGGCCGTGCAGCCCGGCGAACTGTGGAAGGAAAGCGGCCGCTGGGATTTCTACGGCAAGGAACTGCTGCGCTTCAAGGACCGCCACGAGCGCGACTACGTCATCGGCCCCACCCACGAGGAAGTCATCACCGACCTCGCCCGGCGGGAGATCCGTTCCTGGCGGGACCTGCCGGTCAACCTCTACCAGATCCAGACCAAATTCCGCGACGAGATCCGCCCCCGCTTCGGTCTGATGCGCGGCCGGGAATTCATCATGAAAGATGGCTACAGCTTTGACGCCGACGAGACCGGCGCCGATAAAAGCTACTGGGCCATGTATGAGGCCTACCGCCGGATTTTCCTGCGCTGCGGCCTGAAATTCGCCACGGTCGAGGCCGACAGCGGCGCCATCGGCGGCGGTTTTTCGCATGAATTCATGGTCCTGGCCGAGACCGGGGAGGACGGGCTGGTCTTCTGCGAATGCGGCTATGCCGCCAACCAGGAAAAGGCCGAACTCGGGGATTACCCCACCCAGCCGCCCGAGCCCGAACTGCCGATGGAAAAGACGCCGACCCCCGGCTGCCGCCATGTGCCGGACCTGGCCAAATTCCTCAAAGTGCCCGAAGGCCGCATCATCAAGGCCATGGCCTTTGAAAGCGGCCAGGGGCCGCTTTTGGCGCTGATCCCGGGCGACCGGGAAATCAATCTGGTCAAGCTCAAAAACGCCACCGGCGGGGTCGAGCCGCGCCTCCTGAGCCCGGAAGAGGCCGAAAAGCTGACCGGCGTGGCCATGGGCTTCGTGGGCCCGGTCGGCGCTTCGCTGCCCATTGCGGCCGATCACGGCGTGGGCCGCCTGGGCGGCGGCGTGGTCGGCGCCGGCCAGGAGGACCAGCATTATCTCCACGCCCGGGCCGGCCGTGATTTTCAGGTCGGCCGCTGGCTTGACCTGGCCCTGGCCGCCGAGGGCGACCCCTGCCCCCGCTGCGGCCAGGCCATGTCGGTCAAACGCGGCATCGAGGTCGGACATGTCTTCAAACTCGGCGCCAAATATTCCCGGAGCCTGGGGGCCTCTTTCGACGGGGCCGACGGCGAGGTCCGGCCGCTGATCATGGGCTGCTACGGCATCGGCATCGGCCGCACCGTGGCGGCGGCCATCGAGCAGAACCATGACCCGAGCGGCATCATCTGGCCCATGCCCCTGGCCCCCTACGAAGCGGCCGTTCTGCCGTTGCAGATTCACAGCCCGCTGGTCTCGGAAGCCGCTGAAAAGCTCTTTGGGGAACTGATGGACCTGGGCGTGGAAACCGTGCTGGACGACCGCGACGAACGGCCCGGCGTCAAGTTCAAAGACGCCGACCTCATCGGCTACCCTCTGAGGATAACCGTTTCCGAAAAATCCCTGGCCGCCGGCCAGGTGGAACTCAAAATCCGGGCCACGCGGGAGCTGGTCATGCTGCCCCTGGCCGGGGCCGCCGCCGCTCTTCACCGGCTGCGCGACGAAGGTCTGGCCGCCGGCGCCTGATTCCTCAACCGGAATCAGGCGCCGGCCGATGCTGGAGCGATTATGCCCGAAAACAAATATATCCCCCTGGAAGACGCGCCGGTCTACGGCGGTCAGCCGGTGCGCATCGAAGACATCCTGGAGGCGTTGGACCATAACCATCCGGGCTCCGACGTGACCATCGTCCAGCGGGCCTATATTTACGCGGCCAGCGTCCATCAGGGCATGGTTCGCCGTTCGGGCGAGCCCTACCTGAACCACCCCCTGGCCGTGGCCGGCATTCTCTGCGACATGAAGCTGGACGCGACCACGGTCGCCGCCGGGCTCCTCCACGACACCATCGAGGATACCGAGGCCACTTACGAAGACATTGCCAGGAAATTCGGCCCGGAAACGGCCGGCATCGTCGACGGGGTGACCAAGATCAGCCAGATGAACTTCAGTTCGGCCACCGAGCGCAAGGCCACCAATATGCGCAAGATGATCCTGGCCATGCTGACGGATCTTCGGGTCATCCTGGTCAAACTGGCCGATCGCCTCAACAACATGCGCACCCTGGGCTTCATGCCCGAACGCAAGCAGGAACAGATTTCCCTGGAGACCCTGGAAATCTTCGCCCCGCTGGCCTCCCGCCTGGGCATTCACAAGATACAGGCCGAACTGGAAGACCTCTGCCTTTTCTACCTGGAACCGGCCGCCTACAGCGATATCCGCCTGAATCTTTCGGCCGGGCGCAGCGACCGCCGGGAATACGTCAGGGAGGTCATCGACTATCTCGACCGGCGCATCGCCGAATTTAAAATCAGGGCCCAGATCGAGGGCCGGCCCAAACATATCTACAGCATCTGGAAAAAGATGCGCGACCAGAACCTGGGCTTTGACCAGCTCTATGACCTGACCGCCTTTCGCATCATCGTCGACACGGTTCAGGACTGCTACAGCGCCCTGGGCGTCATCCACTCCATCTTCAAGGCCATCCCCGGGCGTTTCAAGGACTATATCAACATCCCCAAAGCCAACGGCTACCAGTCGCTGCACACGGCGGTCATCGGTCTGCGGAACACCCGCATGGAAATCCAGATCCGCACCCAGGAGATGCACAACTATGCCGAAAACGGGGTGGCCGCCCATTGGCGCTACAAAGACAGCGGGGCGGTCAGCCGCGAGGAAAACCAGCGCATCACCGCCCTGCGTTCCATCCTCAGCTGGCAGGAGAATCTCGACAACCCCGACGCCTTTCTCAACTCGGTCCGGGAAAGTCTGGCCGACCACGAGAGCATCTATGTCTTCACCCCGGCCGGCGACGTCAAGGAGCTGCCGGCCGGGGCCTGCCCGGTGGATTTCGCCTATGCCATCCACAGCATGGTCGGCCACAACTGCGTGGGGGCCAAGGTCAACGGGGTCATCGTTCCCCTGAAACACAAGCTCCAGAACGGCGACACCGTGGAGGTCATGACCAGCCGCAACGGCGCCCCCAGGCACGACTGGCTGACCTTCGCCGTCAGCCCCCGGGCCAAGGCCCGCATCCGGCAGTGGTTCGCGGCCGAGGAACGGGCCAAGGCCGTGGATTTCGGCCATGACCTGCTGGAAAAGGAGATGCGCAAGGCCGGCATCCCCAAGGCCCGCCTGGCCAACCCCGATCTCCTGAAAAGCCTGGGATTCAACACTCTTGATGAATTAAACGCCGCCGTGGCCTTCGGCAAACTGCCCTTTAAGCGCATCATCTCAATCCTGGCCCCGGACAAGTTCAAACCGCCCCCCCAGCCGGAAATCAGGCCCCGGCCTCCCAAAGAGAGCGCCGACGGGCTGGATGTTTCCAGAAGCATCATGGTCTCCGGGGAGAGCGACGTCTTCGTCCGCCTGGCCAAGTGCTGTTCGCCGCTCCCGGGAGAACCCATCATCGGCTACATTACCCAGGGCCACGGGGTTTCCATCCACTCGGCCACCTGTTCGGCCCTGGCCGGTCTCGACCCCGACCGTCTGATCAACGTCAGTTGGAGCGACCATGAAGACCGCCTCTTCGAGGTTTTCGTCAGGGTCAAGGCCATAAATGCCCCCGGGACCCTGTTGAAGGTCCTGAACGCCATAAACCCCTGGGTCGAGAACATCGTCGAGGCCCACGCCCCCGACGAAACCCAGGGCAGCGGCATGTGGTTCCGCCTGGCCGTCAGAAACCAGGGCCAGTTGAACGAGCTTCTCAAGGCGGTCAACGCCCTGAATTCAGTTCAGCGGGCCGAGCGCTTTTTTTCCGAAAAAAGCTGACCCCGGCTGCCTGTTGATGAAACCCCGGGGCTTTTCAACGGCCTGATGGAACCTATAATGACCGATACCCGCCCCAATCTTCTGGATCTGAGCCCTTCGGAACTGAACGGCTTCTGTGCCGCCCTGGGTGAGAAGCCTTATCGCGGCCGCCAACTGGCCGCCTGGATTTTCAGGCGGGGCGCGGCTGATTTTGACGAGATGAGCGACGTGGCCAAAAGTTTTCGGCGGACCCTCTCGGAAAAGGCCCGCCTGGGCAGGCTGAAAGCGCTGGAAGCGACCGAGGACGAAGAAGCCCGCAAAATACTGTGGGCCCTTGAGGACGGGCGGACCGTGGAAAGCGTGCTCATTCGCGAGCGGGATCATCTGACGCTCTGTCTTTCATCCCAGGTGGGCTGCGCCCTGGGCTGCCGCTTCTGCCGCACCGGGGCCCTGGGTTTCACCCGCAATCTCTCCCCCGGGGAAATCATCGGCCAGATCCTGGGCGCCCGAAGCTATGTGCGGGCGGGCGAAAAACTCAGCAACCTGGTCTTCATGGGCATGGGCGAACCTTTGCTTAACCGGGAAAACGTGATGAAAAGCCTGGCCGTCATCACCGACCCGGAACTCCTGGCCGTGAACCAAAAGCATATTTCGCTTTCCACGGTGGGCGTCGTGCCCGAGCTGCCCCGCCTGGCCCTGGGCCCGAAGATCGGGCTGACCGTCTCTCTTTCGGCCGCCGACGATGATTTGCGGGACCAGATCATGCCCGTCAACCGCCAATACCCTCTGGCCGAACTGAAACGGGCTTTGAGCGCCTGGCCCCTGCCCCGAGGCCGCCGCCTGACCATTGCTTACGTCCTGCTTCGGGGAGTCAACGAGGCCCCGGAACAGGCCCTGGCCCTGAGCCGCTTTCTGAGCGGGTTGAAGGTCAAGATCAATCTGATCCCTTTCAACCCCTGGCCGGGCGCGCCGTTTGAAGCCCCGGAGCCCGAAGCCGTGAAAAAATTTCAAGAAACCCTGCTGGCCAAAAATCATACGGTCCTGGTCCGCCGGTCCAAAGGCGGCCGGATTTCGGCGGCCTGCGGGCAATTGGCCGGCCGCGGGCGATGACTGACGGAATATTGCGGCTCGCGTTCGTTCAGTGATTGGTAAAACTCAAAAGAAGGAATATTTGACAAAGAGATATTCTTTTTTCTATTATATGGGCATTAATGTTAAAGCCAACAGCGGCCAATGTCTTAAGCGTCTGGAAGTAACTTTATGGCCTCGCTTGCGGATAACCGATTCTGGTTCGGCCAAAAAGTCCTGATCACCGGGCACACCGGCTTCAAGGGGGTCTGGCTGACCCGCCTCCTGGAGACCCTGGGGGCCGAAGTCTACGGCCTGGCCCTGGCGCCGCCCGCCGGGCCGAACCTTTTCTCCCTGGCCGAAACCAGGTGGCCGCGAGGCGGGAGGTCGGTCATCGGCGATATGCTGGCGCCGGGCCGCCTGGCCTCCGCCCTGCGGGAATCCCGGGCCACGGTGGCCTTCCATCTGGCCGCCCAGTCTTTGGTGGGCCAGTCCTTCCTGGACCCGGAAGGCACGTTCGCGGCCAACGTGATGGGCACGGTCAAATTTTTGGAGGCCGCCCGGCAGGCCCCGGCCCTGAAGGCCGCCGTGGTCGTCACCAGCGACAAATGCTACCGCAATGACGGCCGCCTGAGCGGCTACGTCGAAGCCGACCCTTTGGGCGGCGACGACCCTTACTCCGCCAGCAAAGGGGCGGCGGAGCTGGCGGTGACGGCCTGGCGGCACTCTTTTTTCCAGGCCGGGTCGGCGCTCCTGGCCTCGGCCCGGGCCGGCAACGTTATCGGCGGGGGGGATTTCGCCCCGGACAGGCTGGCGCCGGACGCCCTGCGCGCCTTCGCCGACGGGCGCCCGCTGCTTCTTCGGCGGCCGGGGGCGGTGCGCCCCTGGCAGCATGTGCTGGAACCTTTAAGCGGCTACCTGGCCCTGGCCCGGGGTTTAGGCGAAGGCCGGCGGGACTGGGCCGGGGGCTGGAACTTCGGCCCCGGACCGGACGGCCATTGGCCGGTCAGCCGCCTGGCGGGGCGCCTGGCCGAACTGTGGGGCGAGGAAGCCAGGGTGGACTTCAGCCCGGCCGCCTCTTATCAGGAGGCCGAGAGGCTGTCCTTGAACGCCGGCCTGGCCCGAACCGAATTGCCCTGGGCCCCGCGCCTGACCCTGGACGAGACCCTGGCCTGGACTGTGGACTGGTATCGGGCTTTTTACCGGGGCGGACAGCCCCTGGAAACGTTCCAGCAACAGATCGACGCCTATCTGGCCCGGCCGGTTCTCCCATGATCCTGAAGGAAACCCCGCTGGCCGGGCTTTGGGAGGTCTGGCCGGAAATCCGGCGCGACGAACGGGGCTTTTTCGCCCGGACTTCCTGCCTGGAGGAATTTGAGGCCGCCGGGCTGCCGGCCGACTGGACCTTGAGCGCCGTCTCCTGGAACGCCCGGCTGGGCACCCTGCGCGGCCTGCACTACCAGACCGAACCTTTTGGCGAGCACAAGCTGGTGCGCTGCACCCGCGGCCGGGCCTTCGACGTGGCCCTGGACCTGCGCCGGGGCTCCCCTTCCCATGGCCGCTGGCACGGCCTGGAGTTGACGGCGGAAAACCGTGCCGCGCTGTATATCCCGCCCGGCCTGGCCCACGGTTTTCTGACCCTGACCGACGAGGTGGAAATTTTTTACCAGATCAAGGGGGCGTATCGGCCGGAGGCCGCCAGGGGCGTTCGCTGGGACGACCCGGCTTTCGGCCTGGACTGGCCCGGACCGCCGCGGGTCATCTCGCCCGCGGACGCGGCCTGGCCGTATTTTGAAGATCCGGCCCGCGAGGGCCTGTAATTTCAGGATGGAGGGCTTTCCATGAAAGTCGTGATTCTGGCCGGCGGTTTAGGCACGCGCATTTCCGAAGAGAGCCATCTCCGGCC
>JAISFR010000006.1 GCA_031263565.1 Candidatus Adiutrix sp. | reverse complement strand
CAGCCATGTCGTACAAAAGTATCGAAGGTAAAACGATCACCCAGCGTCATCTCCATGAAATACTTGACCCCATCGATGACGGGCTGAAAGCCCTCGTCTTGATCATGGACGGAATGCTCAGTTGTCTGCGTCTGGACCAAATGGACGCCGAGCACCAAAATTTAGTGGATTTTATCAATGCCACCCTGGCTGATTACCAGGCCAAAATCCACAGCATCCTTCCGGATGGCCCCGTCTGCCCCAGCATTCAAGCGGAAGAGGCCGAAGAGGAAGAGGAAGAGGATGAAGACGGGGAAGGGGAGGGTAAGTAATGGACAGCCTGAAAAACATTCTTAAGGAAAAAAAGAGCGGCCCCGGCCTTTATTTCAACGGAGAAGATGAACTTGTCACCCTGGGGGCGTTGGAATACCTTCACAGCGAAATAAGCAACGCCATAGAAGCCGCCGTGGATTGGGCTGAAGAGGCCTACAAAACTAACAAAAACTCAGCCGTAGCGTATTCCGGAGAGTTTCTTAAATGCAAGCTTTTGGTTGAATACGCTTTTGACCGTCTGAATGTGCTTTTCCCTTGCAAAGATTTGGAAGGGAAAGAAATTTAAAAGGAAGGAAGAACGATTGAACCCGCAAGGAATCCTTGTAAGTTCAGAAAGATGTAAGCCAAAACCTATTATCTAAGCACAGTCAGCAAACAACCGCAAGTCTACCATTTTTCCGGCCGGTCCCGCATACTGGGGCCGGCCCGGGAGTCTAACCCTTGAACCACTCGGGCACATCATATCTAAAATATGAGGCTGTCATGAAAGGAAGCATCCATTCCGATCAGCTATGCCCTATTTGCGGTTCGCGGTTTCAGTCGGTCGAACCCAAGGGGCTTTTTTGCCCGAAGCACAAAAGACAATCCCCCAGTCGGTTTGTCGTTCGCTATGACCAGATCACCAAGCGCTTCGACAACTACCCGGCCGCTTTGCAATTCCTGACCGGGCTCCGCTATCAGGAGGGGTCCGGCCAGTTTGACGCCCGGGATTACCAGATTAAGGCCAAGCCGTTATCATTCGACCGACTGGCCGCTGAGTGGCTTGAGGTTAAGGCCAGAACGCTCAAGCATCAATCTATGGAGCCCCTGCGTCTGGCCATGCGCCGGGCTGGAAAAGTTTGGGGCTGCTCCAATATCAAAAGCATTGGATATGCCCAGATTGAAGATTTGATCGGCTCATTGGAAGCTTTTTCCATGAAAAGCAAAAAACATACCCTGGACGCCCTAAAACAGCTTTGGATGTGGGCTGCTGATCGTTATGACATTCCCCGCCTTGAAAAGTGGCCGAAGATTGGCCATGTCGAAATGGCTTTCCGGAACACTGTCGATCTGGAAGTACAAGAGTCCATAATCAGCAATATCAAAGAGCATGAGCCATTCCGGGTCTGGCTCTGCATAAAATGGCTGGCCACCTACATCGCCATCAGGCCGGGGGAAATGCGAGGCCTTACCGAAGGCAATGTTGACCGAAATCGCGGAGTGCTGATAGTCCCCGATTCCAAAGCCAAAGAAAAGCGAGCCAAGATCATCCCCCTGATTCAAGAGGATATGGAGTTAATTCGCAATCTGCCTTTGGCTTTTAATCCAGTCATGCCTTTTTTCCGGCATGAACAAGCCAATGGCGGCGCCTACATCGGCCGGGGGTTCGGGCATTCAGTTATTTATTCAGCCTGGCGGCGGGCCTGTACCCGCTTGGGTGTCGAAGGCGTGTCCCTGTACCCCGGCACGAAACATTCCACGGCTATGGGCCTTCGGGCGGTGGCCACTCCCGAAGAGATCAAGTCAATGACTCTCCATAGTACCAGCACCGCGTTCCACCGTTATTTCCAGACCGGGGGAGAAGCGCTCCGAGAACTGCAAAGCCGCCGGAAAAGCATTATCACCCCTGATAACGGGCTGATAACGAAAACGGCGGCCCCTGGCCCTGGTCAAATCATTGAATTTTCTAAATAAAATTGGCGTCCCCAAGGGGATTTGAACCCCTGTCGCCGGCGTGAAAGGCCGGTGTCCTGGACCAGGCTAGACGATGGGGACGCATATTTCAGCGCGTTTAAGCGGGCCTTTTCGTGGTGGGTCGTGCGGGACTCGAACCCGCGACTCTCTGCTTAAAAGGCAGATACTCTACCGACTGAGTTAACAACCCACAGCGCGGCAGACCTCCCGGGGCCACCAGCCACGTTGGGCCGGGAAACGTCAAACAAACGTTCCCCCCCTCACGCACAGACAGCTTTTATATTCCATATCCGGCAAAAAGTCAACAATTTTATCAAGACCTCAATACCAATATCCGGAGCTTACCGGCCATAGGCAACGGACCGGCCTCGCCAGCCGGAGCGGACCTTTCCCGGCCGGGCCGGGAGTCCGGATACCGTAGGAAGTCAGGCGCTGTGCAGCCCGAAAGTCGCGGCCAAAACAGAAGAATTGAAAATGGCCTCGGGCGGACCCTGGGCGATGACCCGGCGGTTGAGGCAGATAACCCAGTCGGCATGGGCCCGGGCGGTGGGCAGATCGTGGCTGACCATCAGAATGCTGAAACGGCCTTTAAAGCCGTCCAGCAATTCGCAGAGCAGGTGCTCGCCGTAGACATCCACCCCGGTGGCCGGTTCGTCCAGAATCAAAAATTCAGGATTCTGGCAGAGGGCTGAAGCCAGCAGCACCCGCTGCAGTTCACCCCCGGAAAGATCGCCCAGGCGCCGGTCCAGGAGCCGTTCGGCCTTTACTTCACTCAAAAGATCCAGGCTCTTGGCCTTGACCGCCGGGGAACGCCCCAGCCATAAGGGACGTTCGGTCAGGCCCAAGGCCAGGAATTCCTGAACGGTCAAGGGCAGATGACGGTCAAAATCCAGACGTTGCGGAACATAGCCCAGGCGGGGCCGGGCCGGTGAGAAGGCGAAAGCGCCTTCGCGGCTGGGAATCTCGCCCAGGAGGGTTTTAATGAGGGTCGTCTTGCCGCCGCCGTTGGGCCCGACGATGACCGCCTGGCCACCCTTGGGCACTTGAGCGTTGAGCTTGCTCAAGATATCCAGACGGCCCAGGCGGACCGATAAATCCTTGATCTCCAGAGCCCAGGGCCTGGGGGCCAAAGGATGGGCGGAATGGATATTCACCGGCTCTGTTGTCCCCTCTTGGCCGGGACGCTTTCCCGGCCGCTGCTGGGGGGCGGCGCGGCAAAAAGTTTTTTCATGACCTCCAGATTGGTCTTCATCACTTTCTGGTAATAATCCAGGGGGGCGTCCGGCGGCCCGGCCGAGACGGGATCAATGACGGCCACCGGCAACCTGGCTTCGGCGCCCAAGGTTCTGGCCAGATTGATATTGCCCTGGGGATCGGTCAGAACCGCCCGCACCCCGTCCTGACGGGCCAGCTTGACCAATGCGGCCAGACGGGCGGCCGAAGGCGCGGCCCCGTCCTCCTCCTCAATATGGGAGACGATGGACAGGCCCAGATCCCGGGCCAGATAGTCAAAAACCCCGTGACTGCTGATTATTTTCGGCCGGCCCAGTTCCTGCCCCAGGTTCCGGGCCGAGGCGGCCAGGGTTTCCAGCTCGTCAGCCAGTTTGGCCGCGTTATCGAGGTAGAGTTCGGCGTTGTCCATATCCAGGCTGGCCAGAGCTTCCCCGATATTGCGGACCATGCCGGCCGCCTGGCCCGGGGCGGCGAAGATATGGGGATTGGGGCCGTCTTGATGATGACCCGGAAGCCTGACGGCGCTTTCCTTGTCAATGACGAGCGCCGCCGGTCCGCTGCGGCTGTCCTGGTCGGGGTCGCGGCCGCCGGAGGCGTCGATTATTTTCAGTCCCGCTTTGGCCACCCCCAGGGAGCGCGACAGAAAAGCCTCCAGCCCCAAGCCGTTGATGACCAGAATTTCCGCCCGGGACAGACGCTCCAGTTCGGCCTGGGTGGGCGAGTAATCATGGGGACAGCCCAGTTGACTGCCGATCATCAGGCCGGCCTGAAAGCGCGGGCTGCCTTCAATTATATTGCGGGTAAAGAGCCAGACCGGGAAGGTGGAGCATAAGATCTCCCCGGCGGCCAGCGAAGCGGCCGGCCCGGCCGGGAGCAGCAGCAGCGCCAAAAGAAATATTGTCAGGGTCCGGCATTTCATTGACATCCTCTTATCGGGCCAATTTTTTATAGCGGGCGGCGGTCAGGCGGCAAAGCCCCTTTCAGGGGGCCGCGGAAATGACGGCCAGGCGTGGCTACAGCCGAAGCACCCGGGCGTGGCGTCTCTGGGCGTTGATGATTTCATACATATTGCCGATGCGCCCGACTTTAAGTTGATCCTGAAGATTAAAAAAATCCAGACAAAGACCGCTGGATATGACGGTGGCGCCTCTGGCCTCCAGATCGCGCAGGGCCTCAACAATGGCTGATTCCCGGGTGGTCAGGAAAACTCCGGTATTGTAAAAGGCCAGCAGTTTGGGAATCCGTCCCGGGGCGGCCAGGCTGTCGAAAAAATTCTGAGTCAGCCTGCCCCCGAGCTCGTCATTGCCGGCCCCCATAAACTGACTGCCGACCAGGACGGCTGCGTCTTCGGCAGCCGAATCATCAGGGCTTTGGGAAGACCGGGACGGCTCTGGCCCGAAGGTTCCGGCCGAGGCTGAATCCGCCGGCTGTAGAAGATCGATGATCTCCTCCTCGTCCTCCTCTTGGTCATCCGTCTCCGCCCGCCAGCCGCCGGCATCATGCCAGACCAGTATTTCAGGCGAATCCGCTTCCCGGGCCAGAAGCAGACGGGCCGGGCCCCTCCTGTAAATCCGGGGGATCAGGCCCAAAGATTCCAAAAAAGCGGTCAGGTCGAGAGCCACATCTTCCCTATCCAGGGACAGGGCCACAGGGTCCGGCGGTCCCTCCTCCAGGAAGGCCCTGGTCTTCAGAAGAGCCTGGGTGGAACCTAAGCCGCCGAGATCAAGAATGAATATCCGAGACACGCCGCACCAGCCCCCTGGGCCGCCCTCAAGCCGACTTCAGGCGTCTGGCCCGGGGCGCCTCGGAGGAGGTGATCCGGATGGCGGCCGGCGCGGCCGCCGCCAGGTTCTTAGGCGCCATGAGCCTGGTGACATCCGGCGAGGCGAAGCGCTGAGCGCCCCCTGGTAAAGGCGAGAGTCCGGTGGTCCTATCGGCCGGCAGGCGCCCGGCGCCGTTTCCATTGCCGCCGCCCGCCGCCACGGAAGCCAGAGATGCGCCGGCAACGGGCCGGGGGACGCCGGCGACCGATGAGCCGGCAATGGCTCTGGGCGCCCCATTGGCCGACGAGCCGGCAATGGGCCTGGGAGCGCCGGCGGCCGACGAGCCGGCAATGGGCCGGGGGGCGCCGGCGACCGGTGAGCCGGCCACAGGCCGGACGACCCCGTCGGCGGACGGCAGTCCGTCAGTGGCCGAAGGACGAAAAGTCGGCCCGGCGCCCACAGAGCCCCGGGCAGGGGAACTGGCGATGGGCCGCACTCCGGCGGCGGTGGTGGAGGCGGTGAGCTGGGCGATATAGGTCCTTTCCAGTTCAGCCTTGTCGTGCATATAAGACGAAAGACGAACGTTGGTGGCCGACAGGCGGTCCACCAGGGTGGTCAACATGGCCTTGGCAATATCGGGATAGCCCTCGATGACCTCCATCAGCTTGTCGCCGGGAAAGACCTTGACGATGCTCTTGCCCTGGCTTTTGATGGTCGCGCTTCTGGGCCCGCCCACCAGGGCGCTCATCTCGCCGAAAAAGGTGTCCAACTGGGATATTTCGGCGATCTGGGTCTGCCCTTTATAAACGCCGAGGTTGCCCTGGATGAGCTTGTAGAAATTGGTGTCGGTGTTGCCTTCCTTGATGATGATGTCGTCACGGTTGAAAACCAGTTCATCGGGATTTAAGAGGTAATGCGGCAGGCTTTCCTTCTGCAGAACAGTTTTTTCCAGAATCTGCTCCAGGGTGGTCACCCCTTGTGAGGCCTTCAGCAGCCCGTCCTGGCGCAGGGTGGTCATGCCCTCCTTCAGGGCGATCTTGCGCAGTTGGGCCTCGGGCACCTGAGAGGAAATGGCCTCGGCCAGGAAAGGGGTCATTTCCATGATCTCGAAAACCCCCATCCGGCCCTTGTAACCGGAGCCCTTGCAGACCGGGCAGCCCCGCCCTTCGTAAAGCTGAATGGAGCCCACCTCGTCGCGGTCGAAGCCGGCCTCGATCAATTTGTTGGCCGGGAGTTTGTTCATGGGCTGTTTGCAGTTGCCGCAGATGCGGCGCAAGAGCCGTTGGGCCGTGCAGAGCACCAGGGCGGCCGAGACGTTGAAGGCCGGCACGCCCATATCGATCAGACGGGTGACCGTGGAGGGGGCGTCGTTGGTGTGGAGGGTCGAGAGCACCAGGTGGCCGGTCATGGAGGCTTCCACCGCGATTTCGCCGGTCTCCAGATCGCGGATCTCGCCGATCATACAGATGTCCGGGTCCTGACGCAGGAAGGCTTTCAGGGCCTTGGCGAAGGTCATGCCGACCTCTTTGACCACATTGACCTGGTTGACCCCGGAAAAGTTGAATTCCACCGGGTCCTCGGCGGTCAGGATCTTGACGTCGTCGGTGTTTCGCAGGGACAGGCAGGAATAGAGGGTCACGGTCTTGCCGCTGCCGGTGGGGCCGGTGACCAGGAACATGCCGTTGGGACGGTAGATGGCGTTCATGACCTGAGAGAGGTTTTTCTGAGTCAGGCCCAGCTTGGTCATGTCCACGTTCAGGCCAGACTTGTCCAAAATACGCAGAACCACCGACTCGCCGAAAAGGGTCGGCAGGGCCGAGACGCGGAAGTCGATTTCCCGGGTTTTGGACATGCGCAGCTTGATGCGGCCGTCCTGGGGCACCCGACGCTCGGTGATGTCCAGCTTGGACATGATTTTCAAACGGGCGATCAGGGCGTTTTTGATCTCCAGAGGCAGGCGGGTTCGTTTGTAAAGAGCCCCGTCAATGCGGTAACGCACGTAGAACTGCTTTTCAAAAGGCTCGATGTGAATATCGGAGGCCCCCTCCTGAATGGCCTGCAGCAGAATCTGGTTGGCCAGGTTGATGATGGTGCTGTTTTCCGCGGAATACATTTCCGCGGAAAGAGCCTCGTCCTCGCCGGTGTCGCCGAAGGAAAAATCGTCCAAGGCGTCGGAGATAAGGGCGCCGAGATTGTCGACGGTCACCGGGCCGGCGTCTTTTTCCGCATCCTTGGGATCCAGGGGCGCCAGAAAGGCGTTGTATTCCTCATCGCCGATGTTGTATAAACGTCGGTAGGCATCGATGATGGCCAAAAGCGAAGCCACCCCCGGCATGACCTGATGCTGGGTCAGGGCCGCCAGTTCCTCCACCACTTTGTTGTTATTGGGCTCCAGCATGGCCACATAAAGCTTGTTGTCCTTTTTGTTGTAGGGCACGGCCAGGAATTTTTTGGCCGCTTCATAAGGCAGGATTCCGGCCAGTTCAGGCTGAATATCCCTTTCCGCCAGATTGATCATCGGCAGACTGTACTGCCGGGACAGGACGGTGGACACCGTGGCCGGCTCGATGTAATTCTTCTTTAAGAGGAAGTTGGACAGAAAAGCGTCGGGATGGGACCTGAGCCACTTGGTGCCCTCTTCCAACTGGCCCCGGGTGATATGGCCGGCCTTCATCAGGTATTCGCCCACCTGCAGGCGATAGCTTTCAGAGCTCTGATCTTTGACTGTGCCGCTCAGGGTGGAACGGCGGCTGGTTTCGGCCATGGTCAATCCTCTTAAATAAAGTTGCGACGAAACGGCTTCGCGGGCGATCTTTTCAAGAGTTTGGCGATATTTCAAAAAACTCTTGAAAAAAACAAGAATTTTATTATACAACAACCCATACTTTTTGCAAGTACTTCTGTTAGTTGAGGGACGGTGAAACATGGCTCGCGCCAAAAGCCGATTTGTCTGCCGGATATGCGCCTATCAAAGCCCTAAATGGCTGGGCCGCTGCCCCAGTTGCCAGGCTTGGGAAAGCCTGGAGGAAGAAGTCGCCCCGGCGGCCGGGCCTTTGAAGAAAGCCGTCCTCCCGGGCGCCGGCCGCCCGACCGCCCTTTCGGCGGTCAGCGCCGAAAAGATTGACCGTCTCTCCACCGGCCTGGAAGAGTTGGACCGGGTCCTGGGCGGCGGTCTGGCCCCGGGCTCGGTGACCCTTTTGGCCGGGGAGCCCGGGGTGGGCAAATCGACCCTGCTGCTCCAGGCGGCGGCCCACCTGGCCCGGCGGGGACAGCGCCTCCTGTACATCACCGGCGAGGAGTCGGCGGCCCAGGTTCGCTTGCGGGCCGAACGCCTGGCTTTGGACCTGGAAGGGCTCTGGGTTCTGCCGGAAACCTCGGTCGAAGCCGCCGCCCAGGCCCTGGAGGCCGAAGACTGGGACGTCTGCGCTGTGGATTCCATCCAGACTCTGGTCAGCGGCGAACTCGGCGGCCCGGCCGGGAGCCCCGCCCAGATCCGCGACTGCGCCGCCCGCCTCAGCGCCCTGGCCAAGAGCCGGAACCTGCCCTTGTGGCTGGTGGGGCACATCACCAAAGACGGGGGCATCGCCGGGCCCAAGCTGCTGGAGCATCTGGTGGACACGGTGCTCTATTTTGAAGGGGACCGGGAAAGAGCCCTGAGGCTGCTGAGGGCCTATAAAAACCGTTTCGGGTCGGTGGGCGAAATCGGGGTTTTTGAAATGACCGGACAGGGCCTGGGCGAGGTGGGCAACCCCTCGGCCCTTTTCCTTTCCGAAAGGCCGGCCCGGGCCAGCGGCTCGGTGGTGGCCCCAATCATGGAAGGCCGGCGGCCGCTTTTGGTGGAGATTCAGGCCCTGGTCTCGGCCAGCCCCCTGGCCATGCCCCGCCGGCAGTCACTGGGGGTGGACAGCGCCCGGGTCAGCCTGCTGGCCGCCGTCCTGGAGAAGAAAGTGCGCCTGAAACTCTTTGACCGCGATATTTTCGTCAACGTCACCGGCGGCGCCCGGGTCAGCGAACCGGCGGCCGACCTGGCCATTGTGGCGGCCATGGCCGGCAGTTGGAATGATCAGGCCGCTCCGGAAGACACGGTCTTCGTCGGCGAAGTGGGGCTGGCCGGCGAGGTTCGCAGCGTGGCCCAGCTGGAGCCCCGGCTCCGGGA
>JAISFR010000099.1 GCA_031263565.1 Candidatus Adiutrix sp. | reverse complement strand
TGGGCGAAGGCATGAAGTTCTGTCCGAGAGCCGGATGCGGGAAATCCGCACGTCCGGTTCGACGAGCGGGATGTGGAAACGGAGCCACGGCCACCGCGCCACATCTCGACTCTACTGGCTCAAGGGCCCTTCAAGCACCCCGGGGCCGCTGATCCGGCTGTGGGGGCCGCCCTTGGAGCGCACCCTGATCTGGGTGCCGATGCGGTTCATCAGGGCCGGAATGTGAGAAATGACCCCGATCAGTTTGCCCTCGCCCCTGAGGCCGGCCAGGGTGTCGAGGGCCAGGTCCAGGGCGTCTTCATCAAGTGTGCCGAAGCCCTCGTCCAGAAAAAGGGAATCCACCCGCACCCGGCGGCTGGCCATCTGCGACAGGCCCAGGGCCAGGGCCAGGCTGACCAGAAAGCTCTCCCCCCCGGAAAGGTTTCTGGTGGAGCGCGACTCCCCGGCCTGATACTGGTCGATGACGTTCAATTCCAGCAGCCGGCGGGGATCGCGAACCAGCAGATAGCGGTCGCTCAGGCGGGCCAGTTGCCGGTTGGCCTGGCCGACCATGATCTCGAAAGTCAGGCCCTGGGCGAAATGGCGGTATTTGCCGCCGTCGGCCGAGCCGATGAGATGGTGCAGACCGTCCCAGCGCCGGCATTCCCGCAGTTGGGCTTCGATTTTGGCGTTCAGTTCCCGCTCCTGTTCCAGGGCCTGGTCATGGTCGGCCAGTCTCTGGGCTACCGCGCCCTGCCTGGCCAGAACTTTCTGGCTTTCGGCCGTCAGGCTTTCCAGTTGCCCGCCCAATTCCGAAGCGCTCTGTTCAGACAGTCTTTCGGCCAGTTCCCGTTCCAGATCTTGGGCATTTTCCTCTTGCCGGGCGCTGATGACGGCCTCTTCCTCCGACAGGGCCTTCTCTTCTTTTTCCAGGGCCGCCCGTTCGGCTTCAGTCAGGGCGGCCGCCAGATAGGCCGCCTCATCGGCCAGGCCGAGGCCCCGGAGAGCTTCGCTGAAGGCTTTCTCCGCGGCCGCCAGTTCCGCCTTTATCCCGCCCAGGCTTTTCCCGGCTTCCAGCAGCGCGGCTTTGGAATTTTCCAGAGCCCGGTCGGCTTCCTGCAGTCCCGACCTTTTCGCCTCGAAATTCTGGTCCGCGGCCGCCGCCGCCTGCTCCAGCCGCTTTTCTTCCGCCTCCACGCCCAAATCCCCCAAAAGTTCCTGACGGCCCTTAAGCCAGGAAGCCCGCCGATCGTCCAGGGATTCCAGGGCGGCCCGAAGCGCCAGGGCCTCGCGCAAAAAGCCCTGGGCCTCATCAATCTTTTTCTGGCCGCCGGCCACGGCTTCGTTCAGCTCCCTGATCTTCCGGTCCAGGCTTTTCAGGTCTTCCAGAAGCTTATTGAGGCTCAGCAGCCGATCTTCAGTCGCCGTAAGTTCCAGGGAAAGGCGCCGGGCCGGATCTTCACCGTCTTCCGGCCCGGCCAAACCCAAAGCCTCAAGCCTGGGCCGGATCTGCCAGTTGAGGCGCTCCAGATCCTGCCCCAGCTTGCGCCGGCCGGTCTCCGCCTCGCTGAGGCTCTGCCGCCAGGCCGCCGCCCGGACCTTGAGCTCACCCACATTTTTCGCCAGCGCCTGGCGGGCGCTTTCGTTCTGCCGGAGGCTTTCCTCGCTGACCTCCGGCCCCGGCCGCCGCTCCGGGTCGGCATAGGGGTGTTCTGTAGCCCCGCACAGGGCGCACGGCTGACCGGGAAGCAAATCCCGGCGCCAGTCGTCAAAGCGGCGCAAACGCAGTTGCAGTTCCCAGCGGGCTTTTAAATGCCCGGCTTCCCGCTCCAGGCCGGCCAGCTTTTCGGCTTCCAGGTTTATACCGGCCCCCAGTTCCTTCAGCGCGGCCCGGGCGGCCTGATCGCGGGCTTCATTTTCCTCCAGCCACTTTTGGTTCCGGGCCAGACTCTCCAGCCCTTCGCGCAGGTGATTTAAGGCATCGAGCTTCCGGCTGCCCAGAAGCAGTTCGTCCCGCCAGGCGCTTTCCTCCCGGCCGTCCAGAACTTTTTGCCGCTCGGCCTGAAGCTCGCCCAGGTCCCTGGCCCGAGCCTCATGTTTCCGCCTGAACAAGCTCAAGATCCGGGACCAGGCCTGAAAATCGCCGGGCCTCTCAGGCGCCGCCCCGGGTCTGACTCTGGCCAGTTCGGACGAAATCTCTTCCAACCGGGCCTTCAGGGGTTTTTGCTGTTCCAGGTTTTCCTTCAGGCGCAGATCCAGTTCGCGCACTTCACGCAGAGCCGGCCGAGCCGCCTCCAGCTCCAGGCGGGCTTGCCGCCGGGCTTTTTCAGCGCCTTCCAGTTCCTCAATAGCCCGCCGTCGACCCTCTTCCAGGGCCGGCAGTTCCGCCCGGCGCCGGCCCAGAGCCGTCTCGGCCTCCCGGCCCTGCCGACGCCAGGTGGCCAGGCGTTCGTGCGGCCGGGCCAGCCCCTGGACCTGCCGGGCCAGTTTCAATCGGCCGGCCGCCGCCGCAAAACGGCCTTGCCGCTCCCGGAGCTCGGCCAGGCCGGCGGCCAGGGCCTGACGGCTCCGCTCCAGTTCGGCGATTTTCCGCCGCCAGGCCAAAGCCGCGTTTTTCAGCGTCAACTCTTTTTCCAGGCGGCCCAGGGTCTCGGAAATTGCCGACCTCTCGGCCCGCAAGGCCTTTTCGTCGGCCTCGGCCAGGCGGCGGAGGCCCGGGGCGGCCTGGCGCAGTTCGGCCAGTTTCTGGCTCTCCCGCCGCTGGCGCTCGTGAACCCGCCGGGATATTTCCGAATAAATCTCGGCCCCGGTGATCTGCTCCAGAAGGTCGGCCCGGTCCGCCGGCTCGGCATTCAGAAAAACAGCGAAAGCGCCCTGGGCCAGCATCATGGAACGGGTGAACTGGGTGAAATTCATGCCGGTGATCTCGGCCACCAAGTCCAGGGTGCGGGAGGGCAAGGTCTCCAGCACCCGCCCGCTGACGGCCTCGGCCAGCTCGTGCCTGGGGGCCTGCAGTTCCCCTTCGGCCTTCCGGCGGGCGCGGTGCTGCGACCAGTGGCTGCGCCAGCGGCCGGCCGGAGTTTCGAAAGTCAGTTCGGCCGAACATTCCCCCCGGCCCCGGGTCATAATTTCGTTGGAATTCTTGCTGAGCCTGCCCAGACGGGGCGTGGCCCCGTAAAGGGCCAGGCAGATGCCGTCTAAAATGGTGGTCTTGCCCACCCCGGTGGGGCCGGTGACGGCAAAGAGGCCGCTCTCCTCAAAATCGGGACCGGTGAAATCAATGGACCACTCCCCGGCCAGGGAGTTGAGATTCATCAGACTGAGCCGCAGAATTTTCACGACCGCCCGCCTTCTCGGTCGGCGTTCTCCCGGAGGTCCCGGAGAATCTCGAGATAGGCGGCCGTCAGTTCGGCCCGGTCTTCCTCCGGAACCTGGCGGGCGGCCAGGCAGCGGCGGAAGACCTCTTCCTCATCAAGGCTGTCCAGGCTTTCGCCGCTTTCCAGGGCCTCCAGGGCCAGGGGCCGGGCCCGGCCGTCGCGCACCCGCAGAACCGTGACCCGGCGGCCCTCAACGGCCTCGGCCAGGCGGCCGCCGAGTTCGCCCTGAAGATCCGTGCCGTCATATTCGACATCCACCCAGATATCCTCTTCCAAATCGGCCAGGCGCGACAGCTCGGCCGCGATAAAGGCCCAGTCGCCCCTGATCCGTTCCAGGCGGCGAAAGAGCGGCACCGGCAGGGTCCTGACTTGCGGCCCGTCAGGGTAAAAATCCACCAGGACCACAGTCTTCTCCCGCCCGGCTTCGCCGAAGCCCAGGGCCAGGGGCGCGCCGCTGTAGCGGCGGGTCTCCCGTCCGCCCAGCAGTTGGGGCTGGTGCAGGTGCCCCAGGGCCACATAGTCGAAAAGCGGCGGGAAAACATCCAGCGGCACCCGGCCCAGGGCGCCGACATAGAGGTTGCGGGCGCCGTCTTCCTCCAGGGTCCGGCCGCCGGCGGCGAAGAGATGGCCCAGGGCCACGGCCGGCGGCCGCGGGTCCAGCCCGGCCAAGGCGGCCTCGGCCAGACGCCCCAGAAGGGCGTAATGCTCCCCGATGGCCGCCACCAGCCGCTCTTCCTTGTCCCCGGCGCTTTCTCCGGCGACCGAGCTTCGCATATCCCGCTCGCGGGGATAGGGCACGGCGGCCGCCAGGAGCTCCGGCCGGCCGTCGGGGTCTTTCAGGGTGATCAGTTCCTCCCGCCCGTCTTCGGAGACCGTGCCGACCACGTGGATATCCAGAAGCTTCAGTATCTCGCCCGGCGCCTTCAGGAGGGCCGGGGAATCATGATTGCCGGCGATGACCACCACATGGCGGCAGGCGCTCTGGACGGCCACCCGCCCCAGAAAGTTGTAATAGAGGGCCTGGGCCCGGGTCGAGGGATTCAGGCAGTCGAAAATGTCGCCGGCCAGCAGCAGAACGTCCACCTGTTCCCGGTCCAGGGTCGCGGCCAGCCAGTCCAGGAATCGGGCATAATCATCATAGCGCCGGCGGCCGCAGAGGGGCCGGCCGAGATGCCAGTCGGAACTGTGAAGGAGGCGGAGAGGGCGGGGCTTTGACATTGGCAATGAAAATCCGGACCTGATGGTGAAACGGCCACAATAGCGCGGCGGGGTCGGCAAGAGAATGTTAAAGCCGAAAAAAACAAAAGTCAAGACCCGGGGCTTGACTTCAGTAGAGTCGAGATGTGGCGCGGTGGCCGTGGCTCCGTTTCCACATCCCGCTCGTCGAACCGGACGTGCGGATTTCCCGCATCCGGCTCTCGGACAGAACTTCATGCCTTCGCCCAC
>JAISFR010000097.1 GCA_031263565.1 Candidatus Adiutrix sp. | reverse complement strand
GTGGGCGAAGGCATGAAGTTCTGTCCGAGAGCCGGATGCGGGAAATCCGCACGTCCGGTTCGACGAGCGGGATGTGGAAACGGAGCCACGGCCACCGCGCCACATCTCGACTCTACTGGGGGAGGCATCATGAAATCAATTCCCGTGGACCAGGCGGTGGGGCTGGTCATCTGTCACGACATAACCGAAATAGTGCCCGGCCGGCACAAGAAGGCGGCCTTCAAGCGCGGCCACGTGGTGCGGGCCGAAGACGTGCCCCATCTCCTGCGCCTCGGCAAGGAAAATCTTTATGTCTGGAGCGACCAGACCGACGGCCAGGTCCACGAAGACGACGCCGCCCGGCGCCTCGCCCGGGCCATCGCCGGCCAGGGGGTCAGCTTCGGCGAACCTTCGGAAGGGCGCATCAACCTCACAAGCGACCGTCAGGGCCTGCTGGTCATGAATCCGGACCTCCTGGAAGCCCTCAACGACATACCCGACGTTTCGGTGGCCACCATCGGTAACCTGCGGGAAGTCCAGGCCGGGGCCAATCTGGCCGGCGCCCGGGTCATTCCCCTCTGCGTGGCCGAGGAAAGCGTGGCCGGGGCGGAGGCTCTCTGCCGGGAGCGGGGCGCCCTGCTCCAGGTGCTGCCCTTCAACGCCCAGCGCGTGGGCGTGGTGACCACCGGCAGCGAGGTCTATCACGGCCGCATCCAAGACGCCTTCACCCCGGTCCTGGAAAAAAAATTCGCGGCCTGGGGTTCGGAAATCAGCTACCGGACCATTGTGCCCGACGAAGCCGGGGCCGCGGCCGCCGCCATCCGCGAAGCCCTGGCCCGGGGCGCGACCCTGGTCGCCGTCACCGGCGGCATGAGCGTCGACCCGGACGACAAAACCCCGGCCGCCATCCGCGAGGTGGCCGGTCAGATAGTGACCTACGGCACCCCGGTCTTCCCCGGGGCCATGTTCATGCTGGCCTATCACGGCTCGACGCCCATCATGGGCCTGCCCGGCTGCGTCATGTACAACCGGGCCAGCATCTTCGACCTGATCGTCCCCCGCCTTCTGGCCGGGCAGCGCCTGACCCGCCGCGACTTCGTCCGCCTGGGCCACGGCGGTTTCTGCGAACAGTGCCCCGACTGCCACTTCCCCAACTGCTCCTTCGGCCGAAGTTAGGGCTTCATAGCAGTTGGGAACGACGGCTGCGATTCTCAAAGTAGCTTTCCATCTTCAAGTGCTCTGGTCGTAGCCGGGCAAAAAGGGCGATTTTTGCCCGGCAGGGGACTGATTGGCCGCCAAAACCGGTCGCTCCGCTCCGTCGCCCTCTCCGGGGCGACCAGCTATTTTTATAATCGGGCCTACTTTGAGAATTGCTGGAACGGCGGCTTCCGACGAAGCCGTCGTTTTATTTCAGCCGCCCGGCAAGCTACAAAACGGTATGTATTGCCGCCGAATAGACACCAAAAAGTAACGGACAGCCGGCCTTTATCTTCTATTTATTTGATATAGTTAGTGTTTTATTTGGCTGAAATCTTGCTCTCATCTAAGTCATCCTAAATCGGCCGGCGGCGCCCGGCCGGAAAATTTTCAACTTTTGGAGGATGGCATGAAAGTAAGAAAAATCAGCCCCGCGGCCTGGGCCGCGGCGGGCGGGCTGGGTCTGTGTCTGATTCCGGCCGCCCCGGTCTGGGCCGCGGAAACGGAATTTCTGTCCCAAAGCGCGGGCAACACGGTCTGGACCATGGTCGGGGCCATGCTGGTCATGTTCATGCAGCCCGGCTTCACCCTGCTGGAGTGCGGCCTCAGCCGGGCCAAGAACGCGGCCAACATTCTGATGAAGAACTATGTCGACTTCGTGGTCGGCTGCCTGATGTTCCTGCTGCTGGGCTTCGCCTTCATGTTCGGAACTTCGAACGGGGGCCTGATCGGCAGCAGCGGCTTCGCCCTGGCCGGAGTCACGCCCGCCGACGAAAACGGCCAGTGGACCCTGACCTTCTGGTTCTTCCAGTGCGTCTTCTGCGGCACGTCGGCCACCATCGTCTCCGGGGCCATAGCCGGGCGCACCCGCTTTCTGGCCTACATCCTGACCAGCCTCCTGGTCTCGGCCCTGGTCTACCCGGTCAGCGGCCACTGGGTCTGGAACGGCCTTTACGGCCTCAGCCAGGGCTGGATCGAGAAAATGGGCTTCATCGACTTTGCCGGCTCCACCGTGGTCCACTCCGTCGGCGGCTGGATAGCCCTGGCCGGGGCCATCGTGGTCGGCCCGCGCCTGGGTAAATACGACAGCGGGGGCACGGTCCGGGCCATCCCCGGCCACAACATGCCCCTGGTCGCCCTGGGGGTCTTCATCCTCTGGTTCGCCTGGTTCGGCTTCAACTGCGGCTCAACCACCACGGCCGACGGCAGCCTGGGCTACATCGCCGTCAACACCAACCTGGCCGCCTGCGCCGGCTTTATGGGGGCCATGATCAGCATCTGGCTGAAAACCGGCAAGCCCGACCCGACCATGAGCTTCAACGGCGTCCTGGCCGGCCTGGTGGGGGTCACCGCCGGCTGTTATGACGTCAGCCCCTTCGGCGCCCTGATCATCGGCTTTCTCTCCGGGCTGCTGGTGGTCTTCGCGGTGCTCTTCATCGACCAGAAGCTCAAGGTCGACGACCCGGTGGGCGCGGTCTCGGTCCACGGCGTCTGCGGCTTCTTCGGCACGGTCATGGTGGGCCTTCTGGCCTCGCCCGACTACGGCAGCGAAGCCGCCGGGCTTTTCTACGGCGGCGGAACCGGCCTTCTTCTGACCCAGTTGATCGGAGCCCTGGCCGTGGGCGCCTGGGCCTTCCTGGGGGGTTTGGTGGTTTTCAAAGTGGTCAAGGCCCTGGTCGGGGTCCGGGTCAGCCCGGAAGAGGAAATCAAGGGGCTGGATCTGACCGAACACGGCACCGAAGCCTACAACGGCTTCCAGTTCTTCACCAACAACTGAAGTTGGAGGGCTTACAATGAAACTGATCATCGCCTATATCCGCCCGGAAGTCCTGACCAAGGTCAAGTGCAATCTCTTCGCCCGGGAACTTTATTCCATGAGCATCACCAACGTCCTGGGCGCGGGCCAGCAGAAGGGCTATACCGAAATCTACCGGGGCGTTCAGACCGAAGTCAATCTGCTGAAAAAACTGCGCCTGGAAATGGGCGTCCCCGAAGAGCGGCTGGACGAAGCCATTGAAGCCATCAGCTCCGGCGCCCGCACCGGCCACAAAGGCGACGGAGTCATCTTCGTCAGCGACCTGGCCGGCGCCCTGCGCATCAGAACCGGTGAAGCGCTGTAACTTATTAATTATTAAGGGGACTTTACGTCTTCAAGAGACCTGGTCGCCGCCGGGCAAAAAATGAGATTTTTGCCCGGCAGGGGACTGATTGGCCAGCCGCACCGGTCGCTCCGCTCCGTCGCCCTCTACGGGGCGACCGGCTATTCTTATAATCGGGCGTACTTTGAAAATCGCCGGCTGATTGACCGGTCCATATTTTAACAATGACTTTTTTATTAACTTATTTATATTAAAAGATTTAAAATTAATTTAAATTTTTTATTCAAAACGGATTGACTTTTAATATAAATAGCTTTATGATTTAACCAAACAGCACCACCTGACACCCTTAGCCGGACAGCAGGGCCACAGCACAGCTAAACAATTGAAGACTGATCTTCCAGCCGGATGATATGTTTATATTATCATTTATTCAGCTGGTTCAGGCAGAGATGTCCCGTTTGCCGCCGGCTTGGTCCAGATATCAATCCTCTGGCTGAACTTTTTCGGGGCTCAGCAGCCGGATTGTTAGGCGGCGCTCCCGAGGAGCGGCCACCGGATGGCTCCCAAGACGGCCCTGAATTCTCCGGCCGAGGAACCGGCCGATTTACTCATCATACTGGAAGGAGCATTGAAAATGGCAGGTTACATCTACACGGATCCCAACTTCAGCGAAGGGCGCAATCAGGCCACCATCGAAGCCATTGTCGACCAGTTCAAAGGGCGCAAGGGCGTCAAGGTCATCGGCTATGAACCCGATGCCGACTTCGGCCGCCTGCCGGTGGAAGTCATCGGCCGCCCGGCTGAAGTGCGGGAAGCCCTTCTGGCCGCCGCCGGCAAGGCTTTTGAATTGATCGACATGGAAAAATTCGTGGGCCGCCATCCTCACATCGGGGCTTTCGACACCCTGGAACTCGACCCGGCCCGGGGCATCTCTCTGGACGAGTGCAAGGCTCTGGCCGAAGATCTGGGGCAGGAAATTTACAAACGCTACGATGTGCCGGTCTACTTCACCGGGCTCAACGCCCGCCGGCCGGAAAACTCCGGCCTGACCTACATCCGCAAAGGCAACTACAAGGTCGCCAAGGAAGCCGTGCAAAACGACCCGGCCCGCAAACCGGACCTCGGGCCGGCCAAACTGCACCCCACGGCCGGGGCGGTCATCGTCGGCGCTTTGGAGCACCATGACGCCTATTTCAACGTCATTCTGGACACCGAGGAACTGGACATCGCCAAAAAGCTGGCCAAGATCGTCCGGGGCGTCACCGGCGGCTTCACCGCTATCCAGGGCGTCATCGGTCTGCCTCAGGTCCACCGCCGCACCGGCAAAAAGTGCACGGCCGTCTCCTGCGAAATCACCAACCCCCTCCAGACTCCGGTTCACCGGGTCTTC
>JAISFR010000095.1 GCA_031263565.1 Candidatus Adiutrix sp. | reverse complement strand
GTGGGCGAAGGCATGAAGTTCTGTCCGAGAGCCGGATGCGGGAAATCCGCACGTCCGGTTCGACGAGCGGGATGTGGAAACGGAGCCACGGCCACCGCGCCACATCTCGACTCTACTGTGGGGGGGCCTGATCTGGCCAGTATCGTTCCCCTGATTCAACCCATCGGCCATTAATATGGTGTGATAAATGAGCAAAGTTCCTCACTTTGCCTTTGTTTCCAGTGACCTCACGTCCCCGATGACTAATGCGGCGTAACGGCCAGCTTACGACGGAGTTGCCCGTGCGGTCATCACAACGAAAGACCGCGGCCGAAGCTGCGGTCTTGGTATCTTCAACTTGTTTTAGATCTGATCAGGCGGAAAAGCTGAGTCCCTGAGTCAGATTACTGATCGAGTAGTTGGCTGAAGAGCTGTAGAGGCGAGCGGCCAGTTCGGACAGCCAATTCTGGCTCAGTTTACTGCCGGAATCGGTGGTCTGCCCGGTCTGGGCGCTGTTATTGGCTGACAGTCTGGAACTGAAGGGGCTGAACTGCCCCAAAGCCGCAGCCAATTCCTGGGCGGAGACCACCCCGTCTTTGTTGCTGTCCATCTCATCATATTCGGATTGGCCCTGGCCTGATCCGGCTACGCTCACTCCGCCGCTGTCGCCGGCATCATCTACTCCTTCAGCGGCGGCTCCATCCTGAGGCGGCCCCATGGGCATCGTTCCGCTCATGATGGAGGCCAATATCTCCTGGGTGTTGAGCTGTTCAGACTGCTCTCCGTCAGGCGGCGGGGGCGCTTCGCCGGACTGCTGCTTGAACTGAATCTGACCCAGTATGGCCGACTGCTGAAATTCCAAAGCGGCCTGCAGTTCGCTGAAACTGACGGCGCCGTCCTTGTCGGTGTCCATGGAGTCATAGGTTTCCTGGTCCAGTCCGGATTCGGCCAGGCTGATGCCTTCGTCGCCGTCAATGTCCAGATCGGTGAACAGTTTGGTGGCCAGATCATCCTGGGGCTGTTCCGCTCCTTTGGCTTTGGACGCGTTTATACGCTCCTGCCAATAGGATGAGGTTGAGTTAGACAGGGCTGAAATACTCATAAATCCCTCCTTAGATTGTCGGCGCGGCCTCCGGAATACCTGTCCTGATCGGGGCCGGCCAGCGCGTCACTGCGCTTCGTTTTTGGTTTCAGGGTGAAAAAACTACTCCACTGGCTTGGGTGCAATTATTGTACCCAGGCCGAATAGGCAATTCTTTCCCGGCGGATCAGTGGAGCGCGAGCCTCCGGCCTTCAGGCTTTAAGCAGCGCCGCGCGCTTTAAGTAGTCACCCTCGACAAGACGCAGGTTTTTCAAAAGCATTTCGTTGCTTATCTCCAACATGAAAAGTTGGCTGGAGACTTCAGCCTCAGTTGACTATAATGTCTCCATGATTATCAGTCTGGCGCCCGGAGCGCCGATATCGGGCTTCCAAGCCAGACCATCTCCGGATCGCGGGCATCTCAATAATTTTATATGTCCTGGCAGGAGTTTGGCCGCCGCCCGGTTTAGGCCATAAAAAGAGCTTTATGATATTATGTTATTATGCTATAAAAAGGCTATAGGCCATACTTTGAACACTGCTTGGACAAAGTACCTGGACAGTGATCAAAAATTGGCCGCGGCGTCGACCTGGAGTGGGATTATGGCCACTAATAAGCCTGGATTGATGGAACACGAAAAATTCGAGGCCTTAAGGGCCTTGGCCAGCACTTTGAATCAGGTCTCCGACCTGGACGTCATGATGGAAACCATCTTAAGCGAAGCGCGGCGCTTTGTGGGCGCCGAGGCCGGCTCCATCTACATCCGCGAAGGCGACCGGCTGCTCCTTTCTTACAGCCAGAATGATTATTTCGTCAAAAGCGAGTCCGCCAAAGACTTTTCCGGCTACAAAAACCAGGAAATACCCCTGACCGGCAATTCCCTGGCCGCCTATGTGGGCCGCGAAGGCCGGCCGCTGAACGTGGCCGACGCCTACGACATAGACCTGGACAGTCCCTATAGTTTCGACCCGGAATTCGACCGCAAAAACGGCTATGTCACCCGCTCCATCCTGACCCTGCCGCTAAGCGACCTGAGGCTGGAAACCATCGGGGTTCTTCAGATAATCAATCCGCGGGCGGCAGACGGTCAGCCCCGGGCTTTCGAGCGCGACGACGAGGAACTGATGATCATCTTTTCCTCAACCGCGGCCATGGCCCTGGAAAGAGCCCAACTGGTGCGGCAGATGCTCCTGCGCTCGGTCAGGATGGCCGAACTGCGCGACCCCCGGGAAACCACCCTCCACGCCCAACGGGTGGCCGCCCTGGCGGGCCTGCTCTATGAAGACTGGGCCCGAAAACGCTCACTGACCCCGGCCGTCATCAAGAAGAACCGCGACCATCTGCGGATGGCGGCCATGCTGCACGATGTGGGCAAGGTCGGGATCTCCGACCAGATTCTCAACAAGCCTACCCGCCTGAACCACGACGAGCGTCAGGAGATGCAAAAACATGTGCTCATCGGGCTGAAGCTTTTCGAGCCCGTTTTCTCGGAGCTGGACCGGATGATTTACGAGGTGATCCTCAACCACCATGAGCGCTGGGACGGACGGGGCTACCCGGGCTGGATCAACCCCGACACCGGCCTGGCCCTCCCCGGCCACCACGGGGCGGACGAGCGCCCTTTAGGTAAAAAAGGCGAGGAAATCTCCATCTTCGGCCGGGTGACGGCGGTGGCCGACGTCTTTGACGCCCTGACCTCGCGCCGGGTCTACAAAGACGCTTTCGACGGCGACCTGGCCTGCCAGATCATGATCCAGGAAAGCGGGCATCATTTCGATCCCGAACTGGTGGATATTCTGCTGCTCAACCTCGACCTGGCCAAAGCCGTCCGCAGACGCTTCCGGGAATACTGAAATGGCGGCCGGCGGCTTGCAAATATCGCTTACATATTGTAAAATAAAATAATTTTTTAGAGAACAGCCAGGCGCCGCGCGCCTCCGCCCCGGCCCGGACGGCCGGGCGGCCACTTCAGATAGAACAGGAACGTGTCATGGACAAGACCAATTACCCCGGAGCCAAAGAACAGCAGTCGGCCAACGCCCCCATGGAACAGGTTCGCGAGATTCTCTTCGGCGCCCAGTTGAAGGACATGGAATTGCGTTTCAGGCGCCAGGAAGAACGTTTTTTAAGAGAGATCCATGACGTCAAGGACTCTTTGAGAAAACGCCTCGATTCCCTGGAAAATTTTATGAAGAGTGAAGTGTCCTCTCTTCTGGACCGGTTGAAAAGGGAAAATGAAGAACGGGGGGCCGAACAGAAGGCCGAGCAACGCGAGCGCCTGGAAGCCATCCAGACCGAGCAGCGGGAACGGGCCGAGGCCCTGAAGACTGAGCAGCGGGAACGGGCCGAGGCCCTGAAGGCCGAAGAACGCGACCGGCAGGAAGCCGTCGCCCGCCTGAGCGGCGACCTGGCCAGCGCCTCCGAGACTTTCGAGCGCAAGCTGGCCAAACTGAGCGGCACCCTGGACAGCGCCGAACGCGATCTGCGGTCCCTGTTGCTGAGCGAAAGCGGCAGCCTGACCGACAAGATCGAAAGCAAATACGCCGACGCCCTGAACGTCATGGCCAGGACCGCCGCCCAAATCCGTGCCGACATGGTTTATCGGGCGGCCCTGTCGGGCATGTTCGCGGAAATGGTGGGCGGGCTCAGCAAAGCCTGGAATGATGAAAACCTGGCGACCGGCGCCGGTCAGGACCGTGAAGAAGGCCCCGCGCCCGCCGGCCAGGAAGAGCCGCCCCAGGAATATCAGCCCGGCGGGGAAGAGGAGCCGGAAAACGAGCTGCCTCAGGTGGCCCAGGTCGGCAGCGCCGACAACTACTGATTCCCAGTTCCAGGTATTGAAAAATCTTACAGGGAACAGACGCTTCCTTTCATCAAATTCGACCCGGGCGGTTAATTGCGGCGGCCGAGCAAAGGTCGTCGGAGCTGGCCCCGGGTCCTGCCCGGCTCTGAAGTAAAAATTGGCATCAGGACAGGCCATGGGTTTTTTTAAAAAACGCGGGCCGGGCGCGGGCGCGTCCGTTCCACCTGAAGAGCTGAACCCGGAGGCGGCCGATTCCCAGGCGGCCCCTCCGAGCGGCGAAGCCGAGCCCGCCTCCGCCGCGCCAGAGCTTTCGGCCGGTAAACAGTCTTCGGCCGACCCCGGCCCGGATTACTCCCGGGAGGAAAACCTCCTGGCCCTGGTCAACGAACTGGTGGCCGCCCCGGCCGCCGAAGAGGCCGAGTCGCGGGATGACGATCCGGCCCCGGAGCGAGCCGACGACTATCTCCAGGGGTTCAAAATCCAGGACGGGTCGGAATTGCCTGACCTGGCCGCCAGGCCCGACGATCAGGACCTGGAGCGCCTGCGGCGCCTTTTGTTGGGCCGCGAAATCGAAGGCCTGGAAAGCCTTCACCGGCACCTGTCGGATCCCGAGCGGCTGGCCCGGGCCCTCAGCCGGGTAGTCACCGAGGCCATCCGCCTGAGGGTCATGCACGACAACGAACTGATCGGGGTCTTAAAGCCCACTGTCAACCAGATCGTGCGCAACTCGGTTCGCAACAACCCCAATGAACTGGCCGACAATCTCTTCCCGGTCATCGGACCGGCCATCCGCCGCTCCATCTCCGAAAGCATCCGCAGCCGGGTACACAATTTAAGCCGCACCCTGGAAAAAAGCTTCTCCCTGACCGGCCTGAAATGGTACCTGGAAGCCAAGCGCACCGGCCGGGATTTCAGCGAGGTGGTGCTCCTGCACACTCTCGATTATCAGGTGGAGCAGGTCTTCTTCGTTCACACGGCCACAGCCCTGCCGCTCATCCATCTGGTCATGGAAGGCGTGGAAACCAAAGACGCCGAAGGCGACCAAGTGGCGGCCATGCTGACCGTCATTCAGCAGTTCGTCAACGACAGCTTTGCCGAAGGGGAACTGAACACCCTGGAATTCGGGGACGTCAACGTCTACATCGTCCAGGCCCCCCAGGCCTATCTGGCCTGCGTGGTGCGCGGCCAGGCCCCGCCCAACCTGCGCATCGACATGCAGGCCGCGCTGGAACTGATGGTCATGGATTTGGCCGACGAGCTGGATTCCTTCAAAGACGACACCGAACCCTTCAAAAAAGCCGGCCGCCATCTCGAAAGCCTCCTGATTTCCCGATACAAGGACGAGGACCAGAAGCTGCCCCTGGCCTTGCGCCTCCTGCCCCTGGCTCTGATGATCGTCATCCTGGCTGGGGGCGGCTTTTTCGGCTGCAAATACTTCGAAACCCGCAGCCTGGAGCGGATGGTCCACCAAAAAGCCGCCGGCCCCGGCCTGACTCTCCTGCGCGTGGTCCCCAGCCTTCTGGGGCGCTGGGAAATAACCTGCCTGAAAGACGAACTGGCCGCCCCGGTCGATCAGGCCCTGATCGGCGGCGGGCTGCCCGCCGAGCGCTTCCAGATCCTTTATCTGCCCTTTATCTCCCAGGATCAGGAAATTGTGGACAAAAGAGTGGCCGCGCTCTTGAAGGACAATAAACCCGAAGGGCTCGGCACGGTCTTTGACCAGGGCTCCAGCACCCTGACCATCAGCGGGCCGGTTCCGCTGACTTGGATCTTATCGATGTTCGAGCGCCTGTCGGCCGTGCCCGGCCTGGGCCGGGTGACCATCAGCGGGCTGGTCGATCCGGAAAACGGGGTCAGAGCCGAGCTGGACGACAACAATGTTTTACATCTTCACGGCCGGGCTTCCATCGGTTGGCGGGAGGCCGTCCGGGAGAAAGTTCTGAGCACTCCGGGCCTCAGCCGGGCCGATTTCAGCCAGGTCCGCGACGACCAGGACACCATAGAACTTAAAAACCTGGCCGACGAGATCAACCGGGTGGTCATTCTTTTTCCGCTCGACAAAGACCAGCCGCTGCCCGAAGATGCCGCCAAGCTCAGAGCGGCGGTCGACGATCTGGCGGCTTTGGAAAAACTGGCCGGGCGAATGAATCTGGCTGTGGCCCTGACCATTTACGGGCATACCGATTCCAGCGGCAGCCAGAAGTACAATTACGAGTTGAGTCAGGCCCGGGCCAAAACCCTGGCCGCCATGCTTTACGCCCGGGGCTCCAGCATCCCCATCTCCACTTATGGCATGGGGGCCGACTTTGCCGCCGAAGCCCGCAGCCGGGACGACCGGGCCGCGGCCGATCAAGTGAGCCGCAAGATCGAACTCCGGGTTCACCTCAGCCGCCGCGGCGCCTCGCTGGCTCTGGATTGACGGCCTGGTTCATTCGGTGCCCTGAATTTGAAAAAATGATTTTTTCATGATATAAAGTATAAACTATGCTAAAAGTAGTCTTTTGGTATGGAATTTTGGTATAGAATTACGGGCGGGATCCTTTATGAGGGTTTTTTACGGTCGGCCGTGGGCCGGCAGGGATATAAAACGTCGCAGGCGGGCGGCATGTTGAGCAAGAAGATATGCATGATCGGCTCCCTGGCCGTGGGCAAGACCGCCCTGGTGCAGCGCTTTGTCCGTTCCATCTTCTCCGATGACTACCTGTCCTCGGTGGGGGTCAAAGTCAGCAAAAAAACTTTGGACATCGGCGGGGAAACCCTCAACCTTATGCTCTGGGACCTCGAAGGGCAGGACGATTACCACTCGGTCAACATCTCCTACATCAAAGGCGCCTCCGGCCTCTTCTTCGTGGTCGACGGCACCCGGGGGTCGACCCTGTCGGTGGCCCTGATGCTTCGCAACACCGCGCTCGATATCCTGGGGCACGACACTCCGCACCTGTTGATCATCAACAAAGACGATCTCAGCGACAAATGGGAAATTACCGAGAAGGTCATTGACTCCCTGAAGAACAGCGGCCTGGAGGTCCTTAAGACCAGCGCCCGCACCGGCCTCAACGTGGAATTGGCCTTCAGCGCCCTGTCGGCCAAAATGATGGGACGAAGCTGATGACCAGTTCCGACAAGATTCCCCCGCCGCCTGCCGCCTTGGGTTTCCACATCCTGATGGCTATGGAGGTGGCTGTTCTGCGCCGTCTCGGGCCCCGGGTCTACCGCTTCTGCGGCCTGGCCCCCTGTTTTTATACCCAGCTTTTTCCCCAGGGGGACGACGGGTCTCACTGCGACGCCCCCTGGCAGTATTCGCCCATGCTGGAGTTTTTTCTGGAGGAGGCCGAGGACTTTTTTGAAAAAGATCCGGCTGTGGGGGCCAGCCTCTGCTCGGGCATCTGGGTGGAGGAGACCGGCGGCGGCGAAGAAGTGCCGCTGACGGCCACCGCCCGGGTGATTGAGGAGGCCAAAGTCCTTCTGGTTCAGGCGGTGCGCGATGAATACGCCGAAAGGGTCCGCATCCTGCGCAAGGCCCGGGTGGAACTCCTGGAACGCCGCAAAATCACCAGCGCCCTCAACGCCTTTAAAAAGCGGGCCCTTTACGACTCGCTGACCAAACTCTATAACCGCGGCGCTTTTCTGGACATTCTGCAGAACCAGATCGCCAATCTCCGCACCTATGCCCCCAACCTGGCCCTGCTGATGCTGGACATCGACGATTTTAAGGCCATCAACGACGATTTCGGGCATCTGACCGGCGACTCCATCCTCACCCAGATCGGCGAAATACTGAGGCGTTCGCTGCGTAAGAATGACGCCCCGGTGCGCTACGGCGGCGAGGAATTCGCCATCATCGCCCCCAACACCAGCCTATCCCAGTCCATGCAGGTGGCTGAAAAGATCCGGCGTCTGGTGGCCGAGCACGATTTCGGCATCGAGCGCCGGGTCACGGCCAGCATCGGCTGCACCATCTACCGCCCGGGCGAGGATTCCCGCGAGTTCATCTCCCGGGCCGATCTGGCCCTCTATGACGCCAAGCACGCCGGCAAAAACACCGTCCGCCAGCGCGACCCCTGGACCCACAGCCTTTTGCCCGGAGCCTGAAAAAAATTTCAAGCCGGGCAAACCCCGCCGCTCCGGCCGCCGCCTGGGCGGCGGGGTTTTTCATTGGCCGTCAGCCGGTTACCTCGATCCAGCCGGTGAAAACCTGGGCCGGCTCAAAATGCCCGGGTGTGTTGGAGACGACGAGGGGATGGCTGATCCGCACCTGATAGCGGCCGGGCCGCCGGAAATAAACCAGACCGCCTTCGACCCTGGCCAGGGAGGGGGGCGCCGGTTCCCGGTTTTCGTTCAGGACCGTGAAGCTGGAGGGGCAGGATTCGAAGGAGGCTTCGGAAGACAGATCCAGGCGGCAGCCCGGGCCGGCCGGAAGCTTCAGTTCCTCAAAAAAGACCTGGTTCTGGGGGCCCAGAAGGGTCAGTTCCGAACCGCGCCCCACGCATTTTTTCAGAACGCTCAAAGGCAGGCGCCCTTCGCTCAGGTCCACCTCCTTGAGCCGCTTGTGGCGGTGAGGGCCGAAGTGGATGTTCTCCAGGGGGTTGCGGGTGACGAAGAGACGCTCCAGGTCCGGGTTGTGGCTGACGTCCAGCCGCCCGATTTGATTGTCGGCCGCCAGAAGACGCTGGAGTTTGGGGCAGCGGGCCAGTTGGAGACCCGTCAGGCGGTTCTGGCTGACGTCCAGGATCAAAAGATGGGGGTTGGCCGAAAGATCCAGTTCCCGCAGCCGGTTGAGAGCCGCGTAGACGTACCAGAGATTTTGGTTGGGGGTCAGATCCAGGCTCTCCAGGCGGTTGTCGGCCACGTCCAGGGTGCGCAGGTTCTTGTTGCGGCCCACTTCCAGAGCGGCCAGGAGGTTGCCGGAAAGCGCCAGATGAGTCAGATGCCTCTGGCCGGAGAGATCCAGTTCCTCCAGTTGATTGCCGACCGCCACCAAATACCAGAGTTGAGAATTGAGGCGCAGGTCGAGTTCGCTCAGACCGGTATTGTAGACGTTGAGGTAGGCCAGATGAGGGTTATGGGTCAGGTCCAGGCCGCGCAATTGGTTGTCGGACGCGCTCAAAGTCTCCAAAAGAGCGTTGCGGCTCAGGTCGAGATCTGACAGGCGGTTTTCAAAGACCGCCAGAAAAGTCAGATCCGGGCATTTATCGACCCTTATTTCCGTCAGTTGATTGCTGTCGGCCAGCAGCCGCCGCAGTTTGAGCGCCCCGGACAGATCCAGCTCGATCAGGCGATTGTCACTGACGCAGACCGAGACCAGATGGCGGTTTTGGGACAGATCCAGGCTGGTCAGCCGGTTGGCGCTGAGATCCAGATCCTCCAGATTGGGCGCGCCCCGGAGATTGAGGCGAAAAACCCGGTTGCCGGCCAGATCCAGTTCCTTCAGACCGTCATTGTCGTCCAGCCGCAGGGCCTCAAGCTCGTTGCCGGCCAGGTAGAGCCGCTCCAGGGCGGTCAGGCCGCTCAGGTCCAGAAGACCCCACAGGCCCTGCGCGCTCAGGTTCAGGCCCAGCATCTCTTCCCGGCTTTGGTCGCGCCACTCCACCCCCTGGTGGAGGCTGAGATCCGGGCTGACCTCCCACTCGGCCGAACGGTCCGGGGGCCAGAGATCAAAGCCGTTGGCCTCGGCCAGACGGCGAAACAATTCCCTGGCCTCGGGGTCGTAACCGAGATGACCGCTGCCGAACATCCAGCGGCGGAAGCGTTCAAAACGGCTGAGATTTTTTTTTCGACGGCCGGGCATGGCTTTTACCGGGATTCTCCTAATTTCCGATGGTCTGAATAATGGATACTGTTCGGCAATTAATGGTTTTTGTCGCTTAGGGGCTGTGAAGCCACTTCCACCAGGCCGGTGACGGCCCTGGCCTTATAGGCCCGCAGTTGGCCGCCGGCCCGCTTGCTCTCGCTGGACAAGACCCGGCCGTTAGTCATTTCCACCAGGTAGCGGCCGGGTTTCTTGAAGCGGATCAAGCCTTCGGCAATTTCATAATCATCCGGCTTGACCCGCCGCCTTTTTTCGGTCAGAACTTGAAAGGCCGTGGGCTGCCCGTCAATGCTCATTTCGCCGGAAAGGTCCAGGGGTTCATCCGGCGCCAGGCATTTATATTCGAATAAAACCTTTTCCTGGTTGCCCAGGCGGCCGCGAAGCCGGGCCCGGCCGGACCAGAAGGCCAGCTTGGACAGGGGCAGGCGGCAGCCGTCCAGATTCAGGGTGCTCAGTTCGGCCAGCTCATTTTGGCCGGTTCTGATTTCGGTCAGAGGGTTAGCCTGGAGATCGAGGCTTTCGAGCCTGGGGTTGGCCGAGAGATCCAGCCCGGCGATGAGGTTTTGCCCGGCCGCCAGCCGGCGCAAAGCGGCCGCCCGGCCGAGATCCAGTTCCGTCAATTGATTGCGGCTGACGTTCAGTTCGCTCAGAAAGGGATTGGCGCCCAGATCCAGGCGTTTCAGCTCATTGTCCCTGAGCCCCAGATCGGTCAGAAGCGGGTTGGCCGACAGGTTCAGGTATTTCAGCCGGTTGTAAGACAGCGACAAAAGGCTCAGAGCCGGGTTGCCGGAAAGATCCAGGCCGGTCAGTTGATTATTGGCCAAATCCAGGCGGACCAGTTCCGGGTTGCCCCGGAGGTCAAGGGCCGTCAGGCGGTTCATGGCCGCCTGGAGCGCTTTCAGGCGGGGGGCCGAAGCCGGCTCCAGTTTTTCCAGTTGATTGTCGGAAAGAGCTAAGAGTTCCAGATTCGGGCAGGAGCCGAGGTCCAGGTTTTTGAGCTGATTCCGCCCGGCGGCCAGAATGACCAGGGCGCTGTCGCCGGCCAGGTTCAGGCCCCTTAGGGCGTTATCGGTCAATTCCAGCCGGACCAGGGACCTCAGGCCGCTGAAATCGGCCACCCGGGCCAGGCCTTGCCCGACCAGAACCAGGCTTTCCAGGCTGGCCGGGTTCTGACCGCGTTGCCAGGCCGCGCCCCGGGCCGAACGGCCGGGGGCGGTCAGGGCGCCCGGGTCCGTGAGCTCCGGCCAGGCGCCTGGGGTGTCGGGGTTCAGGCCGTCCAGCCCGTTGATGCGGGAAAGCGCGGCCAGCACTTCCTGGGCCCTTGACTCATAGGCCTGATCAGCTTTCTGGGCCGACAAGGGCAGGGCGGTCAGCAGCCCCAGCAGGGCCAGGGCCGGGAATAAATATGGGCGGCGGCCGGTCATCAGTCGGGGACGTTGCGGTCCAGCGCCCGGTAGCTGATGGCTTCGGCCAGATGGGGCGGAGCGATATCCGCGGCGGCTTCCAGGTCGGCGATAGTCCGGGCCAGCTTGATGATGCGGGTATAGGCCCGGGCTGAAAAGCCCAGTTGTTTCATGGCGCCGGCCAGAAGTTTTTGGGCCCCGGAGCCTAAAGGGGCCCACTTGCGGACCTGTCCGCTGGACATCTGGGCGTTGACGTAAAGGCCCCGGCCGGCGAATCGTTCGGCCTGGATGGCCCGGGCCCGGCTCACCTGCTGGCGGACGGTTCGGGAATCCAGCACCGGGAGGTCGGAGGCCAGATCCTCGTAATTGACGGCCGGGGCCTCCAGATGGATGTCCAGGCGGTCCAGGAGGGGGCCGGAGACCCGGGCCCGGTATTTGTGGATGTCCTTCTCCGGGCAGCGGCATTTCCGGCGGGCATCGCCCAGATAGCCGCAGGGGCAGGGGTTCATGGCCGCCACCAGCATAAAGCGGGACGGGAAAACCAGGCTTGAGGACGCCCGGGCCACCGAGACCAGGCCGTCTTCCAGGGGCTGGCGCAGAACCTCGAGCACGCTTTTTTTGAATTCCGGCAGTTCGTCCAGGAAGAGCACTCCGTTATGGGCCAGGGAGACCTCGCCGGGCCGGGGATAGCGCCCGCCGCCGATGAGGCCGATGTCGGAGATGGTGTGGTGGGGGCTGCGGAAAGGCCGGGCGGTCACCAGGGGCCGGTTTTCCGGGGAACGGCCCACCGCGCTGTAGATCTTGGTGGTTTCCACGGCCTCCTCAAAGCCCAGCGGCGGCAGAATCGAGGGCAGGCGCTGGGCCAGCATGGTCTTGCCGCTGCCCGGCGGGCCGATCAGGAGCAGATTGTGGCCTCCGGCGGCGGCTACGGTCAGGGCCCGCTTGGCCCTTTCCTGGCCGCGCACCTCGGCCAGATCCGGGCCGGACTCGTCTTCCGGGGCCTGGTCCAAACCGGTGGCCGGCGGCAGGGGCGGCAGTTCGGCCCGGCCTTTCAAAAAATCGACCACCTGCCCCAGGCTGTCGGCCGGGCGAACCTCCAGGCCGGTGGCCACGGCCGCCTCCAGGGCATTGGCCCGGGGCAGGATCAGGCCGCGCAGACCCGCCTCGCGGGCGGTCATGGCCAAAGCCAGAGCGCCCCGGATGGGCCTCAGTTCGCCGCTGAGGCCCAATTCGCCCACCAGGAGCTGTTCGGCCACATTTTGCGGTTCCAAAAGGCCCTGGGCCATCAGGAGACCCACGGCAATGGGCAGGTCAAAGGCGGCCCCCTCCTTGCGGATATCGGCCGGGGCCAGGTTGACCGTCACCCGTTCCCCTGGAAAGGGGTAGCCCTGATGCTTCAAGGCGGCCTTGACCCGGTCCTTGCTCTCGCGGACCGCGCCTTCGGGCAGGCCCACGGTGTCAAAGCGCGGCAGACCGCCGGAGAGATCCACCTGGACCTCAATCTTCAGTCCGTCAATGCCCAGAAGGGTGCCGCTGATGACCTGGCCCAGCACGATTGATTATGGCTTCCTTAGCCAGAATGAAAAGAGGGCTCGCTTTTTCAAAACTGCCGCGGCCCTTCGGGAAAATCCCTCAAAAAAAGCTCGTGATACTCTTCTTCGCTGAAATGGCGGCGGAGGGTGACGGCGAGAAGATTGAAAAAGCCGTCGATCTCCTTCTGGCTCAGTCGGGGCAAAAGCTTGGCCATCAAGTCGTCGTCGGATATTTTTTGCAGATAAACCTGTAAGGTGGCCAAGTCGCTCTCCCGGTCCAGCCCGTGGGCCAGGGGTCCGGTATAAATTTCCACAAATTCGTGTTTGTGCTGTATTTTCATGGGAACAGTCTATTTATCCCACCAGCCGCCCTTTTTGGGCACTGGTCTGGCCTTGCTTTTGCGGTCCAGGGCGAAAGGGTCTTTGACTTCGCCGCCGCCGTCCCACCAGTTGCCGCCGCCTTTGGCCGGGGCGGCTTGGGGAGCGGCCGGGGTCCGGGGCGGGGCCAGCAGCCGGTCCAGATGGGGCCGCAGCCGCTGATAACGCTTTTCTCCTTCGGCAATAAAGTGCCAGCCGTCGCCCAGAATGATCTCGCGGCTGAAAGTTTCCCTGATGGCCGTGGGCTTGAAGTCGTCGTCCAGCAGCACCATGACCGCGCTTTTTTCATCAATGCTCAAGGTAACCCAGAAAGTGCGGTATTCGGTCATCCTGGCCGTACCGCCGGTGCCGATGCTGCTCTTTTTCTCTTCCAGGTAAATGCCCGGGCGAACCGCGCCGCCGACCGTCTCGGGGCTCTGTTCCTCCGGCGGCCCTTGAACCAGGGGCTCCGGATTTTGTGAAGTCATGCTCATGTCCTTTCCATTCCGGGCAGCGCGCTTTTGTTCATACGCTATCTACTGATTACCATACATCGCCGCCCATGCCAAGCCCTTTGTCGTCCGACAACGGCCGGCGGCCGGAAAGCCAGTGTTTTCCCGAACAAAATCAAGGTTTGAGCCCCAGGCGGATTTGACAGCCCGCCCTCTTTCTGGTAATTGTGCTCCAAGAGAAGAGCCGCGCTGAAAATTAGATTTTCAGGGATTCCGGCAGGCAGATTTGGAGGCTTCAGGCATATGGCGACCGCCAAGCACGTTTTCGTCAAAGACCTGGAAATTGGCCGGGAAGGCGAAGCCCCCTTTCTGGTGGAAAGTCTGGGGCGGGGGCGCACCAACCGGGGCGGCCTCTATCTGAACGTGGAACTGGCCGACCGCAGCGGGCGCATCGCCGCCAAGGTCTGGGACGCGGCCGAGGCCCTGGCCCCGAAGCTGGCCGAAGGCACGGTGGTCCTGGTCCGGGGCTATGTGGACAGCTACCGCTCGGCTCCCCAGTTCATCATCCGCGAGGCCCGGCCCCTGGCGCCGGACGAGATCCACTGGCCCGACTATCTGAAAGCCGCCCCCCGCCCCCTGGAAGAGATGAAAGCCGAATTGTGGATTCTGGTGGAAAGCATCCCCGACGATGATTTCCGCCGTCTGGTTTCCGCAGCCCTGCGTTGGCCGGATCTCGGGGAGCTCTTTTATGGCCTGCCGGCGGCCAAGAGTCTCCACCACGCCTATCTGCACGGCCTTTTGGAGCACAGCCTCTCGGTGGGCCGCCTGGCGGCCGGGGTGGCCGCCCATTATCCGAAGCTTAACGCCGCTTTACTTACGGCCGGTGCCATTCTCCACGATCTGGGCAAGGTCTGGGAATTCACTCCGCCGCCGAAAGTGGATTATTCCAGCCCGGGCCGCCTGAAAGGGCATCTGGTCATGGGCAGCGAATTTCTGGGCCGTCTGGCCGAGTCTCTGCCCGGTTTTCCAACGGAAAAGCTGCTGCTTCTGCAGCACCTTATCCTGAGCCACCACGGCGAACCGGAATACGGCGCCCCGGTCCGCCCCCAATTGCTGGAAGCCATGGTTCTTCACCATCTCGACAATCTCGACGCCAAGATGGAAGCCATCGACTCCTTCATCAAGGCCGAGAGCAATGAAGAGGGCTGGAGCGCCTATCATCGCCTCTTCGGCTCCCACTACCGCCGGACCCCCGATTTCCCGGCCCCGCCGGCCGAAAGCCAGGAGCCGGAAAAACCGCTGGCCAGAAGCGAGGGCGAGGGCGCCGAAGACGAAGCCCCCCCGGAGGCGGCGGAAAAAGACCCGGCCGACGAAGAAAATCCGCAGGGCGAAGGCAGGCTCTTCTAGATGCCCTGGGGATTATTGGGACTGGACAGGGGCCTGGGAGGAACCCTCAGCGCCATGATCGGGGCCGGGCGTCTGCCCCACGCTCTTTTGCTGACCGGTCCGCGCGGAGGCGGCAAAAACAGCCTGGCCCGGGCCCTGGCCGCCGCCCTGAACTGCGCCGCCCCTGAAGCGGACGGCGCCCCCTGCGGGGCCTGCCCCGCCTGCCTGAAAGTGGCCAGGGACATCCACCCCGACCTCAAAACCCTGTCCCCCAGCGGCCGCTCCCGTCAGATTAAAATGGACGAGGTCCAGGCTCTGCGCCAGGAGATGGCCTTCCGGCCTTTTGAAGGCCGGGTAAAGGTCTTCATTATCAGAGAAGCCGACCGCCTGGGGCCCGACCAGGGCAACGCCCTGTTGAAGACCCTGGAAGAGCCCCCGCCTGATTCGCTCCTGGTCCTGACCAGCGCCTCGGAGGCCGAAGTGATGAGCACCATCCTGTCCCGCTGCCTGCGTCTGAATCTGCCGCCGCTGCCGACCGGGCTGATCCTGAAGACCCTGGCCGAGCGGCGCGGCCTCTCGGGCCCGCCGGCCAGGCTCTTGGCCGCTCTTTCGGCCGGGGCCCTGGGGCCGGCCCTGGAGCTTGACGCCGAAAGGGCCATGAGCGACTGGGAAGATTTAAACCTGATACTGGGCGCCGACAGCGGCCCTGAACGCCTGAGTCTGGCCGTCGGCTGGGTCAGGAAAAACGCGGTCGAAGAAGAGCGCTTTCCCTACCTGTTGAACCTGATGCGCCTGTGGTGGCGGGAGTGCGCCCGCCTGGCGGCGGCCGGGGCCGGCGCCCTGGAAGGCCCCCCGCCGGGCCCGGCCCAGAGACTCTGGGCGCCCCGCCTTGAGGCCCGGCGCTTGAGCGCCGTCAACGCGGCTCTCGGTAAACTGGGCGACAGCCTGGACCGCTTCGTCAAAGCCGAACTGGCTTTTGAGAATTACTGGCTGACCGTTCTGGCGGCCTGAGGGACACTTGCCGCCGGGCCTTAAGTCTGCTATAATATATCGTAAATTTCAGACTGATTGGAAATGCCGGTCGGCGCTCTGAACAGTCGCTGATTTAAAGCCGCGCCAAGGAGACGGACATGCCGAAGAAGATTTTAGTGGTTGACGATGAAGCCCATATCCGAATGTTATATGCCGAGGAGTTAAGCGAGGAAGGCTATGAGGTCATCACCGCCGAAGGCGGGTTGAACCTTCTGGAACGCGTTGAGCGGGAAAAGCCGGACCTGGTGGTTCTGGACATCAAGATGGTGGACTACAACGGCCTGGACCTCCTGCAGGACCTCCGCAACAAATTCTATGATCTGCCGGTGATTCTCTGTTCGGCTTACGACACTTTCAAAGACGACCTCAAGTCCGTCGCCGCCGACCAATACGTCATCAAGAGCTTCGATTTGGCGGAACTGAAGACCAGAATAGCCGAACTCCTTAACGATCAGTAAGGCTTATAAGCCCCTAACGGCCCACCCTCAGATTCAGGCCGGCCAGGATGGTATCGGGCTTGAAGCTGAAAACGCTGTTCATCTCCCCAGCCATGCAGAAGCCGCAGCGATCGCAGATTCCGGCGCTCCGTCCCTGGCATTCCGACAGGCGGCGGCCGTCAGGCATGATGAAGTTGGTCACCCAGCAGCGTTTCGTGAAATCCGCGCCCTTCATCAGCTTCAGTCCGGAAAGCGAGTTCATGACGGGCCGGCCCCTTTTTTTCAACTCGATGATTTCGTCTATCACCAGGTTGCGGCTCTCCCAGTCCAGAAACAGATCTTCAGTGCCCGGAAAAGGCGTGTGGAAATTCAGGGAAATGGATTTGATATGGGGGTTGGCGGCCGCGAAGTCGATGGTCTCCGCCACATGACTGCGATTGAGCCGATTAATGACCATGTTGACGCTCAAGCGCCGATGGCCGCAGGAAGCTATATTTTTGACCAGGCGGTCAAAAGCGCCTTCGCCCCTGATCAAATCGTGAACCGGCCCTAAACCGTCCAGGCTGACCCAGATGGAATCGGCCTGGCAGCCCTGAAAGGGCAGTTGGGCATTGGTGGTCACGGTGGTCGAATAAAAACCCACAGCTTGGGCCAGACGAATCAGGCTGTTCAGATCATGGGCGCCGTCGCGCCATAAAAATGGTTCGCCGCCCTCAAAATCGACGAAGCGGGAACCCAGCGAATAGGCATAATCCAATTCCTCCCGAATGGTTTCATAGCTTTTGACGATGGGCGACTCCCGGCTGTAGATGTTGCAGTGGCGACAGGCCAGGTTGCATTGATTGTTGACGAACAGCACGGTTTGCAAAGGGGCCTGCCGGCCCAGAAAACGGGCCCGCAGAAACCATGAGGCCAGGTGGACCAATTTTCGCATTTCAAGTCCCTCCCGGAAATATTCAGCCGATGAGGCCGGCGGCCATGACGGCCAGGCAAAAAGACCACAGCAGATTGCGAGCCAGATACCACCGCAGCATGAACCATTCGATGCCGTTGGCCGTGGCCGCTTCCCAGCGGCTCATCGGCCCCATCCAGAAGCGGCGGGCCGCCGGGAGCGAAGGATCGCGCACGTACTGGAGCATCAGCCTGAACAGCACCACCGCCAGCGGAAAAGTGAGCCAGACCAGCAGACAGGCCCGATTCAGATACCCGGCGGCCGCCCCCAGGCTGACCAGCAGATACGGCAAACCCAGAACCAGGGCCAGCACTGACAGGCGGGCCGAAGGGCTGCCGAGCAGCCCGGCCAGGGTCATCTTGCCCACCCGGAGGTCGGGCTCCAAATCCATGATGGCGTGCACGTAGACAATATTCATCACCAACAGACCCACGGGCGCCGAGATCAGCGTAAGCGCCGGGTCGAACCGGCCGCAGGCCGAGTAATAGACGCCGCCCATCAGCAAGGGGCCAAAAACCAGACCGATTTCAATTTCGCCCAGGCCCCGATAGCTCAGTCGCAGGGGCCGGCCGGAATAGGCCAGCCCCAGAACCGCCATGGTCAGGGCCAACCACAAAACGGGCCGGCCCCGGTCCAGAAAAATAACCAGCCCGGCCAGCAGAGCCAGGCCGCAGAAAAGCAGACAGGCGGCCAACAGTTGCCTGAGGGTGACCGCGCCTGAAATCAGGTAAGGGCATTTGGCGATGCGGGCCCGCAGGCCCGCCCTGGCCATCAGCTCGCGATAGCCCTGGTTCTGGTGGCGATAGTCAAAATAATCATCGAAAAGGTTCAGGCCCATATGTCCCAGTTCAACTCCGGCCACGGCCAGCAGGGCCAGAGCAGGTGAAAAATCATCCTGTCCGGCGGCCAGGCAAACCGCCAGCCCGGCCGGCCATAAGCTTTGAACCAGGGCGTGGTAGCGGGCGTTGATCATCCAGAACTTGATTATTCTGATTACTTTCATAATTTGTCCCCGGGCCATGGCGCCGTCAGTAATTATTTGTCGGCTCTGCCCTTATTTAACCACTTTTTGTCTTTATGTCAATTGACCAGTCAGGGCCGGGAGCGGCGGACGAAGACCGCCCAGAAGAAGCCGTCGCAGTGCTGCCGGTGAGGCCAGAGGGTCAGGTGACCGGCTGGGGAGAGCCAGGGCCGCAGCTTTTCCGGCCAGGATTCGGTTTCCAGCGGGGCAAAGTCCGGTTGGCCGGCCAGGAATTTTTCCGCCGCTTCGGGGCCTTCTTCCCGGCTGAAGCTGCAGACGCCGTAAATCAGGCGGCCGCCGGCCTTGACCAGGCCGGCGGCTTTTTCCAGCAGGCTTAACTGCAGTTCAGCCAGCCTGGACAGATCATCCTCGTTTTTATTCCATTTGAGATCCGGTCGGCGGCGGATGACGCCCAGGCCGCTGCAGGGAGCGTCGACCAGGACCAGGTCGAATTTTTCGGCTACCGGCCGGGATTCGAGCAGGTCGGCGCTTTCCGTTCGCAGATTGTTCAGGCCCAGGCGGCTGATCTCCCGCTCTAAAAGTTCCAGTTTGGCCGGATCTCTGTCCCGGGCGGTGATCGTGGCCCGGGGGTTCAGGGCGGCCAGGTGCAGGGCTTTGCCGCCCAGCCCGGCGCAGGCGTCCAGAACGGCGGCGCCCGGCGGCAGGGGGCCGCTCAAAAGGCCGATCAACTGGGAGGCCTCGTCCTGAATGGCGAAAAATCCTTCGGCGTAGCCCGGCCAGTCCAGGGGGCGGCCGGCAAAGCCGGCGGCCGCCAGACCCCACGGGGACAGCGGGGTCTCTTCACTGGGAAAGGGCAGCCGGGCTTTGAGCTCTTCGCGGCTGATTCGGGTCGGGTTTATTCTGAGGGTCGGCGGGGTGGGGCGATTGCCGGCGGCCAGGAGGGCCGCGCTTTCCTCCGGGCCCAATTGGCCGACCAGCCGCCGCACCAGCCAGGGCGGGTAACTGTGAGCCAGGGCCAGATCGCGGGCGCTGTCGCCGCTGACCGGCGGCCGGGGCGGCCAGGCCAGACCGCCTGCCCGGTCTCTTAAAAGGCCGCGCAGGACAGCGTTGACCAAGCCGTGACGGCCGGGGATTACCGCCTTGGCCAGGGCCACGGTTTCCGAAACGGCCGCGTGCTCGCCCAGCCGGTCGAAATAGAGCAGTTGGGCCAGGCCGAGCTCCAGAACCAGGGCCACCTCCGCCTCGGTCCGCCCGGCGCTGAGGCGGGATTTTAAGAGCCAGTTCAAATAGGCCCGATGCCTGAGGACTTCATAGACCATGGCGGTGGCCAGAGCCAGATCCCTGGGGCTCAGCAGGAGCCCGTGCCGGGCCAGGCTCTCTTCCGGGCTCCGGTCCCGCCCCGGCTCTTTCAAAGCCAGAAAGGCGGCCAGGCGGGGGTTGCCGGCCAGGGCCGGAGCATCCCGGGGCGACTTGCGGGCGGCTGGTTTGCGGGCCGGCCGGTTTTTATTTTTCATAAGGCTCAGCCCAAACGCTCCGGCCGGTAGCCGCGCAGAAAGTCGGCGGCCGGCATACGCTTTTTGCCTTCAGGTTGAATTTCGGACAGGCTCAAAAGCCCCCGGCCGGTGGCCACCAGCAATTGGCCGTTTGGCCCCGGACCCCGCACCCGGCCGGGGGGCGACGTTTGGTCCGGGTCGTCCACCGCCGAGGCGCCGAAAAGTTTCAGATTTTTTCCCTTAAAAGAGCTCTGGGCGCCCGGCCAGGGGTCGACCCCGTTGATCAGCCCGGCCAGTTCGGCGGCCGGGCGGCTGAAATCCACCCGGCCGTCTTCTTTGCGCAGAAGGCGGTTGACCGTGGCCAGGGCCTGGTTCTGGGGGCGGGGGACCGCGGTCCCCTGTTTTAAATCGGCAATAACTTTCATCAGGTCCCGGGCGCCGGCTTCAGCCAGTCGGCTTTCCCAGGCCGCGGCGCCCTCCGAGCTTTGCCGGGGAAAAGAGCTTTGGCTGAGGATGGGTCCGGCGTCCATTTCTTTTTCCAGAAATATGATGGAAACCCCGACTTCGGAATCGCCTTGAATCAGGCTCCAGTTGACCGGCGCCGCCCCCCGGTGGCGGGGCAGCAGGGAGGGGTGGATATTCAGGGGGGGGTGGGGGCCGAGGGTCAGCAGTTCCTCAGGCAGAAAAGCGCCGAAAGCGGCCACAACCAGCAGATCCGGCCGGGCCTTGCGGATTTTATTCAATGTTTCAGGGTTTTTGAGAGATTTGGCTTCCAGATGGGCCAAGCCCAGCCGCCCGGCTTCCCCGGCGACCGGCGAGGGGCGCAGCTTCCGGCCCCGTCCGGCCGGGGCCGGCGGCGGGGTGACCGCCAGAACCACCTGATCAGGCCCCCGGCTTAAAGCCTTCAAGGCCGGCAGGGAAAATTCGGCGCTGCCGAAGAAGATGATGCGCCAGGGCGAGACCTCAGGCATCGGCCGACTCTTTCATGATTTTTTTTAGTTTTCGTTTGTAGATGTCGCGTTTCAGACTGGAGATGCGGTCGAGAAACAAAATGCCGTCCAGGTGGTCGATTTCATGCTGCAAAATGACCGCCCGGCGGCCGTCGGCCGTGATGGTGAAAGGCCGGCCGTCGAGATCCCGGGCCTGGACTTCGACTTCCCCGGCCCTGATGACGTTTTCGCTGTAGTCAAGAACCGACAGGCAGCCTTCGTTATAAACCTGTTCCCCACCGGACCAGGTGATGCGGGGGTTGACCAGGGTCAGCACCCGCTCGTCAAAATCTTCGTCGTTGCCGGCTCCGGCGATGACGATCATCCGCGTCAGGCGGCCCACCTGCGGCGCGGCCAGACCGGCCCCGGGCGCTTCCAGCATGGTTTCGGCCATATCGGCGGCCAGAGCCTTCAACCCGTCGTCGAAAAGCTCCACTTCCTTTGACTTCTCCCGCAGAAGCGGGTCGGGGTATTTCAGAATCGGCAGTATCGCCATGGCTTGTCCTCACAACTGGAATTGGAGCAATGCTTATAATATAAGTCGAAAAGGGCCGCTTGACAAGAGCGCGGGGCTTGCGCAGCAGGGCGGCCTTCCAGGGAACAAACAGTTCTGTTCATCCCTGGATATGCTAAAATATGCCCGGTGATCTTTCTGATTCATGCTGTCGGCTCCTTTTTCCGATAAATTATCAGAACCTGAAGGCCTCCGCGTCTTTTGGCGGGGCCGCCGGAGAAAACCCCATGCCCCTGATGAGCTGCCCCGACTGCGGGAAAGACGTTTCCGACCTGGCCCCCGGCTGCCCCCACTGCGGCCGCCCCCTGGAAGGCGCCCGGCCGGCGCGCTGGGCTCGCCAGGAGAGAGATCTGTTCAGGCTCAGACTGGCGGTCTTCAGCGTGGTGGTGGTCCTGATGGGCGGCATTTTCGCCATGGCCCAGTGGTCGGCCTATCAGACCCGTCAATATGCGGTCCAGTCCACGGAAAATGTCCGGCGGCTGGTCCGGGGCTGCCTGGACGCCGAGTTTCAGCCCGAGAACCCCAACCTGGCCACGGTGGTCTGTCATGATCTGGCCCGCACTTTTGTCGTACTTCGGGGGCAGGTCCGGGAGATTACGGATATTTACGAGCGCCAGGCGGTTGAGGAATTTCCCTGAGGATAGCCGGCGGTCCGGGGTTCAACCGAAGATCCGCCAGAAAAGAAGAAGCGCCAGGATCAGGCTCAGAACCCGAAAGGCCTGATTGCAGAAGATGAGAATCAAACCCAGCCGAAGCCGGAAAAAGCCCAGAAAAGCCGCCAGTTGCCAGCGCAGCACCCGAACGGGCGTGGCGATGATGTTGCCGATGATCAGGGCGGCGGCGGCTTGGGCCACGGTGAGGGTGGAATTCTGAATCAGGGCGCCGGCGGCCGCGAAACCTGAAGAGAATTCGGCGGTCAGGGAGAAAACAATGAGAGCGGCCGCCTCGGCCGGCAGGAAAAAGTCCGGCAGGCTGGCGGCCGAATATTTTTCCAGGGCGCTTAAAAATCCCAGGTCGGCGGCCAGGGTGATCAGGTAATAAACCGGGATGGCCACGCCCAACAGGGTGCTCAGACGCCAGAGCAGACGCCGGCGCAGCCCGGGCCAGATTTGGGCCAGTTTTTTTCTCTCCGGCGGCGGAGCCTTGGCCGGGGTCTCCGAGTTAGGCGGCAGAAGCAGCCGGCCCAGGGCGGCGGCGCCCAGAAGGCGCAAGGTGGCCGCGCTGAACATGATGCCGGTGTAGGCCAGCCCGGCCCGCCCGGCCAGGGAGGCGGCCACCACCAGGGTGCTGGGCAGATGAACGATGAAAGACGGCCAGGAGCCGTTCAAAAGGTTGGCCACCGCCAGGACTCCGGGGCTGATCTCCTTTTTCTCCAGCGCTTCCGACAACAGGGCGTTGGCCGCCGGATTGGAGACCAGGGCCGTGGTGAAGCTGGCCCCGGCCACCCGCGGCAGTCGGGCCCGGCGGGTCAGGGGCGCGGCCAGGCGCCCCAGCCGTTCGGTCCAGCCCAGGGCTTCGATGAGCATGGCCGCCGTCAGCCCCAGACTCATGAAAAACATGGCCCGGAGCATAGGCCAGCCCACCTTGTGGGCCAGATGGGCCGGGCGCAGGAACTCGCCGGTCTCCGCCGGCCAGACGGCCAGAGCCGCTAAAGTGCCCAGGACCGCGGTCCCTGTGGGAATCAGCAGCGATTGGCTCTTTTTTTTGGACCGAGTCACTTCTTGGTTGTCTGCAAGCTTCCTAAAGCTTCCCGCCGGTTTTGACGATCATCAGGGACAGATAGGGCGGTTTAGCCACCGGGTCTTTTTCCAGGTCAACATGGATTTCCTCATCCGGCAGGCCCACCCTGGAATAGAGGGTGGCGTTTTTGAGCTGATTTTTTTCTTTCAGCATGGCCACAATGCCTTCATAGGACCGGTAGGTCTTCAGAATGGCCACGTTGTCGGTCTGGGTGAGGAGCCGCCCCAGTTTTTCCGGGTCTTCCACCCCGCTCATGATGGTCAGGGATTCCAGGCCGGTGACCAGGGGTTGGTTGTGCCGGGCGGCGGCCATCTGGTAAGAGGTGATGCCCGGGATGGTGCGGATCTGCCCCTGGGGCAGCATTTCGGCCAGATAGGGCAGCACATAGCCGTAAGTGCTGTAGGTCAGCGGATCCCCCAGAGTCAGGAAGGCGGCCGACAGGCCTTCCCTGAGCACACCGGCGATTTCCTCGGCATTGGCCCGCCAGACCCGGGTCAGGGTTTCCCGGTCCCCCACCATGGGGAAGTTGAGCCGCCTGACTTCAATGCCGGGCTTCAGATGGGGCTGGGCGATCTGCTGGGCGATGGAATAGTCATTGCCGGGCGAGGCGGCCGTAAAGACCAGATCGACCTGGCCCAGAACTCGGGCGGCTTTGATGGTCAACAGTTCCGGGTCGCCGGGGCCGACGCCGATGCCATAGAGGGTTCCGATTTTTTCAATCATTGGGAAATTAGGGCTCCTTAGCGCTTGATGATCGGCCATCCCCGTCATGGTCAATGATGACGGCGGCCGGGTTCCGGTCTCCTTCGTTTTGGGAGGGCGGCAGAGCCGCAAGTTCTTCATCGGGCGCCGGCCCGTCCGTCAGGCTTTCAGTTCCCGAAGAGAGGGGAACCTCGACCTCCAGGCCGGTCCAGGCGGCCATTTGCTCCAGGCCGGCCAGGAGCGAAGGGGTGGGGCGGCTCAGGATAGCTTCGGAAATCTTATAGACCCGCCCTTCCTTGACGGCCTTGAGGGTCCGGTAGATCCTGCGGGTTTTGACCTGCTTTAAGGATGTGGTGTTCATGGGCCCCATCTGGGATATAAGGATATCGACCTGGTCGGCCTTGGCCAGCAGCCGCTCCGGCCCGTAATTGGCGACGACGAGTTTGGGGGAATGGGGCTTGGCGTCGGCGGCCACGTTCTTGGCGCCGGCCAGTTCCACCAGCCAGACCGGCAGCGAATCAGGGGTGAAGGTTTTCACCTGTTCGTGAACAGCTTCCAGAAAAACGCCCGGCTTGTCACGCTCGGCCCGCGCCTGGGCGGCTTTATGGTAGAGGCTGACCCGGGCGTCGAAATCGGCGATCATCTTTTCGGCCTCTTTTTCCCGACCCACCAGGGCGGCCAGATTCCGCCAGTATTTATAGAGATCGCCGGCCTTGACCACTTGGGCGGCGTAGACCCTGACCCCGGAGTTTTCCAGGGCGGCGACCAGGTGGGGGGCCGAGGCTTTGTGCATGAGCCTCATCAGCACCAGATCGGGTTTGGCCGCCAGAAATTTTTCCACATCGTCGTGCATGGTGAAGACCGGGGGCCGCCGGCCTTCGGTTTCCGGGCCGCTGTAGCTTTCCTGGGCCGAGACCCCGACCAGATTATCCCGGGCGCCCAGGCGCAGGAGCACTTCGGTATGGGCGGCATAGAGGCTGATGATCCGGGGCCGGGCCTTTTCTTCGGCGCTGAACGAAAGGGGCGGGGCGGCGGTTATCAGCAGGGCCAGGGCCACGGTCAGCCGCAATGCTTTTTTCATCTTTTTCCTCCCGGACTTATTTCCTTTCAGCTTGGCCGCCTAACCGGAAGCTGGCCGCCGGTCCTCCGGCGAATTCGTCCCGCTTCACCCGGGCCTCGGCCTCGTAGACCAGGCCGAGCACTTCGGAGTTGAAGGTTTGGGCGGTGGCCCCGGCGGCCATCAGGCGGCCTTTTTTCAGAAAAACGAATTCGTGGCCGAAAGCGGCGGCCAGATTCAGGTCGTGAGTGACGGTGATGACCAGGGCCCCGCTTTCGGCTTTTTTTCGGGCCAGAGCCATCAGGGCCAGACTGTGGGCGATATCCAGCCCTGAAGTGGGCTCGTCCAGAAGGAGAATCGGGGTTTCCTGGGCCAGGGCCCGGGCGGCGATCACTCTCCGGCGCTCGCCGCCGGACAGGGCGGTCACCGCTTTCAAGGCCAGGGGAGCGAGATCCAGTTCCCCGAGGGCCCGGTCCACCGCCGCGTGGTCTTCGGGGCTCAGCCGCCCCCAGCGGCCCAGGTAGGGCCGGCGGCCCATGGCCGCCACTTCGAGCACGGTGAAGGAGAAATCAAGGCGAAAGTCCTGCGGAGCCAGGGCCAGAGTCCTGGCCAGGTCCAGGGGGCGGTAGTCGCCGATGAGACGTCCCTGGACCATTATGCTCCCTGCGGCCGGTTTTTTCAAGTTGGCCAACAGGTCCATCAGGGTGCTTTTGCCGGCGCCGTTGGGGCCGGCCAGGATATAATGGCGCCCCTGGCGGAACTCCAGATCAATATCCGTCAGGACGGTTTGAGGGCCGTGGGCGAAGCCCAGGCCGCGCACGCTGATCCAGGGGCCGTCAGTCATCCGCCGGTCGCCCCAGGCGCTTTCGAAAAATAACCAGAAAGACCGGCCCGGCCAGCAGGGCGGTCAAGACGCCCACCGGAATTTCCCCGGGCAGCAGCACCCTGACGGCGCTGTCGGCGGCCAGGAGCAACAGCGCGCCGCCCAGGGCCGACAGGGGGAGCAAAGTCCGGTGATCGGGGCCGCTGATCAGTCTGACCAGGTGGGGCACGATCAGCCCCACGAAACCGATGATGCCGGCCACCGATACGGCGGCCGAGGCCGCCAGCGAGGCGGCCGCCAAGAGCCTCAGGCGCACCCGGCGGGTGTTGACGCCCAGAGTTTCGGCCGACCTGAGCCCCAGGGTCATGATGTTCAGATCCACCGCCGACCACAGGGCGGCCAGGAGGGCCGGCAGGAAGAAAATCAGCACAATGGCCGCGTCGTTCCAGGTGCGGGCCTGAAAACTGCCCAGGAGCCAGAAGACGATGGAACTGACCTGGTCCCCGGCCAGATATTTGATGAAGCTGATGGCCGCCGACAAAATGGCCGACATGATGACCCCGGCCAGAATCAGGTTGGTGGGCGACAAGTGCTTCTGTTCGTCGCGGGCCAGGGCGATGACCAGGGCCAGGGTCAGGCTGGCCGTCAGGAAGGCGCCCAGGGTCAGAGACCAGGCGGAGCCCAGAAAGGGGAGGCCCGGAAGCAGGAGATTCAGGACGATGACGATGGCCGCCCCGCAGGCCGCCCCCGAGGAAACCCCCAGGGTGTAAGGGTCGGCCAGGGGGTTCAGCAACAGGCCCTGAAAAATGGCTCCGGACAGGCCCAGGGCGGCGCCGGCCAGAATGGCGCAGAGCAGCCTGGGCAGACGGACCTCCAACAGCACCACGGCCCGGCTTTCATCCGGCCCGGGGAGGCCGCCCGGAATCCGGCTGCGGATGAGCTCCAGAATTTCTCCGGACTCCAGGGGCATGTAGCCGGAATTGACCGACCAGGCCAGGACCAGGACCAGGATTCCCGCCAGGACCAGACCCAGACTGAAGGGCGAACGCCAGAGCGGACGGCTGACGGCGGCGGCCTTCATGCTCAGCCGCCCGCGGCCCAGAAAATGCGGTTGGCCTCCTCCAGATGGGGGAGGGTCAAGCCCAGATGCTTGGCGGTCAGATAGGCCGAATGAATGGAGAAATAACCCGTGACCCAGGGGTCGGGCCATTTTTCGGCCAATTCCTTGCGGGCCGGGACCAGCTCCCCGGGGGGCTGGTCGGCCTTCAGGGCATTGAGCCAGTTGGGGGAGGGGCCGGGGCCGCTCATGAGGCGGATAATGAATTCCGAGACCCAGGCCGGGTTGTCGGCTTCAAAAGTCTGGGGCTGGCCGCCGAGGGCCAGGGTCAGGTTTTTGGCTTCGGCGCTGATTTCACGCACGAAAGCGGCCATCTCCAGAGGCTGGCCGCGCAGTTTTTTCTGCCGGCCGCTGAAAAGGCCGTAGAGGGCATAGGCGTCGGCCAGGGCGGCGGTCATCTGCAGCCCGATGGGATCGGAGCTGGTAGTGACCCGAAAACGGCCGAATTTGAAAAGCAGGGCTTCCGAGGCCCGGCCCCCGCGAACCTCGCCGGCCAGGGTCCAGAGGCCGCCCTCGTCGCCTGTCAGGGCCAGGGGGCTGAAGGGCCCGCTCAAGGCCAGGATGCTGGTTTTGGGCCGGCCGGCGGCCACAGCCGCTTCCCAGGCGATCTGCATGGTCAGCCGGTGGGACTGGGGATCAAAGCCCCGGCTGGCGATGATCAGACTGCGCAGCTCCCGGGCTTCGCGCAGAATGACTTTCAGGGTCTCGTCCATCTGCTGGGGGGGCACGGCCACCACCACTTCGGTGGCCTTGCGGAAAGCGGCGGTGTGGTCGTGGGTGGGGAAGACGTTTTTAGGCAGCCGCCAGTCCGGAAAGTACTCTCCCAAAGTGCGTTCATAGGCCAGATGGGTCATGGCCTCCTTATCCCGGTCATAGAGAGTCAGGCTGGAGTTGTTGTATTTTTTGTCGCCCAGGGTGCGCCGGCCCAGGTAGGAGACCAGGCCGAAGGCCCAGGGGCCGGAACCGCAGACCACGAAATTTTCCTTGGCCGAGGGGCTGTAAAGCCGCCGGTCGGCGTGGGTGGCGTAATAGGCCAGGCCGTGGGGGGCCTTTATTTTAGGCAGGCGGCGCGGAATGAGGGGGCGCCGGCCGATGACCTGGCGCATGCGCAGCGATTTCAGCCCGTCGTCCAGGGCTTCGGCCAGTTCATGTTCATTGAAGAAATCCTCGAAATCCGGATCCTGGCCAAAGGTGCGCTGGTGATAGTCGCTTATTTCGCCGATGGCCCGGGCCGCGGCCTCGTTCAGAGCCGGGTATTTCTTCCCGGCCAGACTCAGGGCCCGGGCGGCCACCTGGCTGGTCATGATTTTTTTGTCCCGGGCGATTTCGCGGATGGCGTAGAGGGAGGCGTATTCATCCAGGGTCAGTTCGCTGCCGCTCTGCCCGGCCAGTTCCTCGGCCAGTTCCGAGACCAGGCGGCCCCGGCCGAAGCCGACATAGGTTCGCCCGTAGAGATTTTGCAAACCCCTGATCAGGCTTTCCCCGGGCTGCCAGGGTCGCTTGAGAAGCTCGCGGAACATGTGGTGCCCGTTGAGCCAGGAAGCCAGGCTGCGCCCTTCGGAAAGCCCCAGGTCTTCGGGGATCCGGCTGTAGCTGATGACCACCGGCTGAACCAGAACATCGTTGCGGGCGGCCAGGGCCCCCTGAAGGGCGATGAGCCGGCGGGGGTAGCGGAGGCTCCCGTCGCGGGTCCGGGCTCCGCCGGACCAGGCCTCCAGGAAGATGCCCTGGGGCTTCCCGAGTTCCCCCAGGGCCTGGCAGTAATGAAAGAGGGTGGAGAGATAGGTCCGGCTGGCCCCGCTGCGCAGAATGACGTAGGAGCCGACCATGAAGATGCGGGTCAGGCTGGGGGTGGCCATCATGTTTTGCCCGGCGGCGAAAAGGGGCATGCCGAGCCCGTTGTGATCCAGAAAGACGTTGAAGATGAACTCGTCCCAATGGGAGGAATGGTTGATGAGATAAACCACCCCCCGGCCGTCGGCCACCGCCCGGCGCAGGCGGGGCAGGTTCAGAAGTTCCCGGCCGTTATGCGAAATGAAGAGTTTCCCGGGATCGCGGGATTCGAAGAGCCGGGTGATGATGTTGCTGACGCCCGCCCTCAGCATGCGGTGCAGATCGGCGTCATAGCGGCAGGAGATGAGTCCGGCCTGGGTTTCCAGTTCCTGGCGGCTGGCCGGCTCACCCTTTTCAGCCAGGGAGCGCTCGGCCAGGTCCGCGGCCAGGCGGCTGATGTCGGCCTGGTCGGCAAATCCGGGCGGGGGCGTTTCGGTCCGTTGGATATAGCCGGCCCCGGGCTCCCGCTCGGCCAGGGAAGACATGAATTTGACGAAGTCAAAACGCCTGAAGAAAGACAGGGCCGGTTTGCTGAGCAGTGACCCGATTTCGCTTTTCATTGGCATGCCCTTAATTCCGAGTCAAGCTTCCCGAAAAAAAACGCCGCGCAGCCGGATATAGCCGCGCGGCGGGTGGCGATAGCCTGCTCTTCCGCCACGCGGCTCAATTGGCGGGGGAAGAGCCGACCGGATCGATACGGTATTCGGCCATGCCGTCGGGCAGTTTGTCAAAGACCATCATGAAGGGGATCTCGTGTTCCGGCGGAATGTTCATGTTCACTCCGTTCTGGCCAGCGTTGAGGGACAGTCGGATCAGAATTTCAGACATTGGCAGTTGCGCCAGATCCTCTTCAGAGATCATGTTGCCGGCAAAAACATAGCGGTCGGCCAGGGTGGCCCCCTCCGCTGAAAGAATGTGCCCGCGCAAGCGGATAAAACTCCGGTTTTCAGGGTAACTGTTGCGCACCATGCCGGTGATGACCAGAATTTTTCCGGCGTGTATGTTGTCCCTTATAAAATGGCTGGGCGACTGCTGGGCGGCAAAAGTGATATGCTCCTTGCCGTTGGGGTCGTCGCCGCCTCGTCCGGTTTCGCCTTCAGGGTTTCCGGCGCTCTGGTTTCCCCCGTCAGACAGGGCCGTGGGCCCGGGCCGGGTGAGGTAAAAAATGGCTCCGCCCAGGATGACCGCCAAGATGACCAGGGCCGCTATCAGGCGGATCGGCGAGCGGCCGGCGGCCCTTTCCACGGCGGCCCTGATGGTCGTGGGCTCACGCAGAGCCCCATAACTGGGGGCTGAACTTCTGGGATTGTAGTCGGCGTCGTCGATATATCGGCCGCCCTCGGCCGGGTTGTGGCCCAGCCCCAGGGCCCCGGACCGGCCGCCGAGGCCTGACCTGAGCGGCCGGGCCGCCCCGGCGTCGGCCTGGTCGCGCTCTTGGTCATAATCGTCATAGCCTTCAGACTCGTCGTAGCCGTCGTCTTCCCCGGATCCGTCATCGTCGGCCGACTCGTCATATTCTTCGTCGCCGTAGTCCCCGGCTTCATCGTAATCTTCAGTTTCGTCGTAAGGCTCGGCGCTGTCGTCATATTCCGCCGACTCGTCATAGTCGTCATAATTTTCAGGGGCTTCGTCTTCCCCGGTCTCTGATTCCTCGGCCGGCGCCGGGACCGCCCGGCGGGGGCGGGCCGTGCGGCGTAAAGGCGGGCGGCCCCCCTCATCGCCGAAATCTTCGTAGAGGTCCTCCGGCTCCTCAAGCGCGTCCTCCGGAGGCTTCTTTTCCAGGTCGGAGTAGAGACGGCGGCGGCGGTCACGCCGTTCCTTCAAAGACAGGCGGTCGCCGGGGGGCCGCAGATGAGGCCCCTCATCCTCTGTGGCCACGTATTGGTCCAGGCCGTCTTCCGGGTCCTGAAAATCATCATCATAAGCGTCGACCAGATTATCGTCTTCCGCCGGCGGCCCGGAAGCCGGCTGGTCGCCGTCCCGCTCTTCCAGAGAGCGCAGATACTTGTCCAGAGCGTCGCGGGCCAGATCCGCGGCGGCCGCGGTCAGGGCTTCGGGGTCCCCGCCCGACTGGCCGAAGCCCTCGTCCGCCAAAGGGGCGGGATCGGCGGCGGCTTGGGAAACGTCCGTCCCGGCGGGCTTCTGGGGCCGATAGACCATGAAAACATATTGGCAGTTGGAGCAGCGGACCTTGGAGCCGCTTTCCTTGATCTGTTCAGGGGCGACTTTGAACTTTGCCTGACACTGACCGCAAGTTATGATCATCTGAGGTCCTCCAACTCAATGGCCGCCGGTTTCCATCTGATAGATGTCGGCCAGATTCCGGTATCTTTCCGCGTAATCCAGCCCGTAACCCACCAAAAAACCATCTTCCAGTTTGAAACCGACATAATCTAGCCCCACCACGGTTTCCCGGCGGGCCCGCTTGTCGACCGCCACCGCCACCTTCAGCGAGGCCGGCCGGCGCTTTTTTAAAAATTCCAGAAGCCAGGCCAGGGTCAGTCCGCAGTCGGCGATATCCTCGATCACCAGAACATGGCGGCCCTTGATTTCCTTTTCCAGATTTTTGGTCATGACCACTTCAGCCGATGAACTGTCCCGGTCCTGATAGCTGGAAAGGCGGACAAAATCGACCTCCACCGGCAGACCGCCCACGGCGCGCAAGAGGTCGGCCATAAAGATAAAAGCGCCGTTCAAGACCCCGACGGCCAGGAGCTGTTCTTCCGGGTCCAGAATTTTCTCATAGTCGGCCTTGATGTCCGAGCCCAGTTGCCCGACCCGGGCGGCAATTTGTTCGGCTGTATATAAAAGGGTTTTATTTGACATCCTTGACCCCATTGCGCCGCCGACCCTGTCGGGCCGGCCCGAAAACTCTCTCAAGCTTCTCAATCAGATTAAACCAAACTAAAATGTTACCTGATTATTTAATATTCGTCAACCGATTCGGACTATGGCACTATAGTCGAGCGATTCTCAGAAATCATTGTCGGGACCCACCAGATCATCCATGGCCACGCACAATTCACGCAGGCTGCGGTTCTGCCTTTTCAGGGCCGCCACCACCCGGTTGAGCTGGGCCACGCGTTTGAGTGATTTGCCGATCATATAGGCGCCCAGGGCGGTCAGTATCAGGCAGATCCCCAACAGGGGCCCCAGTAGATACATAACCTTCATCGGGTCATAATAGCGGGATATGACCACCAGCACACTAAAGACCGAAACCGGCAGGGCCAGGATGGCTATGCCGGTGCGCATGACCGACAGGGAAGTGCGCTTTTCGGCCAGAACCAGGGTCACTTCATTGATGAGCATGGCCTCGTGGCGCATGGCCGCATTGGAAGGCAGGCTGTCGGGGTCGCGAGGCAAGAGGCCTTCGCCGCCCGGTCTCCGGTCGCGTTGGGCGCCGATGTCGGTCTTGGTTTTCCAGATCAGGGCCATGAATTTCCTGTTTGCGCGCCTTTCGGTTTCGCCGACCGCCGACAGACTTAAGTGTAAGCTATTATACTCCCGGTTGAATTTGGGTAAATAAAAAAATGGCTGGCGGTGGCCTGAGCCCTCGCCGGCCGTGTCGGTTAAAGCGGCTTACAGAGCGACTTGGCGGGCGTTGCCCTGCATATCGTAGAAAACGGCTTCGGCGCCTTCTAAATAAAAAGCGCCCAGGCGGGGGCCGGCCGGGTCGCCGTACATGTCCTTTAAGACCGGCAGAGCCAGGACGGCCGCTTCAAAAACTTCCGGTCGCTCGTCGAAGACCGCCGAGCCGTGGAGGCGGACCCATTTGGCGTCTTGGCTGACCGCGGTGATTTCCACCTTGGGGTTGGCCTTCATCTGCTTGTAAACATCCTTCTGCCGGCCCACCCCGAAGTAAATTTGGCCTTCATATTCCATAACAAAGCCCAAAGGGCGAACTTTCGGCTCGTCGCCGCTGGCCGTGGCCATGAAAAAGACCTTGCTGGCCTTCAAAAATTCCAGAACTTCGTTCATTCTCCGGTTCCTTTCGTTCAACCGCCAAAAAAGACAGGCTTCTTGATTTTCAGCTCCGGGTCCATTATTATGGCCCAGGGCCTCGTGGACATTGACCCTGAATTATGTAGTTATAATTTTAATCAATGTAACTGATCTCCGGCCAAATAGCAAGGCGCCGGGGTCGCCTGACGCTTAGGCCCCGGGGGAAGCTCTGAGACCTTCAGGTCTTCCCCTGATGATGCTTTTACAGGGAGCCGGATATGCCTCGAAACAAGGTTCTGATAATCGACTACGGGTCGCAGGTCACCCAGCTTATCGCCCGACGGGTGCGGGAGGCCGGCGTCTATTCGGAGATATTGCCTTCCTGGGCCACGGCCGAAGAAATCCGGGAACGCGACCCCGGGGCGCTTATTCTCTCCGGCGGCCCCTGCAGCGTGGGCCAGGCCGGCGCCCCGGACTTCAACCCGGCGCTCTTGGAGCTCGGCGTTCCGGTTTTGGGCATCTGCTATGGCCTCCAGCTTCTGGCCCACCAGTTGGGCGGGAGCCTGGCCCATTCCGAAGACCGGGAATACGGCCCGGCCGAGTTGGAACTGACCGCTCCGAGTCCTCTCTTTGAAGGTCTGGCCGTAAAATCCCGGGTCTGGATGTCCCATGGCGACAAGGTGGAGACCGCCCCGGCCGGCTTTACAGTCCTGGCCCGGACCAAAAATGTCCAAGTGGCCGCCGTGGGTGATGAGCTGCGCCGTATTTACGGCGTCCAGTTTCACCCGGAAGTTCACCACAGCGAGATCGGCGCGGGGCTGATCAAAAATTTCCTCGGACTGGCCGGGCTCAGGGCCGACTGGAACATGGCCTCCTTCGTCGAAAGTTCCCTGGCCGGGATCAGGAAACAGGTCGGCGGCGGCCAGGTCATCTGCGCCCTGTCCGGGGGGGTGGACTCCACGGTGGTGGCCGTGCTGCTCAACCGGGCCATCGGCGCCAAACTCCACTGCATCTTTGTGGATCACGGGCTCTTGCGCCAGGACGAGGCGGCCGAGGTCCGGGACCGCATCGCCCCGCACCACAAATTGAACCTGACCGTGGTCGAGGCCTCCGAACTCTTCCTCGGCCGTCTGGCCGGAGTGGAAAACCCCGAGGAAAAGCGCAAGATCATCGGCCGGACCTTTATCGAGGTTTTCGAAAAAGAGGCCGCCAAACTGGGCCGGGTCGATTTCCTGGCCCAGGGCACCATTTATCCGGACGTCATTGAATCCGTCTCGCCCTTGGGGCCTTCGGTCATGATCAAAAGCCATCACAACGTGGGCGGCCTGCCGGAAAAGATGAATCTGGCCCTGGTCGAACCTCTGCGGGAGCTCTTTAAAGACGAGGTGCGGGGCGTGGCCGCCGAGCTGGGCCTGCCCGAGGAATTCATCTGGCGCCAGCCTTTTCCCGGCCCTGGTCTGGCCATCCGGATTATCGGGGCCGTGGACCGCGAAAAGCTGGAGACCTTGCGCCGGGCCGACGCCATCGTTCAGGAGGAACTCAAGGCCAGCGGCTGGTATCGCAAGATCTGGCAGGGCTTTGCCGTGCTTTTGCCCTTAAAGACCGTGGGAGTCATGGGCGACGGCCGGACCTACGAAAACGTGGTGGCCATTCGGGCCGTCAACAGCGTCGACGCCATGACCGCCGACTGGTCGCGCCTGCCCTACGATTTCCTGGAAATCCTCTCCCGCCGCATCATCAACGAAGTGAACGGAGTCAACCGGGTGGTCTACGACATTTCCCCCAAGCCGCCCGGCACCATCGAATGGGAGTAAGGCGGAGTTTGTCTAAAGGGAACCTCTTAATTGGCACGGGATGAAGGATGACTGACGAGCGAGTGAAAAAAACAGCCGGGCTCGGCGCCCGGCTGGCCTTGATAGTGATCTGCCTGTTGGTCTCGGGCTCGCCGATCGAGGCCCAGACCGACTCCATGTACCGCAGTTTCGACAGTTTCGATCCCTCGGAGGATGATTTCAGCGAGAGCGCTCCGCCGGCCGCTCCGGGGCCGGCCTCGGGCCGGCTCGACCTGCCGGAGGCCGATGCTTTCGTCTCTCCGCCTCCGCCCTATGACCAGACTCCCTATGACCAGACTCCTTATGACCAGGCGGCTCCGGCCGGGCCGCCGGCTTCCGGGAGCCTCGATCTGCCGGAGCGAAATGAGGCGCGGCCGCCGGCTTCCGGCGGGCTGGATCTGCCCGATCCCGGGGCTTATGACTACCCCGCCGCGACCGATGAATATCAGCCGCCGGCTCCGGCCGCCGATTATTCCCCCCCGCCCCCGGTCTATGAAAGTCCCGCCCCCCCGGTTTCGGGGGCTTACGCGCCCTTGGCGCCGTCCGCGCCTCCGGCGCCGGCCTGGTCCTATGCGGCCGGCGCCGGCGACTACAGCCAGGGCGACAACTGGCTGATGCGGCCCGACTCTCCGGATCGTTCGGTGGATGTCTTTTATCTTTACCCCGGCGCCTGCGCCCGGGCCGGGCAGGGCGGGGCGCTCTGCGGACCGGGCGATCCCGGCATGCGGCAGAAGGCCAGGGAACTGGCCAGCTTTCAGGCCGGAGTTTTCGAGACGGTCGGCAATCTCTATGCGCCTTATTACAGCCAGGCCAATTCAGTGGTTTTTCTGGGCTTAAGCCCTCAGGACCGGCTTTCCAGGCTCTCGGCCTCCGTTTCGGATTCGGTGGCCGCCTTTGATTATTACCTGAAAAACCACAATGGCGGCCGCCCTTACATCCTGGCCGCCCATGGCCAGGGCACGGCCACCCTCCTGGCCGGCATCCTGTCCCATTATTTAAAGAACATCAACCCGGCCGCCCGCGGCCGGATGGTGGCCGCCTACGCCCTGGGCTATTCGGTGAACAGCGATTTTCTGAACGACAACGACCATCTCCGCTTCGCCGAGCGGCGGGATGACGTCGGGGTGATCATTTCCTACAATACCGAGGCCCCCAGGCAGGGGGGCGCCAGCCCGGCGCTTTTGCCCCAGTCCGTGGCCATCAACCCCATCAACTGGAGCCGGAGCCAGCGTCCGGCCCGGGCCAATCAGAGCCGGGGGGCCAATCTGAGCATTTTCGGCGGGGAGTCCATGGTCAGAGACTTCGCCGACGCCCGGGTCAACCTGGGGCGCGGGGTGGTGGAGTGCTCCACCGTCTCCGGCGACCAGTACCTGAGCGACCATTTTCCCGGCTGGGCCTATCCGGCCGGGGATTATGCCTTTTACTACTACGACCTGCGCCAGAACGCCCAGGACCGGGCCGAAGCTTTTATGCAGAGCCGGCCGGCCCTGGCCGGAACTGGCCAATCCGTCGAAGAATGAACAATCTCCAGGCGCCGCCAGCGGCCGCTCTTTCTTCCCCTCAAACCTTGACGGAGGGGCTCTTCGGCCTTATATCTTACTGTGTGGATGTTTTATATCGGCCCCAGGAGGCTTCAAGATGCAAATCGCCCCGTCAGTCTATTTCTACCCCTTCACTTCTTTCAGCGAAAATAATTGCAACTCCATAATCATCGACGGCCCGGAAAAAGTGCTCATCGACCCCGGCCACAAACACCTCTGGCCGCAGTTGGTCAGGCAGATTGAGGCCGACGGCCTGAGCCCGGCCGACATATCTCTGGTGCTGCACACCCACTGCCATCCCGACCATATGGAGGCCGGCGAGATTCTGGAGTTCGAATACGGGGCCACCCAGGCCATGAGCGGCATTGAGGCCGAATTTCTGAACGAATTCGGGCGGGATTTTTTCCCCTGGATGGGTCTGGACTATCCTCAAGGCAGCCTCGGCCGCCAGTTGGAGCCCGGTCCCCTGAATCTGGGCGACAAAACCCTTGAGCTTTACCTCTCGCCGGGGCATACCCCCGGCAGTCTGTGCCTCCACTGGCCCGAGGCCAAAGTCCTGATCAGCGGCGACGTGATCTTCGCCCACTCGGTGGGCCGCAGCGACTTCAAAGGCGGCGACCACCAGGCTCTGGCCGGCAGCATCGCCCGTCTGGCCGCCCTGCCGGATGTGGATATCCTTCTGCCCGGCCACGGCCCCAGCATCATCGGCGCCGACAAGGTCGCCGCCAATTTTCAGGCGGTGAAAGCCTATTTCCGGTGACAATATTATGACCCATCAACTGCACAATCGATTCAGAACCGCGGTTCTGCAGATTTTAATGGTCATCGTGGTCATGTTCTTCGGTCAGGCCCTGGGCGGCAACGACGGGTTGAAGACGGCCCTGGTCGTGGCCCTGATCATGAACCTGGGCCTCTGGTGGTTTTCGGCCGATATGGTTCTGGCCCAGACCAGGGCCCGGCTGGTCGGTCCCCGGGACGCCCCGGAACTCTGCGAACTGGTGGCCCATCTGGCCGGGCGGGCCGGGCTGCCCACCCCCCGGGTGGCCGTTGTGGATGATCCGGCCCCCAACGCCTTCGCCACTGGCCGCAATCCGGCCAACGGGGTGGTGGCCGTGACCACGGGCCTGTTATCCATCATGAACCGGGAAGAGCTGGCCGGGGTGCTGTCCCACGAACTGACCCACATTAAAAACCGCGATATCCTGGTGGGTTCGGTGGCGGCGGTCATGGCCGGGGCCATCATGTTGCTGGCCAACATGGCCAAATTCGGCTTCCTGTTCGCGGGCGGCCGCCGCGACGGCGAGGGCGGCAACCCCATTGCCGTGCTGCTGATGGCCATTCTGGCGCCCTTGGCCGCCATGCTCATCCAGGCGGCCATCTCCCGCTCCCGGGAATATCTGGCCGACGACGGGGGGGCCGATATTGCCGGCACTCCTTACGGGTTGGCCTCGGCCTTGAATAAACTGGCCAACTGCCGCCAGGCGCCCCGGGCCGCCGGCCCCAACACGGCCCACATGTATATCGTCAATCCCCTGAGCTCGCGTTCCCTCAGCAACCTTTTCGCCACCCATCCCCCCGTTGAGGAACGCATCGCCCGCCTGCGCGGCGAGATCCTGTAGTGAAGCATATGCGCCACGCCCTGGATAAAAGTCGCCTTTTCTTCCCGGCGACCGCTTTTTTCATGATTCTTTTTCTGCTGACCGGTCCTCTGGCCCTCGGCGACAGTTCTCCCTACGAGCCCTTGCGGCCCGGAGCGGCCGGCGCCGAAGGCCGCCGCACCCCCATTGTGGCGGCCATTGAAAAGGCCCGCCCGGCCGTGGTCAGCGTTTACGCCCAGGTCAATGGCCGCAGCCGCGACCCCTTTCGCGACCAATTTTTTGACCGTTTTTTCGGTGACATGTGGCGGGCCCGGCCGGGCCTTTCTTTGGGTTCCGGGGTGGTCATTGACGGGGCCAGGGGCTTGATCGTCACCAACGAGCACGTGGTCCGGGGGGCCAGCCGCCTGACCGTGACCCTGAACGACGGCCGGGAGCTGCCGGCCAAGGTGCTGGGGGCCGATCCGCGTTTCGATCTGGCCGTCCTGTCGGTCAACAGTTCCCAAGCCCTGGCCGAGCTTGAGCTGGGCGACAGCGAAGGCTTGATGATCGGCGAAACGGTCATCGCCATCGGCAATCCCTTCGGCCTCTCTCACACGGCCACCACCGGGGTGGTCAGCGCCACGGGCCGCTCCCTGTCCGGGACTTCCCAGGGCGGGGCGCTGAGCGATCTGATCCAGACCGACGCTTCCATCAACCCCGGCAATTCCGGCGGCCCGCTTCTGAACCTCCACGGCGAGGTCATCGGCATCAACACCGCCATTCACGCCCAGGGCGAGGGCCTGGGTTTCGCCATCCCCTCGGGCCAGGTCAGGCGCATAACAGCCCGCCTGATGCGGGGAGAAAACCAGGGCGCCGCGCTCGATCTGGGGCTGGAGCTGGCCGGGGCCGGCCGCCCCCGCCAGGGTGAAACCGGCTGCCTGGTGGTGGCCGTCAAGGACGGCGGGCCGGGCGATCTGGGTGGCCTTGAAAAAGGCGACCTTTTGATGCGTCTGGACGGTTCGCCCACGGCCGCCATTGCCGATTACGAAATGATTCTGAACAGCCTGAGCCCCGGGCAGTCCGTCAAAGCCGAAATCCTGCGCGACCAGCGGCCCCTGACCCTGACTCTGACGCCCCGGGCGGTCAGCGAAGCCGAGGCCTTGGACCTGGCCTGGCGGCTTTTCGGGATCAAGGTCAGTGAGCGCCGGGGCCGCCTGTTCCTGGAAGCTCCGGCGGACCGTTCCCCGGCCCAGGCCCTCGGCCTGCGGGCAGGTGATCTGCTCTTGATTTTCGGCGGGCGGGAGGTCGTCAGCCGGGCCGATCTGGCCAGGGCCGTAATGGAAACCCGCTTTCAAACGACGGTGAGCCTGTCGTTTCAGCGGGGCCGGACTATTTACCGGCTGAGCATGTCCCGGTGAAGAGGCTGATCTCGATCATCTGCTCTGAGCGCGGGTGAAGGAACGACAGGGCGGCGGAGGCCAGCATCAGCCTTGGCGCCGGGCTCTCCTCTTCTATTTCGCGGCGGCCGTAGAAGCGGTCGCCCACAATCGGCCAGCCGGCCCAGGCCAGATGCAGGCGTATCTGATGGGTGCGGCCGGTCAGCGGCCGGGCCTGGAACAAGACCTGCTTCAGGCCCTTTGGGGAGCCCCAATCCGCAGCCGACAAGGCCTGGAACTCAGTGCGGGCCGAAAGGCCCGGTCCCTGGGGGCGGACCACATATCGCCGGCCTTCCTTGGCCAGGGGCGCTTCAATGGTAAATTTTTCCCGCTCCGGGGCGGCCCCCAGCCCCAGGGCCAGGTATTTTTTGGCCACCCGGCCTTCCTGAAAAGCCTGGCCCAGCTTCCCGGCCGCCTCTTTGGCCTTGGCCATCAACAAAAGTCCGGAAGTGTCGGCGTCCAGCCGGTGGACCAGCCAGAGGGCCGGCTGGTCGCCCCGGGCCCTAATCAGGCGGTTCAGCGCGGCCAGGGTATTGTTGTGGGCGTCGTGAGGCACGGCCTGGGACGGCCGGCCCGATTCCTTGTTGTAAACCAGAAGTTCCGCATCTTCGTAGACTATGCGGCCGGGGTCGGCTTCATAAAATTTGAGGGGCCCGTAGCTGGGGGGATTGAAGCGAAAATGACGATGTCCGGCCAGATTTTTTTCAGGCTCAAGGCAGGGCCGGTCATCCAGCCAGAAGGAGCCGAATTCAACCAGAACGGCGGCTTCCTCCGGAGAGACCCGGGCCAGGCGGGCCACCAGGGCGGCGGCGGTTTTCCCGGTCCAATGGGCGATTATCGGTCCGCTTAAATACGGTTCGGGAAAAGGCTGAAAAGGCCGCCCGGGCGTCGGCGCCGGTCGGGGCCGGTCAAAAATCGCGGCTGGATCCAAAGTCATTGTCCGTGAGGTGATCTCCCGGGCTCCAGTTTGAAGGCCCGGCGCAGGGAATCGAGGCAGCGGCCGTGAGGCCGGCAGCTTTCGCCGGCTCCCGGACAGGCCGGCTCATCATCCGGCTGGTGGCTTTTGATGAAAACCAGGGGGTCGTGCAGTAAGCGCCGCACCAGGGCGCTGGTCATGGCCTCCAGGGAAGCGGCCTGTTCCGGGCTGAACTGGTGCTGGCTCAGGGTGCGTTCCAGTTCCAGGCGGCGGATGCTTTCAGCTTTGCGGGTCAGGGCGCTGACCGTGGGCTGGCTGACCAGGGATTCCAGCCAGTGGGCGAACTTGGCCACTTCCTCTCCGATGATGGCCTCGGCCCGGTCGGCGGCTTCCTGTCGCGAAATCCGGCTTTCCCAGACCACTTCGTTGAGGTCGTCGATATTGCGCAAAATCAGGTTGGGGAGGCGTTTGACGTCATGGGCCACATTGCGGGGCACCCCGATATCGATGATGATCAGGGGGCGGTCGGCGCGTCCGGGCTGAATTTCAGCCAGCCGCTCCGAAGTCAGGATAGGGTGGGGCGCTCCGGTGGCGGCGATGACCAGGTCGGCTTCGGCCAGGGCCTCTTCCAGTTCTTCCCAGGGGCGGACAGCGGCGCCGTGTTTGGCGGCCAGAAGCCTGGCCCGGTCCTGGCTGCGGTTCATGACGGTCAGTCTGGCCGGAGGGTTTTTCTTAAGGTTGGCGGCGGCCAGGGCCGCCATGGGCCCGGCCCCCAAAAGCAGCGTCGAAGATTCGGACAGGCGCCCGCCGCTGAGGTTGCGGGCCAGGGCCACGGCCGCTCCGGCCACGGAAACCGTGCCCCCGGCCAGGGTGGTTTCACTGCGAACTCTCTTGGCCGCCCTGAAGCAGCGGTGCATCAGCTTGGTCACCAAAAGCCCGGCCCGGCGATGATCCAGAGCCCGACGGTAGGCTTCCTTGACCTGACCCAGAATCTGGGGTTCGCCCAAAACCAGGGAATCGAGGCTGGCCGCCACCCGGAACAGGTGATGGGCGGCCTCAAGACCCCTAAATTCATGGCTGTAAGGCCCGAAATCTTCTTCAGCCAGCCCGGAAATCGCGGCCAGGGAACCCACAATGGCCCGCCGGACTTCTTCGGCCCGCTGGCCGGCCGCCAGAATTTCCAGACGGTTGCAGGTCGAGAGAATCAATAATTCGTTCAGAACCCCGTCCCCTACCTGAATCTGGTAGAGGAGTTCCTCGAGATTGTCACGGCCGGAAAATTTTTCACGTATGTCCAGCGGCGCCCGTTGGTGGCTGACGCCTACAATTAGGAAGTCCATAATCAAACCCGGCCTGGCTAATGGGAATTTCCGCACATATTCAGATCTCCCGGGGATTCTGAGTGTTCAACAAAGGGCTGTCAGGAAATGACCTGTACGTTTTCCTGGCCTGGCCGCCAGGGAGAGGTACAGGTCATTTATTGACAGAGTCTAAATTGCCGATCAGCTCCGGAAGCCGCGCCGGCCTCAGGGGCTTGAGCAGTTCTTCCAGCACCGGCAATATTTTTTCTCCGGCGCCGGCCGCCAGCGCCTGGCGCAGCTCTTCAGAGGCCGCCAGTCGACTGAAGACGGCCTTCCTTTGGCCGGCCGTCAGATCCGAAGCCATAATTTGCGGCCTCAGGCGGCCCAGAAGGCTGCTCAGAAGGCCATATTCCGGACCATAGCGCTGGCGAAGCTCAACGGCCACTGCGGCCGCCAGAGCCGGGCTGCCGCCTCCGGTGGAGACGGCCAGAAGGAAATCGCCTTGCTCCACCAGGGCCGGCAGGGTAAAATCAGAAAGCTCAGGGCAGTCGGCCAGGTTGACCCAGATGCCCCTGGACCTGGCCAGGGCCGCCGCCTCCTGATTCAAGGCGGCATCGGAAGAGGCGGCCAGCATAAGTTCCGCCCCCTCCAGCAGTTCCGGCCGGAAATTCGGGCTTAGTTCCAGAAAACCTTCCCGGGCCAGGGCCGTCAGTTCCTGGTCGGGGCTCTTTTCCACCACCGTCACCAGGGCCCCGGCTCTGAGCAGTTTGGCCAGCTTGCGGCGGCCAACCTGCCCGGCGCCCAGGATCAGAACTTTTCGCCCCGCAAGATGCAGATTTATGGGAAACATTATCCCCCGCGTCAAAAAGGGCCTGACAATCCCTATTGGCTTATAATACACTAGTCGGGCTTACATCACAAGACAGGACTGCCGGTAATTCTCAAAGTGGGAATCAATAGATTCTTTTATTGACACCTCCCCTGGTTTATGATAAAATTTTTTTATTGGAAAAATTTTTATTAACGCCATGCCTGGTAGACGAATCAAAATATTGATCGGCTGGAGAAAACTATTATTTTCTTTGGAATAAGAGGAGCAAAGAAATGGGACTTGGCCTCAGGTCCTATTTGGCTGTCCAGCCAGGCCCAAAACCCGACTGTTGCTGAATTTATTTGGAATATCCATATGCTATCGTTAAATGAGCTTTCCAATATAAAAAAAGACAGCCTAACTGAAAATTGGCTTATGCTTTGCTTCTCTCTCTCTCTCTCTCTCTCTCTCTCTCTCTCTAGCTTATTATTTAGCTTTTATTTCAATAATCTTTGGAGTTACTCGTCAGTTGACGGGACTCTTACAGCTGTTTTCCATCCGTATCCGCAGCTCAGGCCATCACCCCCCCTAATGGTCAACGATCCTCCGTAATAAAGGTTTAAACCGTGAATTGAAATGCTGATTGTGAAGTAATCAAGCCAAACTTGTCTCCTTGAAAGAGGCTTTATTACATACCAAGTTTTTTAGAATTAGAATGACTTTTTTAATCAGGCTTTTTGGCGTGCGCCGGGTAAAAATTGCATTTTTGCCCGGCGATCCGGAGCTTTAAATTTCGTTGCTTTGAACGAAATTTAAAGCTGTGTATGGTACTAGTTTAAGGCCGTTGCGGAGACGCCTCCCGGCGGTCATCAGGCAGGAGGCGGGGTCCCCTCGCTGTCTCCCCCAAACACCGTGCGGCGGACACCCTTGCCGTGCGGCTGACAGTTCCCCTGGTCGGACCTGTAAGGGACTTCCACCCCCAAGTGGCTGCGCCCGGCCGGGCGCACCAACCAAACGCCGCCAACCGAGCTTGGCGGCGCCTTCCCGCGGTGGTGACAGCCACTGCGACACTCGAGGAGTTAGTCATGAAGGGTTTTGCGATGCTCACGCTCAACAAGGTCGGTTGGATTGAGAAGCCTAAACCGGCCATCGGACCAATGGACGCCTTAGTCAAGCCTCTGGCCATCTCGCCGTGCACCTCGGACGTGCACACGGTCTGGGAGGCCGCCTTGGGCGATCGGCGCGACCTCATTCTGGGCCACGAGGCGGTGGGCGAAGTGGTCGAGGTCGGCTCACTGGTCAAGGACTTCAAGCCGGGCGACAAGGTCATCATCCCGGCCATCACCCCCTACTGGGAAACGGTGGAGAGCCAGATGGGCTTCCATCAGCACTCCGGCGGCATGCTCCTGGGTTGGCAGTTCTCCAACGTCCGCGACGGCGTTTTCGGCGAGTATTTCCAGGTCATCCAGGCCGACGGCAATCTGGCCCTGCTCCCCGACAACGTGAGCGTTGAGGAGGGCGTCATGCTCTCCGACATGGTCCCCACGGGCTTCCACGGCGCCGACAACGCCGAGGTGTCCTACGGCGAATGCGTGGTGGTCATCGGCATCGGCCCGGTGGGTCTGATGGCCGTGGCCGGGGCCAACCTCAGAGGCGCCGGCCGGATCATCGCCGTGGGCTCCAGGGATATTTGCCAGAAGGCCGCCAGGTTCTACGGGGCCACCGACACCGTCGACTACAAGGCCGGCGACATCGTCGAGCAGATCAAGACCGCCACCGGCGGCAAGCCGGTCGATAAGGTCATCATCGCCGGCGGCACCTTGGAGGCCTTCGAGCAGGCCATGAAGATCATCCGCCCGGCCGGCATCATCTCCAACATCAACTACCTGGGCTCCGGCGAATACATCAAGGTCAACCGGGTCGACTGGGGTCTGGGCATGGGCCACATCCGCATCATCGGCGGACTGATGCCCGGCGGCCGCAAGAACATGGAGCGGCTCAGCAACTTGCTGAAGTATAAGAAATTGGACGTGAGCCCCCTCCTGACTCACCGCCTCAAAGGCTTCGACCAGATTGAGAAGGGCCTGCTGCTGATGAAGGACAAGCCCCGCGACCTGATCAAGCCGGTCGTCACCATCTGAGCCGGCCCCGCCTCAAGGCCCCGTTCAGGGCCTAAACCGGCCGGACGTCAAAAAACACGGGCCGGAGGCGGACATTTTCCGCCTCCGGCAACGCCCCCCTGTTCGCCCGCTCGCCTGGCGCTTCATAACACTTAAAAAGTAAGCCCGCCTTCACTTCCTATTTTGACATCTGACCGCATAGGGATGCGCAGGCCCTGGCCAGCTTGAAAGTTAAAAGTCATTATGGCCTTTGGCCCCGGCTTTGTGTTATAATAGGCAGTTGTCTCGCCGGAAATGAAGCGGGACAGCGGAAATTGCGCCTTTGCGACCTGGAGCAGCCATATGTCCGACCGATTGAAACGCTTTGGCAATGACCCTTACCCAGTCAACGCCCTGGGCGCCGGCGAGTCCTGGCGCATGTTCTCGATTCTTGCCGAATTCGTCAAGGCTTTCACGGCCATGAGCGAAGCCGGGCCCTGCGTCAGCATCTTCGGTTCGGCCCGCTCCGATCCGGAGTCCCCCGAATGTCGGATGGCCGAGGAACTGGCCCGGCTTCTGGCCCGGAACGGCTTCGGGGTCATTTCCGGCGGCGGGGACGGGGTTATGGCCGCGGCCAACAAAGGGGCCACCGAAGCCGGGGGCCTGTCCATCGGCCTGAACATCGAACTGCCCCACGAGCAGTTGCCCAATCCCTACGCCAACCTGCAATTGGATTTTCACTATTTTTTCATCCGCAAGGTGGTTTTCGTCAAATACAGCCAGGCCTATGTCATCCTGCCCGGAGGTTTCGGCACCCTGGATGAACTTTTCGAAGCCCTGACCTTGATCCAGACCCAGCGCATCCGGCCGTTCCCCGCTTTCCTGATGGGCTCGGACTACTGGGGCGGGCTGGTGGGCTGGATGAGAGAGAGAATGCTGGGCTCCGAATACATCACCCCTGACGACCTGGATACTTTTACGGTCATGGACAAGCCCGAGGATGTGGTCAAAGCCATCAAAAAGACCATTGTCCTGAGGTAGCGCACGGCGTGAACCGTCGCCTGAACGCCTTGAGCGATTCGGCGGCCGTCGCCCGGCGCGGCCGCCTGATGAGAAGTAAAAAAATTGATGTCCGCTGATTTCAAAAGATGCCTCTCGGGCCTGACTTCGCTCTTTTTCTGCCTTTTGCTGAGCGGCTGCCTGGGGACCAAGACCACCGGCGGCTCCACGACCGGTTCTCCGGCGGCTCCGGCCGTCAGAAGCCTGAATCTGTCCCGCATCCCGGAGCCCTGGAAAGGGCCGGCCGGGAAGCTCTCGCAGCGGGGCTTCAGTCAGGAGCAGTTGGAGGCGGTCTTCCGCTCCCCCAATCTGAACTACACTAGCGGGCCCATGGCCGCCAAGCTCAAGGAACTCTATCCCATTTATTTCCGATCGGACCTGATCAAGGAAATTCAGGAGAAACTGTTCCAACTGGGTTACGAAATCCGCATCGACGGACGGGGCGGGCCGGATACCAAAGACGCCATCATCAAGTTTCAGACCGACCGGCACCTGGGTCGCGACGGCCAGGTCTCCCCGGCCACCTTGGCGGCCGTCAACCGGGCCATGAAGGGCCGGGCCCTGCGGCCTCTTTCGGAATACAGCCCGCCCCCGGCCCGGAAAGCGTCGCGCACCGCCACCCATACCCAGTTCACCAATGCCGCGGCTCTGGCCAAGATCAAAGGCCTCTATCAGGCCGATCGGGAGATTTTTCAGCGCATGAGCCGGGAATACAATGTGCCCGGCGAACTGGCCGCGGCCATCATGTGGGTGGAAACCCGCTACGGAGAATTTTTAGGCCGATACAAGGCCGCCGACATGCTGGCCTCCATGGCCGCCGCGGCTTCTGATTTTTCAGTGGTTCAGGCGGCGGTGTCCGACCTGGACAAAGACCGGGAGTCGCGGCGCTTTCTTGAGGAGACGGCCGTCAGGCGCGGCGACTGGGCCCTGAACGAACTGGCCGCTTTGATGACTTATTCCTTCCGGAACGGCCATGACCTGACCGCTTTTCCCTCTTCCATCTTCGGGGCGGTGGGCTGGGGCCAGTTTATGCCCTCCAATGTCCTGAAATACGGGGTGGACGGCAACCGCGACGGCCGGGTCGATCTCTTTGACAAGACCGACGCCATCTTCAGCATCGGCCATTTCCTGAAAAGCCACGGCTGGACCGGGGGCCGGATGAGCGAGGAACAGCGTCGGGCGGTGGTCATGAAGTACAACAAGAGCGGCATTTACGTCAACACCGTTCTTTATGTGGCCGATTATCTGGCCAAGAACAAGTAGGGCCAAATGGACGCCCCGGCGGTCATAGATTTTCATACTCACAGCCTGCTTTCCGACGGCGCCCTGGTGCCGGCCGAACTGGCCCGCCGGGTACAGGTGGCCGGCTATCGGGTGCTGGGTCTGGCCGATCATGTGGATCACGGCACTTTGGAAGGCACCCTGATTAAGGCCCGGGCCTCGGCTCTGGCCCTCAACGGCTCTCTGGGCGATCTTCTGGTGCTGCCCGGGGTGGAAATCACCCATGTGCCCCCGCCGCTCATCGGCGGCCTGATTGCGCGGGCCAGGGAACTGGGCGCCAGCCATGTGGTGGTGCACGGGGAAAGCCTGGCCGAACCGGTGGCCCCGGGCACCAACCGGGCGGCCATTGAAGCCGGGGCGGACATCTTGGCCCACCCCGGGCTTTTGAGCGAAGAGGAGGCGGCCCTGGCCGCCGAATGCGGCGTTTACCTGGAGATAAGCGGCCGCCAGGGTCACTGCCTGACCAATGGCCTGGTCGTTAAACTGGCCAGGAGGCAGGGGGCGAAAATGCTGATCAATTCCGACGGCCACGCCCCCGGCGACTTTTATAATCCCGGCGGACAGCGGGCCGTGGCCCTCGGCGCCGGCCTTGATGACGATGAATACCTGGGATTGATGCGCCACGCCGCCCTTCTGGCTGAAACCTTCCGTCAGCGGCTTTACGGACCTCTCTGAGGGTCTGCCCATGCTAAAAAACAGCCTGAAAATAATAGTTCTGCTTATCTGGGCCGGCCTGATGGGCTGGTGGTGGCACGAGAGCCGCACCTGGCCGGTGCCGGAGAAAATCGATGCCGCCTTTTTGCCCGACAGCCTGGAATATTACAGCCTGAACTATGGCTCGCAGAAAATCGGCTGGGCCAGCAAGAACCTGCGCCGCCTGCCCGAGGGCGGCTATCAGGGCGGGCAGAGCCTGACGGCCGAACTGATGGTTCAAGACCGGAAGATTCAAATCAGCTCCAGTGTCCAGGCCATTTTTGACAGGACCATGAATCTTCTTGAATTCAGCCTCATCGTCCAGGCCGGGCCCCTGACCGTTGTCGAGCGCGGCCTGGTCCGGGACGAGTTCCTGAATCTGGAAGTCAGCCTGGGTGACTACGGGCCGCTGCTGGTCGATTTTTTGGAGCAATACGGCCATCTTCTGGGCGACTACGCCCGGCATTTGGATTTTCAGCGGCCGGTCAGTCTCAAGGCTCCGGCCGGTCCGGTCCTGACTCAGTTCCTGCCTTCCTATCTCAGTTATCTGGGCTTGACCAGAAACGGCAATTACGCCCTGACGGTTCTGGAGCCCTTCAGCCGCGGCCTCAGACCTCTGGCGGTCAGGCTGGAAGGCCAGGCCCCGGTTTATGACCCGGAAATCGGGCGCGAACAGCCGGGTTTCCGGGTCCGCCTGGGCGAAGGCCCGGTCGGCGCCCGGCTGCTCATCGACCGCTACGGCCGAGTCTTCGAGGAAGAGGGGGGCGGCTTCCGCCTGGAGCGGGTGGATGAGATCTGGCAGGCCCAGGCCGAAATCAGCCCCCTGGTCCCGCCGCCGGCTCTGGCGGGTCTCTTGAACAGTAAGGAATTGAAAAGAATAATAGACCGGGCCCGGGAGGCCGCCGAGTCCCCGGCCTTCAACGGGGGAAAGGCCGAATAAGGGCCTGTAATAAAATTTTCAGAGGTTCCCTCATGATTGAAATCAGGCGTCTGAGCAAGCGCTACCAGCGGCATACGGCGGTCGACGATCTGAGCCTGACCGTGGCGGCCGGCGAGATATTCGGTTTTCTGGGGCCTAACGGCGCCGGCAAGACCACCACCATACGCATGGTGGCCGGCGCCCTGGCCCCCACCAGCGGGCAGATCATCCTCGGCGGCCACGACCTGGCCAAAGAACCCGCTCTGGCCAAGCGTCTGGTGGGCTATATTCCCGACCGCCCCTTTCTCTACGAAAAACTTTCCGGCTGGGAATTTTTCGAGTTTCTGGCCGACCTCTATGCCGTGCCCCGGAAGGTTCTGGAAGCCCGCGGCCCCAAGCTCCTGACTCTGTTTGAGCTCCTGGACTGGAGCGAGGATCTGATCGACAACTATTCCCACGGCATGAAGCAGCGCCTGATCATGGCCGGCGCCCTCTTGCCCGGGCCCAGGATTCTGGTGGTGGATGAGCCCATTGTCGGGCTCGACCCCCGGGGGGCCAAGCTGGTCTTGGATATTTTCAAACACCTGGCCGAAAAAGAGGGCGTGGCCATTTTAATCTCGACCCACACCATGAGCCTGGCCTCCCGCCTTTGCCACCGCATCGGCATCATCTCCAAGGGTCGGCTCAAGGCGGTGGGCACCGAGGACGAACTGCGGGCCCGCAGCGGCCAGGACGGCGACCTGGAGGACGTTTTTTTGAAAATAACCGACGGCGGCGCCCCTCAACTGCTGAGCGAAGTCTTCACTTCCTGATGGCTCTGTCTGGTAAATAGAAATTGTCCTGAATTTTAATATCTGAAGGAGGCTCCGATGCCGGCCTGGATCGTTTTGATGAAGCCCGGAATCATCGGTTTGAGAAATATAATCCGCCGCCCCGGCCAGGGCGGGCGCACCCGGGCCATTTTCGTGGCCCTCTTTACCCTGGTGGTCTGGGCGCTGGTTTTTGTTTTCGCGGTCAGGGTCCTGGGCAATCTCCGAGGCGCCGACGTCATCGGCGACCTTTTGTGCCGCAAATTCCTTGGCCTTTTGTGGATCTCCGGGGCCGCACTTTTGATGTTTTCGGCCATGATCTCTTCGCTGTCCGGCTTTTTCCTGTCCAAGGACCTGGACCTTCTGATGGCTGCGCCCATCAGTCTGGAAAGTCTTTTCTGGGCCCGCAGCGGGCAGGCGCTCCTGGTCAGCGCCTGGATGCCGGCGGCCTTCATGTTGCCCGTCTTCCTGGCCTACGGCTATGTCTTTAAAGCGCCCTGGACCTATTACCTGGCCGCGCCTCTGGCCACCGGGCCTCTTCTGGCCGGCGCCGGCTATGTCAGCCAGATGCTGGTGATGGCGCTGGTCAACGTCTTTCCGGCCCGCCGGGCCCGGGAGATCATGGGCCTGGCGGCCATCGTGGGTTTTTGCGGTCTCTATATCGCCTTTCGCCTGATGAGGCCGGAAGAGCTGGTCAACCCGGCCGGCTTCATGAGCGCCGCCGCCTATCTGGCCAATCTCCAAAGCCCGAGTTCCATCCTCCTGCCCACCGAATGGGCCGTGGAGGCGGTCTGGCCGGAACTGAGCGGCCTGCCGGGGCCCATGAGCTTTATCTGGTGGCTGGCCCTTTTGTGGAGCACGGCTGCGGCCCTGGCCGTGCTGACTTCGTATCTGGCTCAGTTTCTCTACTGGCCGGGCTATAATAAAAGCCTTTCCGGCAGCTTCCGCCGGCGGGGGAGCGACACCGTGACCTTAGCCCTGTTCGGCCGGGCCTGGCGTTTTCTGACCTCTTTAATGAAGCCGGCGCGGCGGGCCCTGGTCACCAAAGACCTGAAAACCTTTTTCCGGGATAACGCCCAGTGGTCCCAACTGCTGCTCCTGGCCGCTCTGCTGGTCATCTATCTCTACAACTTTTCCGTCCTCAATCTGGGGCGCTTTCCGGCCGGGGCTTTTGTGCTGGAAAATTCCTTCGCCTTTCTCAACATGGCCCTGGTGGCCCTGGTGGCCGCCACCCTGGCCCTGCGTTTCGCCTTTCCCTCCATTTCCGGGGAGGGCTTCGCCTATTGGATCATCAAGGCCGCGCCCATGAGCCTGAAAGATTTTCTGTGGATCAAATTCTGGCTCTGGCTGCCGCCCATCTGGCTGATCTCCCTGATGCTGATCATTTTCGGCAACCGCTATCTGGACGTCGGCCCGGTCATGAATATTTCGGCCGTTCTGATCATTATGGCCCTGACTCCTGGCCTCTGCGCCCTGGCCATCGGCCTGGGAGGACGTTTTCCCCGCTTTGACGCCGCCAATCCGGCCCAGGCCCCCACCGGCTACGGCGGTCTGATCTACATGGTCAGTTCCAGCCTGAGCAGCGTGGCGGTCATCGGGCTTTCGTCCTGGCCGGTGGTTCTGTTTTTGAATATGGAACGGGGCTCCCGCCGCTGGCAGCCGGGGGCCGGCGCCCTGGCTGTGGCGGTCCTGTTGCTGCTGGCCGCCGCCGCGATCTGCGTTTTATTGATGCTCGTCCCCATGCGGCAGGGGCTCAAGGCCTTGAAGGAAGGAAACGACGAGGGCTGAATCGGAGACTATGTCGGAAGTTCTGGATAATAATCGGAACGGCGGCCGGGCCCATTTTCCCCTGGACTGGCCGGCCTGGCTGGGGCGCTTTTCCAAGGCCCTTTACGCCACAGTGAGGCTGCGGCTGATCAATCATCCGAATCTGGAGGAAATCGGGCCGATCATCATGGCCCACTGGCATGGCGACGATCTCTGCCTTTTGCCGACCCTGCCGCAGATGAAGGCCAGCATCCTGGTCAGCCAGTCCCGGGACGGCGACATTTTAAGCCGGACTTTTTCGGTTCTGGGTCACCGGCCTATCCGGGGCTCTTCTTCCCGGGGCGGGGCGGCCGGGCTTCTGGCCATGAAAAAAGCCCTGGAGAGCGGGCATAATGTGGCCTTGGCCGCCGACGGGCCCAAGGGGCCTTATCAGGTGGCCAAACCCGGGGCGGCCTATCTGGCGGCCAAAACCGGGCGGCCGCTGGTGCCTCTGGGGGTGGCCGTTTCCCGGGCCTGCACTTTCAAAAAAAGCTGGAGCAAGAACCGGCTGGCCCTGCCCGGCTCCAGGCTGGTCATCGCTTTCCGCCCGCCGGTCTATCTGCCGCCGGAGGCCGCCCGCTGGCCGGGGCATCGGCAGAGCCGCGTTCTGGGCGCGGAAATTTCCGCCGCCGTCCGCGAGGCCGAACTGGAACTGGAGCGTTGGGCCGATGTCCGTGACCGGCCCTAAAATTCCCGGTTGCGTCGGCGCTGTTCTTCCAGCATGTAGTAGTTGATGACTTTTTCCAGGTTGCGGAAGGTTTCGGGGCTGAGGTCCAGAAATTTGAGGCCCAGTTTGGCCTTGGCTTCGCCCGGCTCGTATTCCAGGCGCACCACCACGGCCCGACCCCGGATGGTGGTTTGGTCCAGCGACCCGTCGGCCGGAAAGAGCAGGCTGTAGTCGACTTCGTGCCCCAGGTTGTATTTGGGCGGGGCCGGAGTGGCCAGCATCATCCCGCCGGCTGAAAAATTCAGAAGGCTGACCGGGGCCGGGGACATTTCAACTTTGATGCGTCCGCCGCTGCCGGCATCCAGCCGGTAGGCCTGGCGGACATTGCTTTTCTGGAGCCCTTTGGGGCCCGGCAGACTCAGATAGACGGCCGAGACCATGACCGACTGGGGGTCCTTGGGGTTAATGCGATAGTCGTTGTTCAGGTTCAGAAGCCGGCTGCTCCAGCCCCAGCGGGTGGACTGATAGGTCAGAAAGTCATGGTGGACGATAGTGGCCTCCACAATGCGGTCCACCATGGATTTGAGAATCGGCGGGTCGCTCTGGGCGGCCACCACATAGTCGGGGGTGATGTCCAGGATCATGGAACTGCGGACATCGGACTGTCCGGTCATGAAGTCCGTATTCAGGATGATATCCAGTCTGGTTTGAGGTCTCAGGAGACGCTTGGGATCGACGGGCCGGCTTGCCCGGCTGGCGTTGGCGGCACACATGGGCTTGTGGTCGCTCCTTTTCTTTCGAAGTGGAAATTTTCAGCCTGGCCGGGCCTTGATCAGGCCCAGGAGACCAGGCCCATGACAAAGGTGTTGGCCAGGCGGGCCTGGCTGGGGGTCACCCGGACAGTATAGCCGAACTTGCCGGTGCTGCGGCAGGCCACGCTGTTCTTGAAGCGCCGGACCCCGCCGCCCAGATCGTTTTCCGGGCTCAGGGGCAGGGTGTTGCGGTCGATGAATTCGCCCATGTGATCCAGATGGCCGTAATAGGCTTCCACGGTAATGTCTTCAGGGCTCAACGAGCCCAGGCGCACTTCGGCGCGGAATTCGATCTCGTCGCCCACGTTGAGGCTGCCCTGGTCGGCGTTGGAGGAAATGCCGGTGATGCTCATATCGCTCCAACTGGTCATCAACTTCTGCCGCCAGTCGGCCCGGGCCGCGGCTTCCCGGAAATTGTCCCGGGTCAGGCCGTCAAAACGTTCCGAGGAGGGCTTGTAAAAACGTTCGTAGTAATCAATGACCATGCGGTGGGAACTGAAACGCGGCACCAGGTCGCAGATGCTGCCCCGCATCATCTCGCACCAGAGCTGCGGCAGGCCGTCGGAGGTGCGCTGGTAGAAGAGGGGGGCCACCTGCTTTTCCAAAAGGTTATAGAGAGCCTGGGCCTCGGTTTCATCCTGCAGCTCATGGTTGTGGTCCACTTCGCCCTGACCGATGGCCCAGCCGTATTCCGGGGCATAACCCTCATCCCACCAGCCGTCGAGTACCGAGAGGTTCAGGACGCCGTTGGCCGTGGCCTTCATGCCGCTGGTGCCGCAGGCTTCCAGCGGCCGGCGCGGGTTGTTGAGCCAGACGTCGCAGCCGGAGACCAAAAGGCTGGCCATGCGCATGTTATAGTTTTCCAGAAAAACAATGCGGTTGCTGAAACGCGGTTCCCGGGCCAGATGAATGATCTGCTTGATGAAGGCCTTGCCTTCGTTGTCCTGGGGGTGGGCCTTGCCGGCAATGATGAGTTGGATGGGCCGGGCCGGGTTGTTGATGATCTTGTCCAGGCGGCCTGGGTCGCGGAAGAGGAGGGTGGCCCGCTTGTAGGTGGCGAAGCGGCGGGCAAAGCCGATGGTCAAAGTGTCGGGCGAGAGCACTTCCATGCTCTGGCGCAGAGTGTCGGTGCCCGCCCCCTGGGCTTTCAACTGCTTGAAGAGGGCCCGGCGGGTGAAGGCCACCAGGCGGCCCCGGCAATTTTCATGGGCGCGCCACAATTCCGACAGAGGGATCTGTCTGATTTGCCGCCAGATGTGCTGGGGGTTGCGGTCCTCGTTCCAGTCGGCGCCCAGGTAGCGGTCGTAAAGACGGGCGATCTCCCGGGAGGCCCAGGAAGAGACGTGGATGCCGTTGGTGACGTAGTCGATGGGGGTATCTTCCACCGGGTTTTTGGGCCAGATGTTCTGCCACATGCGGCGGCTGACTTCGCCGTGAAGCCGGCTGACCCCGTTGGCGTGGGCCGACAGCCTCAGCGACAGGGGGGTGACCCCGAAGGCTTCGCCTTCGTCGCGGGGGTTGATGCGGCCGTAGCCCAGGAGCACCCGCCAGTTGATGCCCAGTTCCTTGGAGTATTCCTCGAAATAGGCCCGGGCCAGTTCCGGGTCGAAGGTGTCGTTGCCGGCCGGCACCGGGGTGTGGGTGGTGAAAACCGTGGAGGCCTGGACCACTTCCCGGGCGGCGTCGAAGGACAGGCCGAAATCCTTGCGCAAGAGGGCGATGCGCTCCAGGGCCGAGAAGGCGCTGTGGCCTTCGTTCATATGGATGACCGTGGGGGTCAGGCCGATGGCCTTAAGCGCCCGGACCCCGCCGATGCCCAAAACGATTTCCTGACGGATGCGGGTCTCCCGGTCGCCGCCGTAGAGTTGGGCCGTGGTGCCCCGGATGTCGGGCGGGTTCTCGTCCAGATCGGTGTCCAGGAGATAGAGGGGTATCCGGCCCACCTGGACGCACCAGACGGCGATGCTGACCGGCCGGCCTTTGAAATTGACCTCCACCTTGATCTGCCGGCCGTCGGCCCCCGGCACCCGGGTGACGGGCATGTTGTCGAAGTCGTTGGCCGGGTAACGTTCCATCTGCCAGCCGTCGTTGTTGAGATACTGGGAGAAATAGCCTTCCTGATAGAGCAGGCCCATGCCCACCAGGGGGATATTGAGATCCGAGGCCGACTTCAGATGGTCGCCGGCCAGCATGCCCAGGCCTCCTGAATAGATGGGCACGCAGGTGGTCAGGCCGAATTCGGCTGAGAAATAGGCCACGCAGGTCCGTCCGTCGCCGATTTTGGGCGCGGCCATGTATTTGTCAAAACGGTTGGCCGCCTCTTCCAGTTGGGACATGAAACCCAGGTCGCCCACCAGGCATTCCAGGCGTTCCTGGCTGACCTGGCCCATGAAGGCCACCGGGTTGTGCCCCGAATCGTCCCAGAGTTTGGGATCTATGCGCTGGAAAATATCGCGGATATTGTTCTGCCAGCTGAAGATGACGTTGTAGGCCATGCGCCTTAAGGGCTCCATCTTCTCAGGGAAACGGGGGACGACTTTAAATTCCTGTTTGGCTCTCATTATTCCATCCTTCCGGTGAACTGGCTGCCGGCGGGCGGCCGACCCTGAAAAGGGAACGGCGCCTGATAATCAGCCTGCTCTGATAAGGAAAGAATTTTATCATTTTATATGGCATTGGTCAACGTCATGTCAACGCGTCATCAACATCGTCAAGGCCGAAGGCGGCGAAACCGTCTACGCCGCAACCGAACTGTATAAATATAGAGGTTCTTCTTCATCAAAGAAACGCCGAAGCGGGGACGCCAAAAGCCGCCTGAGGCAAACCGGAACAAAGCCTCTTCAACGCTTCATCATGAC
>JAISFR010000088.1 GCA_031263565.1 Candidatus Adiutrix sp. | reverse complement strand
TTGCATGGCCATCAGTTCCGGGGCGCTCAGCCCGGCATCCTTGGCCGCCTTGGCCGCCTGCCCGGCCATGCCCAGGCCCTGCTGCATCATGGCCATTTGCTGCTGCTGCTGCATCTGCTCTTCCCGCTGCTGCCGCATGGCCGCGACATCCTCATCACTCCTGATCAGGCTGGGCGGCGTGCCGTTCATTTCGGCGATCTCGTCAATTGCCTCATCGATGTTGAGCTTGTCCAGCGCGGTCGGGCTGGCCTGGGCCATCTGCATCACAAAGGCCACGGTATTGTTGATGGCCCCCAACCCGGCCTGTTTCTGGGCCTGGGCCAAAATGCTGATAAACTCAATCTTGATCTCCTGGTCCTGCAATTCCGGCGGCGCCATGTAAATCTGACCCTGCCTCTGCATGATCCCAAAAACCCGCTCAATCAGGGGCTGGTACATCTCCGAGCGCAGCCGGTCCAACACCGGCCCCAGCAAGATCATTTTTTCGCCATTGCGCTCAGCCACTTCGGTGGCCGTCATTTCCCGGGGGGAGTTGTTGATCATCAAAAACAGGTCGTTATACAGCGCCTCTTTGATCTGCTGCTTGACCTTGTCCTTGACGGCTTCCACGGCCGCCAGGTTGGCCCGTACCTGGTACAGCGATTGAATGGCGTTCTGGCCCTGAGCCAGGGAACTGATATAGTTCAGCGCCCCAGGCGAAGTATCCAGGCCCCGCCCGATGCCGGCCGACTGGGCGACCATCAGAGGCGGGTTGACTTCCTTTTCCAGGGTCAGCCGGCCATCCTCGGTCACCCGCTGCAAAAAGAGCACGTCGCCCAGGGCGTTCATGGCCGGCGACTCCCCATAGACGTCGCTGGCCGTGGTGTTCCAGCGGGGGCAGAGGGCCGGGAACTCGTAATAGCCCGATTCCTCAAGGATTTCGTGGCCGCCCTCCAGCATCATGTAAGTCGACCGCCAGGGCCGCTGGCTCCTATCCTTGGACCCCTCCCGATGCCCGGGGTTGGGCTCCACCGCGTGCAGCACGGTCAGCCAGTCATTGGAGTCATTGTCCGTCAAGGTCTTGATGCGCTCCGGAACACTGTCCGGCCAGGCCTCGACGATCTGCCGGGGCGTCATCCTCACCCGGCGATACAGGGTATCCACCCGCCCGGAAGCGTTGGTGTCAATGCAGTATTCGCCGACCGTCAACGTCCGGCATCTGATGCTGTTATCCCCGTCAGCCTCGACCAGGATGACCCCGGTCCCGAAGGTGGCCAGCTCGTCATAGCAGAGATGCATCTGGTCATAAAAATTGGAGCGGTTGAAAACATTGACCATGCTTTCGTAGACCGCATGCAGCCAGGCCCGCACCGGCCCGAGCTGGGCCAGCCGCTCATCAACCAGCGACAGGGCGAACCAGGGCCGGGCCGGGGAGGTCAGCCCCGACAGCATTCCGGCCGAGAGCGTCCGCCGGGCCAGGATGCCGACGCTATCCTCCAGATAGTTCAGCCGGCTTCCGTCATTGGTCCATTCGCCGGCGTCCAAAAAGCGCGACCGCCGGGGCATGAAATGGGTAGACAGTGCCCTCCAATGCGGTTCCCATCCCTTCTTACGCTCTTTCTCAAGCTCTTCAAGGCGCCGCAGCCAATGGCGTTTCCGCTTGGCCTCGTCCATAGCCCGAGGCCCATCAGCTTGATATCGCAGCAATCCCAGTTCGGAGGCCACAGTTTACCCGCCCAAAAGCTTCTTGCCGCCGGTCCGGGCCGTCTCCTGGACGCCCAGGCCGCCGGTCAGGTTGGTGTCGCTGCGTCCACTGGCCGCGGCCCGCCGCCGGCGCTCTTCATCCCCGGCCGACTTGGCCGAGCTGTCAGCCTCGATCGGGGCCACCACACTGGGCGCCACCGGCGCCGGAGTCACCACCGGCATACTGCCGCCGCCCCCACCTCCAAAACACATTTTCCACCTCCCACATTATTATTGATGCCGGCCGTAGAGGCTGGACTTCTGCACGGCCTTCCCCGGCCGGTTGATGACGCCCGGCAACAGCACCGGCTGGGCGAAGGTCAGGGCCAGGGCGTCCGCCAAGTCCGGCGAGAACTTCAGGCGCTCGACAATCTTTTCTTTGGGCTCCAACTGAATTTTGCCCGTCGCGTTAAATGAGTAAGTCGGCGCGGCCAGCTCCTTGCAGAGCCGCACATCGTCCGGTATGGCCCCGCCGGCCATAATCCACTCCCGCAGCGAGTACCACATCTCGGAGCGCCGGTTGAGAAACTTGGCCTCGTTTAAGGCCCGGCCGCCGAACGGCACCTCGACCACGCCGGGAATCTGGTCAATGGTCCAGTCAATGATCCCCTGGCCCTGGCCGGCGTCGACAAAGATGGCCGCCGGCTTATGCTCATGGTAATAGCTGACCAGCCTGGCCGAGACATCCTTATTGCTCATGTTCTGCAGGACCAGGGGCGGGAAGGCCTGCCGCCCCTGCCGGCGGAAGAAAACCGTGGAGTCTGAGCCGAAGCGAGCCACATCCACGCCGACAACCACCGGCAGCCCGGCAATGTCCCTCTCCGTCAAAACCCGCCCGGCGGCTTCGGTCACCAGATCCACCGGGATCAAGACGTCGTCGGCCGAAGCCGAGAAGTCGCATAAAAATTCCTGGCGCCAGGCGTTGTTGCTCATTTCGCCTTTCAGGCGCTCAACTTCTTCGGGCGATAAGGGCGGGTCGGCCGTCTTCATGGTTTGGTGGATGGGATAGAGCAGCGGGACCCACAGATCATTCTCGTGGGCATGTTTATAAAGGTCGTAAAAGAGGTTGATGCCTTTCGGGGTGCCGATGAAGACGGCCCAGCCCTCCCGATCAGCCAGGGCCGGCTGAATTATTTCCCCCCAGACCTCACTTTTGATCTGGGCGACCTCGTCAAAGATCACCCCGTCAAAGTAGTGCCCCCGCAAGGCGTCGGGGTTGTCCGCCCCGAAGATACGGATGCGGGCCTGGTTGGGAAGTTCGATATAAAGCTCTTGCTCATTTATTTTGAGACCGGGAATAGCCCGGCTGAAATGCTTGAGGTAGTCCCAGGCGATGGCTTTGGCCTGGTTGCGGAAGGGGGCCACGTAGGCATAAAAGCCATTGTCCCGGCCGTCAATGATGCTGCGTTTGATGAGCTGGTTGACGGCCAGGACGGTCTTGCCCATGCGCCGATGAGCCACCAGGACCACAAAGCGATGATCGTCCATGATCTGGTGGATGTCCCGCTGCACTTCGCGGGGCGTATAGGGGATTACGATTGCCACTTGACTACGATCTTGCCGCCCAGGTCGCCGTTAAAGGTGTGGGCCTGATCCGGCTTGCCGTAAACCCGATCCAGGATGCTGTTGGCCGCTTTGAGCCGTAGATTGCCGTCTTTGCTGTTCAACAGCAATACCAGCTTGCGGGCCGCTTCCATGGTTTTGCCGGCCAAAAAATCTTTGACCTCTTTGGGTATGGCCCGTTGCCCGCCAGGATTGCCGCTTTGGCCTTTTTTGAATTTGGTATCGGTTCCCATTTTCCTGCACCCAGCCTGCTCTGAGGCTTACTATTTAGAGGCTACATTAGGCAAGCTGGATTGTCAACATTTTATTCACAATTGCAATTCACAATTGTGAACTACGGAATCCGGGACCCCCGGAAACAACTATGTTAAGCCCACAGATGTGAAGGGCAATTCGCAGTAGGGCAAATTTTATAAGGTGTTGATTTTGCTAGAAAAAGCTATTGCCCGGAAGTCCGGGCAATAGGGGCAAAAACCTGTCCGTAAGTTATTGATTTTATGGTAATGTTCTATTGCCCCTATTGCCATATATAAATATAGGGGGAACCGGGCAATTGCCGGCCGCCCTTCGGGCTGGCAATTGGCCCGGGGCTGAAGCCCGCATCTATATTTATCTCCACGGCGCGAACCATAGGCCGATAGGAATCTCAAAAAAAAATCCTGGCCGAAGCCGGAAGGGAAGAGAAGAAAGAAGAGTTCAGAATCCGCCGTAGACGCGCTTCAGACTGCTTGCCTATGCCCAGGTGTGCCTCAAGGTACAGAAACGCGCCTTGAGGCGGTTAGGG